>NZ_JBIBBM010000032.1:0-1279 GCF_042900645.1 Streptomyces sp. NPDC012888 | reverse complement strand
CAGCCGCCCTCCGGGCGGGAGCCGAGCCCGAGCGGATCAGATCTCGGATCATCCGGCCCGCCCCACGCGCCTCAGATCGCTACGCGCTCCTGCCGAAAGGCGTATCCGGCCCGCAGGTGGCCGAACATAGGCCGCCAACGATCGCTACGCGCTCCTACCCGCAGGCGTCCCCCTCTGATCGGTGGCCGGACATAGGCCGCCGACGATCGCTACGCGCTCTTACCCGCAGGCGTCCCCCTCTGATCGGTGGCCGGACATAGGCCGCCAACGATCGCTACGCGCTCTTACCCGCAGGCGTCCCCCTCTGATCGGTGGCCGGACATAGGCCGCCAACGATCGCTACGCGCTCCTACTGGAAGGCGTCCCCCTCTCGCCGGTGGCCGGACATGGGCCGCCAACGATCGGCCGCCACCCAGCGGGTGATTGAACCGTACTGGGCTCGATCTAGGTCCGTCGCTGTCCTAATTGGGTCTTAGGGTCGTCGCATCGCGAAGGACGACAGGAGGGGACGGGACCGATGAGCCACACTGCACCCGAGGGCTACACCAGCGTTGCACCGTGGGTGGTCACCGACGACACGGGCGCTCTGCTCGACTTCATCAGCGCCGCGTTCGACGGCGAGGAACTCGCCCGGGTGCCGGTCGAGGACGGCACCATCGGCCACGGCGAGATCCGCATCGGCGACACGGTCGTACTGGCCTTCGACCGACGGCCCGACTGGCCGGTGATGCCCTCGCTGCTGCGGGTCTACGTCCCGGACGCGGACGCCGCAATGGCGGCCGCCGTCAAGCACGGGGCGCAGGTGATCACCGAGGCCTCCGACAGCGCGTGGGGGGACCGCGGCGGCCGGGTACGGGATCCGTTCGGCAACATCTGGTGGGTGATGAGCAGGGTCGAGGACGTCACACCGGACCAGGCCTGGGAGCGCATGGGCGAACCGAAGTACGCCGAAGCGATGCGCGTGGCGCAGGAGACCCTGGATACCGCGCTCAGCGGCCGCAGCTCAGGGATCGCGAGTGCCCCGCAGCGCCCGACGCACTGAGTCTCACCGTCTCCTACACCACCGGGTCCGTGTCCAGCCACCGATCAGACGGGGACACTGAGACGGCCGGAGCGCGTAGTGGTGTGGGGTGGCCGCCCGGCGGCCCGTCTGATGCACCTTCCGGGTGGGTGAAGGTCGGGCTTCCCGCCCGGAGGGCGGCTGCCGCCGCCCCCGGCCCCGGACCGCAAACGGGCGCACCCGAAGGACAGGGTGACCCCTTGCCCTTGTTTTGGGTTG
>NZ_JBIBBM010000031.1:0-1578 GCF_042900645.1 Streptomyces sp. NPDC012888 | reverse complement strand
GAAACAAGGGCAAAGGGTGCCCGATCCCTACGGGTCCGCCCGGCTGCCCGGCGGAGCCGGGGGCGGCGGCCCAACCCGCCCTCCGGGCGGGAAGCCCCACCTTCACCCACCCGGAAGGTGCATGAGACGACCCGTCCCAGGGGCACCCCACACCTCTACGCGCTCCTGCGATCTCAGTGTCCCCGTCCCATCTGTGGCCGGACATAGACCGCACACGATCGCCACGCGCTCCTGCCGTCCCGCGGCCGACGGGCCGTCTGGGGCACGGCGCAACGCGTCCTGCAGGCCGTCTTGGCAGGAAACGGTGGGCGGTTCGGCGTGCACGGTTAACGTGCTCGCATGACTTGGCGGGGACCGACGTATCGGGTGGTCGACGGCGAGATGGTCGACGGGGTGTGGCGCCACGTCTGGTGCCGCAGTTGGAGCGGCGGCTACCACGTGGAGGATCTTCTCGTCTTCGCCGACGGGACCATCCGGTGCGAGAGGGTCACGGACATCTCCAGTCTCACCCGCCAGTTGGCCGCCGGCCGCATCTCCCCGACCGACCCCTCGGCACGGCGAGTCGTGCCCGAGACGTCGAAATGGAGCTCCCGAAGGAGCGAACCGCTCACCCACGAGAGCTTCGTCCTCGAAGTCGTGGACCAGATCGAGGCCCTCAACGGCCGTCCCACGACGGTCGACCGTTGCTGGGAAGCGATCGACCGCTACCGGGAAGACCCCAGCGAGCCCCACCGCATCTCACTCCGTCAGGCCTACCTGCGGATCCCCCGACACCTGCGTGCACACGTCCTCGGCGACATGGAACTCCAGGACAGACCACTCCGCATACTCTCGACCGAGGTGGGACACGCCGTCGACGGCGACGGCCCGGTGGTCACGCCCTTCATGCACCAACAGGCCCTCGACTACTTCCTGCGCAGGCAGGAACCCGCCCCCATTCCCACGGACTTCAACACCTCGATCACCATCGAGCCGTCGGCCTCCAGTGAATGGCCCACCGACACCGGTCTCCTGGTCCTCCGCAACGAGCACCCGTCGCCCATAACGCTGGACGGCCAGTCCTATCCGTCCGTCGCCACGGCATTCCAGCTCAACACCGACGCCGTCCCTCTCTCCCTGATGGCCGACCTCCTCCGCGCGAAGTTCACCCAGCACCCACAGCTCGCCGAAGTGCTCCTCGCCACCGAGGACGCCCGGCTGAACTACGTCGACAGCTCCTCCTTCTGGGGCGCGCACGGCCGCAACTGGCTCGGCCGCCTCCTGGAGCTGATCCGCTCCGAACTCCTCGCAGGATCCCGCCCCCACCGCCCCGAGACGTAGCCGACGGACCGCCCCTGCCTCCCCCTCCCCCTCCCCCTCCCCCTCGGGCGGTCTATGTCCAGCCACAGACGGGACGGGGACACCGAGACGGCAGAAGCGCGTAGCGATCCGGGGTGCCCCTGGGACGGCCCGCCTCATGCACCTTCCGGGTGGGTGAAGGTGGGGCCTTCCGCCCGGAGGGCGGTTCGGCCGCCGCCCCCGGCCCCGGACAGCTAACGGGCGCACCCGTAGGGAATGGGCACCCCTTGCCCTTGTTTT
>NZ_JBIBBM010000030.1:0-3617 GCF_042900645.1 Streptomyces sp. NPDC012888 | reverse complement strand
TCGGCGTCAAGCTCACCACGCTCCGCCCCGAGCAGGCCGAGTACATCGGCGTCGAGGTCGACGGCCCCTACAAGCCGGACCACTACCGCTACTGATCCCCTGACCGGATCCGCAGCACCCAGAGGACAGGCCCCCGGCTCCCCAGCCGGGGGCCTGCCCCGTACCCAAGGAAGCCCTCCCATGCCCCGCGGCCGCTACTCGCTCCACGACCCCCACGACCACACCCCGCTCGGCGAGGAGCACTTCCACTGCGCCCCCGGACCCTCCGGCTGGCGCTACGTCGCACAGGTCGTCGACCCCGACGGCGGCCACCGCGGCTCGGTCGACCTGGCCATCGACGAACTCGGCCGCCCCATCCGCCTCGAACTGAACGCCGCGAGCTGGCAGGTCCGCGGAGCCGCCATCGACGGCGTCACCTGGGTCCGCACCGACCCCACCGGCACCGAAGCCACCGAGGGCAACGTCCGGGCCCCCGCCTTCACCGGCACCTCGCCCGCCTTCCTGGTCGCCACCGCCCGCCTGCTGCGCCTCGAACCGGGCACCCCCGCCACCCGCGTACGGCTGGTCAACTTCACCGACCCGGTGCTGGCACCCCGCACCGTCGACCAGGCCTGGGCCCTCACGGCCAGCCACACCCACGACACCGACAGCGGACCGCTGGTCGTGGACGAGTACCAGGTCAGCGCACTGGACACGGGCGAGGTCCACACCGTCCACATCGCCGGCGACGTCGTCCTCTCCGCCCCCGGCGTGGAACTCGAACACCTGGAGACCCCGCCCTCGGCCTTCCCGGCCGACTGACCCGCCGACCCGGCCACCGCCCCGGTCATTCCTCGTCGGGATACCCCCACACCAGCGCGACCTTCGCGTCCGGCGCGGCCTCCTTCACCGCCATGTCGAAGTACTTCTCGAACTTCGGTTGCCAGAGGTAGAAACGCGTGATGATGAGCGGCCACTGGCTCTCCCCGGTCACCAGGAAGGCACCGTCCTCAGCGACCACGCCGAAACCGACCTGGTTCTCGATGCCCTCGTCGCGCAGCAGCTCGCGGATCTCCCGCTCGACCTCCTGCGCCTGCGCCTCGACGGCTATCCCGCTCACGGTGAAGTGCAACTCGATGTTCACAGACATGATCGACAACCTACGGCCGGGCACCGACAGCGCCCCGCCCGGGTGCCTCCCCGCTCAGGCGGGCGGCGCGAACCCGGTCTTCCGCACCGGCTCCGCGACCGGAGCGACGGGAGCGACCGGGGCGACCGGCGCGGCCTGAGCGGCGGCCGGCACCACCGGCGCCACCACGGGCGCGGGCCCGTACGTCCCCACCGGTGCCACGGGCGCGGGCGCGTACCCCTGCGCGACGGGCGGCACCAGCCCGCCCGCACCAGCCGGCCCCGGCTGCACACCACCGTGCCCCACCAGCCCGCCCGGCCCGAACGCCCGCGCCGCGTCCCGCGACTGCCGCTCGTGCACCACCGCCGCGAGGAACGCCGCGGCCGGAACCCCCGCCGGCGGCTGCGCCCCCGTACGGGCCACCAGGGCATCGGCGAGCCGCGCCGCCATCTGGGTGCTCACCTGCGGATCGAGCTGCCCCATCCGCGTCAGGTACTGCCTGATCTCCAGCCACAGACCCTCCGGCACCGCCGACAGGTCCAGCGCCGTGAACCGCCCCGCCAGCCACGGCGGCGGTGCCGGCACCGGCATGACCGCCGCCCCCGGCACCCGCTCCCGCACGACGAGCGTCCCCGCGAAAACGTCCCCCAGCCGCCGCCCGCGCTCCGACACCAGCGAGGCGATGCACGCGACCACCCCGAACGTCATCAGCAGCTCGACCACGCCCATGGCCCCGCGCACCAGCGCGTGCCGGAACCGGATCGGCCCCCCGTCGTCCCGCACCACCCGCAGGCCGCAGGCCAGCTTGCCCAGGGACCGCCCGTGCGCCAGCGTCTCCACCGCGATGGGCACCCCGACCAGGACCAGCACGAAGCTGCCCACCGCCACGGCGGCCTGCGCCGCCTCGTCCAGGGACGCCGTCGCGAACGTCAGCGCCACGGTGATGAGCAGATAGCCGGCGAGGTACACGACCAGGTCGACGAAGAGGGCCAGCGCCCGGCTCGGCAGCCTGGCCGGCCGCAGTCCGAGGACGACCGCGTCCCCCGTCACCAGATCACTCACCGCAGCCACTCCCTCACGTCGTCCCGCCCTGCCCTGCCCCTCGAACATCAAGTCTGCCAAGCTGACCGCAGGAGAAGTAGGGCCGGACCGAGAACGGCCAGGGGCAGGGGAGCGGCAGCCGATGGATCTCGACGTCTTCGTGACCGCGCACCGGGCGGAATGGGACCGCCTGGAGCAGCTGCTCGGCCGCGGGCGCCGGCTCACCGGCGAGGAGGCCGACGAACTGGTCACCCTCTACCAGCGCACCGCCACCCACCTCTCGCTCATCCAGTCCAGCACCCCGGACCCCCAGCTCACCGGCCGGCTGACCCAGCTGGTGGCGCGGGCCCGGGCCGCCGTGACCGGCGCCCGCCGTTCCTCCTGGCGCGACGCCGCCCACTTCTTCACCGCCGGGTTCCCGGCCGCCGTCTACCGCAGCCGCCGCTGGTGGATCCCGACGGCGGTGCTCTCCGTGGCGGTGGGAGCGCTGATCGGCTGGTGGATCGCCGCCCACCCCGAGGTGCAGGCCTCCATCGCCGCGCCGGACGAGCTCAAGGCACTGACGGCGCCCGGCGGCCAGTACGAGACCTACTACTCCAGTCACCCCGCGGCTTCCTTCGCGGCACAGGTGTGGACGAACAACGCCCAGGCCGCCGCGATGTGCCTGGTCCTGGGCGCGTTCCTCGGCCTGCCCGTGCTGTGGATCCTGTTCCTGAACATGGCGAACCTGGGCGTGGGCCTCGGCCTGATGACCTCCGCGGGCCGCCTGGACGTCTTCCTCGGCCTGATCCTCCCGCACGGCCTGCTCGAACTGACCGCCGTATTCGTGGCCGCCGGCACCGGACTCAAGCTGGGCTGGACGGTCATCGACCCGGGCCCGCGCACCCGCCGCGCCGCCCTCGCGGAGCAGGGCCGCGCCGCTCTGGGCATGGCCATCGGCCTGGCGTTCGTCCTGTTCGTCTCCGGCCTGATTGAGGGCTTCGTGACGCCTTCCGGGCTCCCGACCTGGGCACGCATCGCCATCGGCGTCGCCGCCGAGGCGGCCTTCCTCGTGTACGTCTACGTGCTCGGCGGCAGGGCCGCCCGGGCCGGTGAGACGGGCGACCTGGAGGCCGCCGACCGCAGCGCGTCCCTGCCCACCGCGGCCTGATGTGCGTACAAGCCCGTTCAGCTGCTAGTCTCCTCGTCGTCCCGCAAAGACCGTTGACACGGTGGCTGTGGGGAGGTAGATTCGAACGGTTGCGTCGGACTGGACAGTACGACCGCGACCTACTAACATCTCTCTCGCTCCCGAGTTGGACTTGAATTCCAGCCGGTGGAGCACACCCTCCGAATCAAGTCGGAAATCGAGCCGGAAAAACCCGGTGAGATCCTCTGATAGAGTCGGAACCGCCGGAAAGGGAAACGCGAGAGCGAAGACCTGGAAAGCACCGAGGAAATCGGATCGAAAAGATCTGATAGAGTCGGA
>NZ_JBIBBM010000029.1:2345-5061 GCF_042900645.1 Streptomyces sp. NPDC012888 | reverse complement strand
CTTCAGAACTAACACAGTGGACGCGAGCAACTGAGGACAAGCCCTCGGCCTATTAGTACCAGTCAGCTCCACCCGTTACCGGGCTTCCACATCTGGCCTATCAACCCAGTCGTCTACTGGGAGCCTTACCCTCTCAAGGAGGTGGGAATACTCATCTCGAAGCAGGCTTCCCGCTTAGATGCTTTCAGCGGTTATCCCTCCCGAACGTAGCCAACCAGCCATGCCCTTGGCAGGACAACTGGCACACCAGAGGTTCGTCCGTCCCGGTCCTCTCGTACTAGGGACAGCCCTTCTCAATATTCCTACGCGCACAGCGGATAGGGACCGAACTGTCTCACGACGTTCTAAACCCAGCTCGCGTACCGCTTTAATGGGCGAACAGCCCAACCCTTGGGACCGACTCCAGCCCCAGGATGCGACGAGCCGACATCGAGGTGCCAAACCATCCCGTCGATATGGACTCTTGGGGAAGATCAGCCTGTTATCCCCGGGGTACCTTTTATCCGTTGAGCGACGGCGCTTCCACAAGCCACCGCCGGATCACTAGTCCCGACTTTCGTCCCTGCTCGACCCGTCGGTCTCACAGTCAAGCTCCCTTGTGCACTTACACTCAACACCTGATTGCCAACCAGGCTGAGGGAACCTTTGGGCGCCTCCGTTACCCTTTGGGAGGCAACCGCCCCAGTTAAACTACCCATCAGACACTGTCCCTGATCCGGATCACGGACCGAGGTTAGACATCCAGCACGACCAGAGTGGTATTTCAACGGCGACTCCACAACCACTGGCGTGGCTGCTTCAAAGTCTCCCACCTATCCTACACAAGCCGAACCGAACACCAATATCAAACTGTAGTAAAGGTCCCGGGGTCTTTCCGTCCTGCTGCGCGAAACGAGCATCTTTACTCGTAGTGCAATTTCACCGGGCCTATGGTTGAGACAGTCGAGAAGTCGTTACGCCATTCGTGCAGGTCGGAACTTACCCGACAAGGAATTTCGCTACCTTAGGATGGTTATAGTTACCACCGCCGTTTACTGGCGCTTAAGTTCTCAGCTTCGCAACCCCGAAAGGTCACTAACCGGTCCCCTTAACGTTCCAGCACCGGGCAGGCGTCAGTCCGTATACATCGCCTTACGGCTTCGCACGGACCTGTGTTTTTAGTAAACAGTCGCTTCTCGCTGGTCTCTGCGGCCACCCCCAGCTCACGGAGTAAATCCGATCACCAGTGATGGCCCCCCTTCTCCCGAAGTTACGGGGGCATTTTGCCGAGTTCCTTAACCATAGTTCACCCGAACGCCTCGGTATTCTCTACCTGACCACCTGAGTCGGTTTAGGGTACGGGCCGCCATGAAACTCGCTAGAGGCTTTTCTCGACAGCATAGGATCATCCACTTCACCACAATCGGCTCGGCATCAGGTCTCAGCCTTAACGTGTGACGGATTTGCCTACCACACGGCCTACACCCTTACCCCGGGACTACCACCGCCCGGGCTGGACTACCTTCCTGCGTCACCCCATCGCTTACCTACTACCACCTTGGATCAGCGGCTCCACCACTTTCCTTTCCCCGAAGGGTCCGGAACGGCTTCACGGCCTTAGCATTAATGGATTCGATATTGGGCGTTTCAAAGCGGGTACCGGAATATCAACCGGTTGTCCATCGACTACGCCTGTCGGCCTCGCCTTAGGTCCCGACTTACCCTGGGCAGATCAGCTTGACCCAGGAACCCTTAGTCAATCGGCGCAAGAGTTTCTCACTCTTGTATCGCTACTCATGCCTGCATTCTCACTCGTGAACCGTCCACAACTACCTTCCGGTGCTGCTTCACCCGGCACACGACGCTCCCCTACCCATCACAGCACCCGTTGGGGCTTTATGCTGCAATGACACGACTTCGGCGGTACGCTTGAGCCCCGCTACATTGTCGGCGCGGAATCACTTGACCAGTGAGCTATTACGCACTCTTTCAAGGGTGGCTGCTTCTAAGCCAACCTCCTGGTTGTCTCTGCGACTCCACATCCTTTCCCACTTAGCGTACGCTTAGGGGCCTTAGTCGATGCTCTGGGCTGTTTCCCTCTCGACCATGGAGCTTATCCCCCACAGTCTCACTGCCGTGCTCTCACTTACCGGCATTCGGAGTTTGGCTAAGGTCAGTAACCCGGTAGGGCCCATCGCCTATCCAGTGCTCTACCTCCGGCAAGAAACACACGACGCTGCACCTAAATGCATTTCGGGGAGAACCAGCTATCACGGAGTTTGATTGGCCTTTCACCCCTAACCACAGGTCATCCCCCAGGTTTTCAACCCTGGTGGGTTCGGTCCTCCACGAAGTCTTACCTCCGCTTCAACCTGCCCATGGCTAGATCACTCCGCTTCGGGTCTAGAGCGTGCAACTCAATCGCCCTATTCGGACTCGCTTTCGCTACGGCTTCCCCACACGGGTTAACCTCGCTACACACCGCTAACTCGCAGGCTCATTCTTCAAAAGGCACGCAGTCACGAGATGCACAAGTGCATCCGACGCTCCCACGGCTTGTAGGCACACGGTTTCAGGTACTATTTCACTCCGCTCCCGCGGTACTTTTCACCATTCCCTCACGGTACTATCCGCTATCGGTCACCAGGGAATATTTAGGCTTAGCGGGTGGTCCCGCCAGATTCACACGGGATTTCTCGGGCCCCGTGCTACTTGGGAGATGAGCAAGCAAGCCGCT
>NZ_JBIBBM010000028.1:0-13803 GCF_042900645.1 Streptomyces sp. NPDC012888 | reverse complement strand
TACATGGTGAACATGACGGGCTGGATGACGTCCAGGCGGTGCCAGTGGGTGGTGTCGGCGGTGCGCAGGATGGTTTCGATCGACCGGCCGTTCAGATACGGGGCGAGGGCCCTGTCGCAGTCGCGTACCGCTTCCGCGAACGCCGGCGACTGCTCCAACAGCTCGCGGCCCATGTCGGCCCACTCGCTGCCCTGGCCGGGGAAGACGAACACCACACCGCCCCGCTCCACCGCCGACCCCTCGGCGACGTCCGCGTGCGGAAGCCCCTCCGCCAGGGCACGCAGCGCGGCCACCAGCGCCGGCGTGTCCTCGGCGACGATCCCGGCGCGTTCGGCGAAGTGGGTGCGGTGCAGGGCGGCGGTGACGGCGACGTCGGCGAGCGGGACGTCCGGGTGCTCGGTCAGCCAGTCCGCCCACCGCCCGGCCTGCTCGCGCAGGGCCGTGCGGGTCGTCCCGGACAGGACCACCGGTGCGAGGGCCGACGGGGTGGTGATGCTGGTGCCCGGCGGCTCGTCGGCCGGTTCCGGGGCCTCCTCGATGACGACATGGGCGTTCGTACCGCTGAGACCGAACGAGGACACACCCGCCCGCCGCACCCGCTCCCCGCGCTCCCACGCCCGGGCCTCCTGGAGCAGGGCGAGCCCGCTGCCCTCCCACTCGATGTGCGGGCTGGGCTCCTCCGCGTGGAGGGTCTTCGGCAGGACGCCGTGCTGGAGGGCCAGCACCATCTTCATGACGCCGACGACACCGGCCGCGGCCTGGGTGTGCCCGATGTTGGACTTCGACGAGCCCAGGTGCAGCGGCCGTCCGGCGTCCCGGCCCCGGCCGAAGACCTCCGTCAGCGCCCCGGCCTCGATCGGGTCGCCGAGCCTGGTGCCGGTGCCGTGCGCCTCGACCGCGTCGATGTCCGCGGGCTCCAGGCCGGCGGCGGCGAGCGCGTCGCGGATGACGCGCTGCTGCGCGGGCCCGTTCGGAGCGGTCAGGCCCTGGCTGCGCCCGTCCTGGTTGACGGCCGTTCCGCGGATCACCGCCAGTACCCGGTCCCCGTCCCGCCGGGCCGCCGACAGCCGCTTCAGCAGCACCAAGCCGACGCCCTCGGACCAGCCTCCGCCGTCCGCCCGCGCCGAGAAGCTCTTGCAGCGTCCGTCCGGCGCCATCGCGCCCAGCCGGCTCGACTCCACGAACAGGCCCGGCGTGGTCATGACGGTCACGCCGCCGGCCAGGGCCAGGTCGCACTCGTCGTTGCGGAGCGCCGTGACGGCCGTGTGGAGGGCCACCAGCGAGGACGAGCAGGCGGTGTCGACGGTCATCGCCGGGCCCTGCAGCCCGAGGACGTACGAGACCCGGCCGGACAGGACGCTGCCCGCGATGCCGGTGCCCTGGTAGCCGTCGAGGATCTCGTAGTCGGCCTGCGCGGTCTCGTAGTCGGAGCGCATCGCGCCCAGGTAGACGCCGGTACGGCTGCCGCCCAGCGACTCGGGCCGGATCCCGGCCCGCTCCAGCACCTCCCAGGACGCCTCCAGCACCAGCCGCTGCTGCGGGTCCATCGACAGCGCCTCGCGCGGCGAGATGCCGAAGAAGGCCGCGTCGAACCCGTCGATCCGGTCGAGGAAACCGCCCTCACGGGAGTAGCTCTTGCCCGCCGCGGTGGGGTCCGGGTCGTACAGGTCGCGCGCGTCCCAGCGGTCCGGCAGCGGGCCGATGGTGTCCGTGCCGTCCGCCAGGACGCGCCAGAACTCCTCCGGGGTCCCGATGCCGCCGGGAAGCCGGCAGGCCATGGAGACGATCGCGACGGGCTCGGAACGCTTCCCCTCCAGCTCCGCGTTGCGCTTCTGGAGCTGGAGCACGGCCGCCATGGCACGCCGCAGCCGCTCCTCGTTCGTGGTGGCGTCGGCGGGGGCGCTGGGACGGGCGTTGGCGTTCATCGTGGTCTCCATGTGAGGCGTCCGGCAGGGGCCAGGGGCCAGGGGCCGGCCGGTCAGTCTTCGACGACGACTTCCATGTACGGGGGGAAGTCCTGCAGGCGGGAGAAGTCGTTCTCCAGCACGGAGACCTCCCCGTCCTTCGCCACCTCGCGGAACCCGGAGAACTTGTAGGTGACGAGCATGGTCCGGTTGCGGTCGGTGGAGACGAACTCCGCGCGCAGCGCGACGCCGGCGTCGTGGGCGCTCCGGATGAGGTGGTTGAGCAGCACCGATCCGACGCCGCGCGACATGACGCGGCAGGACATCAGCAGCAGCTTCAGCGTCCACACGCCGACGCCGCGCTCGACCAGCGCCAGCCCGATCTTCCCGTAGCTGCCGTACCGGTCGTCGAGGGAGGCCACCAGCAGCTCGTGGTCGGGGGAGGAGCGGAACGCGTCCAGCTCCTCGTAGGAGTAGGTGTAGCCGGTGGCGTTGAGCTGGTTGGTGCGTACGGTCAGCTCCTCGGCCCGCTTGAGGTCGTCCTCCCGGGCCGGCGCGATGGTGAACCGCATGCCCAGCGAGGCCAGGAACTCCTCCGGGGCCCCCGTGTGCGACTCCTCGGCCACCTTGCGCCGGGCGTCGGCCCGGTACAGGTGGCGGCGCTCGCGCGAGTCGGCCGTGACGAAGCGCGGCCGCATCTGCGGCAGGTCCGGGATGCCGTCGGTGTCGGTCGCGTCGATGCAGAGGACCTCGGGGTGGGCGAAGCGCACCTCGTCCCGCTCGAAGGGCTGGTCGTCGACGAAGGCGAGGGTGTCGACACCGATGTTGATCGCCGCGGCGACGGCCTTCACCGCGTCCGACTTCTGCCCGAAGCTGATCTGCGGGTAGAGGAAGTAGTCGGCGATCCCGAGCTCCTCCAGCTTCGCCATCGCCGTGTCGTGGTCGTTGCGGCTGGCTATGGAGTGCAGGATGCCGCGCTCGTCGAGGGTGCGCAGGACGTCCACGACGCCCGGCCGGAGGGTGACGTCGCCGTCCTCCAGCAGCACGCCGTCCCACACGGTGTTGTCGAGGTCCCAGACCACGCACTTCACGGTCACCGTCGTCGCCGCCGTCGTCTCGGTCGTCGCCGTCATCGGGTCTCCCCCTGTGTCGTGTTCGACCGGGTCCGGCCGAGAGCGGAATCCTGGAACGCGTACTCGGCGAGACCGACCTGGTGGAGCTGGGAGCTGCCCTCGATGATCTCCATGATCTTGGCGTCCCCCAGGTAGCGCTGCACCGGATAGTCGGAGCCGCAGCCGTTGGCGCCGTGGATCTGCACGGCGTCCGTGGCGGCCCGTACGGCGGCCCTGGAAGCGAAGTACTTGGCCAGCGAGGTGGCCGCGAGGGAGCCGGGGTCGCGTTCGTCGCGCAGCCGGCCCGCGTCCGTGCACAGCAGCCGGGCCGCCCGCGCGTCGGTGTACATGTCGCTGATCATGCGGCGGACCAGCTGGTGCTCCTTGATGAGCGAGCCGAACTGCTCGCGCCGGCCCGCGTACTCCACGGACGCCTCCAGGCAGGCGTCGAGGATGCCGACGCAGCCCCAGCCGACCGTGTAGCGGCCGAGGTCCAGGGCCGCGCCGACCACGTGCGAGACGCCCAGGCCCGGGCGGGCCAGTACGTTCTCCGCGGGCACCGGGCTGTCCGTGAACCGTACGTCCGCGGTCATCGAGGCCCGGATGCCGATCAGGTCGGTGATCAGCGAGGTCTCCAGGCCCGGCGTGCCGCGTTCGAGGAGGACCGCCGTCGGCCCCTCCTCCGACCGGCCGACGGTCAGGAACACGTCGGCCACGTGCCCGTACGTGATCCATTTCTTGTGGCCGTCCAGCCGCCAGCCGCCGCCGTCCGCGGCGGTGAGCGTGCTGGTGACCCCCGAGGCGTCGCTGCCGGCACCGGGCTCCGACACGGCCAGCGCCGCGATGCGCTCGCCGGCGGCCAGCCGCGGCAGCCAGGCCTCCTTCTGGGCCCGGCTGCCCCACCGGCCGATCGCGTGCGCCACCATCGTGTGGACCGTCAGCAGGCTGCGCAGCGAGGAGCAGACCCGCCCGAGCTCGCCCGCGAGCAGCCCGAGGGTCACCGCGTCCCCGCCGCCACCGCCGTACTCCCGCGGGACGGCCAGGCCCAGGTACCCGCGCTCCGCCAGGGCCCGGACGAGCTCCGGCGGGGTGTGCTGGGCGCGGTGGATCCCGTCGGCGACGGGTGCGACCACCCGGTCGGCGAACTCCCGGAACTCCGCCCGGGCCTCGGCGTGCCCGCGGGCGGGCGGCATGGATGTCGTCAGGGACACGGCGGCCTCACTGCGGCACGGGGGCGGACAGCTTGCGGGTGATGAACGCCTCCAGGGCGCTCACGGACCGGAAGTGGTCGAGCTCCAGGTCCTCGTTCTCCACCGTGATGCCGAACTCGTGCTCGACGAACGCGACCAGCTGCATCGCGAACATCGAGCTGACGAAGCCCAGCTGGAAGATGTCGTCGTCGTCCTTGAGGTCGTGCACCGGGAAGAAGCGGGCCAGGTACTGCGCGATCCTGGGCTTGATGTCCGTGCTCATGTCGGTTCCTGTCGTCTCGGGGCCGGGGGTCGCCGGGCCGGTCGTCGGGGTCAGGCGTAGCTGTGGAAGCCCTGGCCGCTCTTCCGGCCCAGGAGCCCGGCGGCGACCATCTTCTTGAGCAGCGGGGCCGGCCGGTACTTGTCGTCGTTGAAGCTCTCGTAGAGCACCTCGACCGACTTCAGGATCGTGTCGAGACCGATCAGGTCCGCCGTCTCCAGCGGCCCCATGCGGTGGTCGAAGCAGCCCTTGAAGATGCGGTCGACCTCGGAGGCCGAGGCCACGCCGTCCTGCACGAGGAACACGGCCTCGTTGACGGTCAGCATCAGCACCCGGTTGGAGACGAAGCCCGGCACGTCCTCGACGACGATGCACTCCTTGCCCAGCCCGGCGAGGAAACGGGCCGCGGTGTCCAGGGTGTCCTGCGTGGTGTGGTAGCCGCGGATCACCTCGACGAGCGGCTTCATCGGCACCGGGTTCATGAAGTGCATGCCCACGACCCGCTCCGGCCGGGTGGTGGCCGAACCGACCCGGGTGATGGAGATGGCGGAGGTGTTCACCGCGAACACCACCCCGGGACGGCAGATCCCGTCGATGCGCTCGTAGACCTGCTGCTTGACGCCCCAGTCCTCGGTGACGTTCTCCACCACGAAGTCGGCGTCGGCGAGCCGCTCGTAGTCCGTGGTGAACTCGATCTTCTCCAGGACGGCCGAGAGGTCGGCGGACTTGCCCGGGTTGAACATCGCCCAGGTGCGGAGGCTGGTGCGCAGCTCCTTCCGCGCGTTGTCCAGGACCTCCTCGGAGACGTCCACCAGGACGACCCGGTGCCCGGTCTGCGCCAGGTTCTGTGCCACGCCGACGCCCATCACACCGGCGCCGATCACCCCTACGGTGTTGAATTCCATGGTTCAGTCCGGCCCCGTCTACTGGTCGCCGCGAAGGGCGTAGATGTTGTGGATGTCCGTGCCGACGTAGATCTCGTCCTGCTCGGCGTGCACGCGGAAGCCGCGGGCGGTGAGCATCCGGGTCAGGTACGCGACCCGGCCGTCGCCGTCGTGGACCTCCAGCACCATCTGGCGGATCTTCGGCCAGTCCTCGTCGGCGATACCGTCCAGCACCTGCTGCTCGCTCTTCTGCACGTCGATCTTGATCAGATCGATCCGCTCGACGCCCTCCTCGCGGATGACGGCGCTCAGCGGACGCAGCACCGCCTCGAACGGGACGGCTTCGAACCGGACGTCCATCAGCTCCTCGGCGTACGCGTCGAGGGACTCGATGCCCTCCTCGGCCCCACCGTGGACCCGCTGGTTCGCGATGATCGTGCGCAGGTTCCGCTTCTCCTCCTCCTCGTCCGGGTGGAAGGAGGACATCCCGGTGCTGCGCGGGTAGAAGGTGAACTCGGCCCGCGTCTCGCCGTCCGAGGCGCCGATGTTGAACAGCTTGGCGTTCACCCCGTGCTCGGCGACGTTCCGGCTGATCAGCTCGAACATCGGCGGAGCCGGCTCGAACGTGAACACCCGCACGTCCGCCGCCTCGTAGTGCGCGAACAGCGTGAAGAGCCCGATGTTGCCGCCGACGTCGAAGACCGTCGCACCCGGCTCGATGGTGATGCCGTTCTTCGCGTACGTGCGGTGCTCGAAGATGTCCTCGTAGAAGTGCTTGGTCTCCGCCTCGTTGAGGTGGTGGACCATCAGCCCGTTCGGCAGCCGGTACGCCGGCCGCACCCCGGCCGCCGCCGCCGACCAGCCCTGCGCCGAGGCGGGCACCGCGTCCCCGCCGCCGCCGAGCAGCGCGTCGACGGCCGCGGCCATCGCCAGCAGCGTCGGCGCCTCGTAGATCCGGCGCAGCGTCAGCTCGACACCGAACTCGCGCTCCACCCGCAGGATCAGCCGGGTCGCGAGCAGCGAGTTGCCGCCCAGCTCGAAGAAACCCACGTCCAGCGGCAGCGCCTCGTTCTTCAGCAGCCGCGCCCAGATGGTCCGCAGCCGCCACTGGGTGTCCGTCAGCCCGTCGTCGTCCCGGACCGCGCCCGCCCCCTCGCCGGCCGCGTTCCCCGCCGTGCCGTGCGGGTCCTGGGACACGGTGAGGACGCTGCTGTCGCCGAACGCCCCCCAGTCGGCCTCCGCCCGCCCGGTCCACAGCCGGCCGAGCGCCTTCAGCAGCACCGCCGTGTCGGCCCGGGACTCCAGCGGGTGCCGCATGGACGCGACGATCCCGCCGATGTCACCACCGCGGGACTCGGCGGCCAGGCTGCTGAGGGTCTGACCCGGGCCGGTCTCCAGCAGCAGCGGCTCCGCGCCGATCGCGGCCACCCCGTCGGCGAACCGGACCGGGCTGCACAGGTGCCGCGCCCAGTACGCCGGGTCGGTGGCCTCCTCGTCCGTGATCGGACGGCCCGTCACGTTCGAGACGTACGGGATCGCCGGCGGCTTCAGCTCCAGGGTGGCGGCGAGCGCGGTGACCTGCGCGGCCAGCGGCTCCATCATCGCCGAGTGGAAGGCGTGCGTGGACTTCACCCGGCGCGCCGCCACACCGTCCGCCATCAGGCGGGTGTGCAGCTCGTCCACGGCCTCCGCGGGCCCGGCGACGACGCAGAACTCCGACCCGTTCACCGCCGACAGCGACAGCCGCCCGCCGAGCAGCGCCACGACCTCCGCCTCCGGAAGCATGACGGCCAGCATCGCGCCCTCGGGCGAGGCGTCGATCAGACGGGCCCGCTGCGCCACCAGCTTGACGGCGCCCTCCAGGGTCAGCACCCCGGCGACGGTCGCCGCCACGTACTCGCCCAGGCTGTAGCCGATCATCACCGACGGCCGGACGCCCCACGACTCCCACAGCTTCGCCAGCGCGTACTCGACGGCGAAGAGGGCCGGCTGCGCGACCCCGGTACGGTTCAGCCGCTGCTCGGCCTCCGACTGCGGGCCGCCCCGGCCCAGCATCTGCCGCAGGTCCAGCCCCTCCGCCGGAGCGGCCTGCTCCCGCCCGTCCTCCTCGCCGGCGAACACGGCGTCACGGACGTCGAAGCCCAGCTCGCCGGCCAGCAGCCCGGCACACCGGTCCAGGTGCTCGCGGAACACCGGGAACTCCCGGTACAGGCCTCGGCCCATCCCCACGTAGTGGTCGCCGAGGCCCGGGAACATGAACGCGACCGGACGGCCCGCCTCCGGCCCGGAGTCCGCGGCCGTCGCCGCACCCTGCGGGCGTATCTCGGTGGACCCCGCCGGGTCCTCCACGGAGAGCAGCAGGGCACCGCGGTACGGGCCACCCCCCGGGCCGAGCTCGTGCACCGCGACGGGACCCGCGTACGAGGTGGCCGGGCACGCGGCACGCGACCGGAGCTCGGCGAACCCGCCGTCGAGGTCCGCCGTGCCGGCTCCGCCGAGGAGCGCCAGGTGCCACGAGGTCACCGCGTGGTCGTCACGCACGGACAAGGGCGTCGGATGGGGATTCATGCCTCTCCTTGACGGTCGCTGTCGGGCCGCGTTCAGGTCGGGGAAGTTGCCGGAGACGGATGGAGAAATGGTTAGCAGGCCGGCCTTGGAAGACGGCTCGATTCGTGATGGTCCGGGCCCGCCGCGGCAGCGCCGGCACCCTGGCCGCCGGACGTGCAGAAAACCCAGCTCAGGGCCGGTCCGCAGGGCGGCACACGGCCCGCGGGGGGCACCGTCCGCGCCGGAAGGGCCCGGTCCGCGACCGGAGTCGCCGAGCCGGGCACGAAGGGCGCGCGAGCGCCGCTGCGGTCGTCCTCGAGCGGACCGCCGTCCCCTCTCGACCACCACCGCGCGTCCGCCGGCACCGGAACGACCCGCCGGGGAACCGCCCGGCAAGACACGGCGGCCGTGGTCAGGAGACGGCGGGCACCCCCACCAGCCGCTCCTCGACCGTGCGCAGGACCTCGTCCTGCCGGTCCACGAGGAAGAAGTGCCCGCCGGGCAGCACCCGCAGCCGGAACCCGCCCGGAGTCAGGCCCTCCCACGCCCGCGCCTCCGGCACCGCGACGTACGGGTCGCCGTCCCCGGTCAGCGCGGTGACGGGGCAGGCCACCCCGGGCCGGCCACGGTGCCGGTAGCCCAGCGCCGCCGCGTAGTCGGCGCGCAGCGCGGGCAGGATCATCCGCAGCACCTCCGGGTCGTCGAGCAGCGCCGCCGTGGTGCCGTCCAACTCCCGCAGCCCGTCCACCAGTTCCTCGTCGGTGACGGGAAGCCGCTCACGCCGCGGCGCCAGGGAGGGCGCCCGGCTGCCCGAGGCGAACAGTTCGACGGGCCCGCACCCCCGCGCCTCCATGCGGCGCGTCACCTCGTATCCGAGGACCGCGCCCATGCTGTGCCCGAACAGGGCGTACGGCCGCCCGTCGTCCGACGCGTCCAGCACCTCGCAGACCCGGTCGGCGAGCTGCCGCAGGTCCGTCACGGGCGGCTCGGCGCGCCTGTCCTGGCGCCCCGGGTACTGCACCGCCAGCACCTCCAGCCGCGGCGAACACGCCCGCGCCAGCGGGGCGAAGAAGCTCGCGGCCCCGCCCGCGTGCGGAAGGCACACCAGGCGCACCGGAGCGTCCGGGGTGGGACGGTACCTCCTGAACCAGAGGCCGTCGCCGGTGATGTCCGCCATGAGTGCTCCTCGCCGGTCCGTGCGGGACTACGACCAGCCTGAGCGCCCGGCGCCCTCCCGGCCTCCCCTGACCGGCCCCTCACCCGCACCCGTCAGCCCCCTGGACCACCCCTGGGCCACCCCTGGAACCCCCCGGTACACCCCTGTCGCGGCCCCGGTCCGCGGCCGCCGGCCTCCAGGGGCCGGACAGGGGTGCCCCTCCGCCCGCGCGCCGCCCACCCTGGTGTGGGGTGGCCCGCACTCCATCTCCTCGGCACTCAAGAGAAACAGGGGACACACGTGGACGAGATCATCGGCGCCCTTCTCTCCGAGGACTCGACGGCGCAGGACTTCGCCGGCGTCCGGCTTCCGGAGAGCTACCGGGGAGCCGTCCTCCGCAAGGAGGACACCGGCATGTTCGAGGGCATGGCCTCCGCGGACAAGGACCCCCGCAAGTCCCTCCACCTCCATGACGTCCCGGTCCCGCTGCCCTCGGCCGGCGAGGCCCTGATCGCGGTGATGGCCTCCTCGGTCAACTACAACACCGTATGGAGCTCGATCTTCGAGCCACTGCCCACCTTCGGGTTCCTGGAGCGGTACGCACGGCTCTCGCCGGCCGCCGCCCGCCACGACCAGCCGTACCACGTCATCGGCTCCGACCTGGCGGGAGTCGTCCTGCGCACCGGGCCCGGCGTGAACCGGTGGAAGCCCGGTGACCGGGTCGTCGCCCACTGCCTGTCGGTGGAACTGGAGTCCTCCGACGGCCACAACGACACCATGCTCGACCCCGAGCAGCGGATCTGGGGCTTCGAGACCAACTTCGGCGGCCTGGCACAGCTCGCCCTGGTCAAGTCGAACCAGCTGATGCCCAAGGCGGAACACCTGACCTGGGAGGAGGCCGCCAGCCCCGGCCTGGTCAACTCGACCGCCTACCGCCAGCTGGTCTCCCGCAACGGCGCCGGCATGAAGCAGGGCGACAACGTCCTCATCTGGGGCGCCGGCGGCGGCCTCGGCTCGTACGCCACCCAGTTCGCCCTGGCCGGCGGCGCCAACCCGATCTGCGTGGTCTCCTCCCCGGAGAAGGCGGAGATCTGCCGCAGGATGGGCGCGGAGGCGGTCATCGACCGCAACGCCGAGGGCTACAAGTTCTGGAAGGACGAGCGGACCCAGGACCCCCGCGAGTGGAAGCGGTTCGGGTCGAAGATCCGCGAGCTGACCGGCGGCGAGGACATCGACATCGTCTTCGAGCACCCCGGCCGCGAGACCTTCGGCGCCTCCGTGTACGTCACCCGCAAGGGCGGCACCATCACCACCTGCGCCTCCACCTCCGGCTACATGCACGAGTACGACAACCGCTACCTGTGGATGTCGCTCAAGCGGATCATCGGCTCGCACTTCGCGAACTACCGCGAAGCCTGGGAGGCCAACCGCCTCATCGCCAAGGGCAAGATCCACCCCACCCTGTCGAAGGTCTACTCCCTGGAGGAGACCGGCCAGGCCGCCCACGACGTCCACCGCAACGCCCACCAGGGCAAGGTCGGCGTGCTCTGCCTCGCCCCCGAGGAGGGCCTGGGCGTCCGCGACGCCGAGATGCGCGCCGAGCACCTCGACGCGATCAACCGCTTCCGGGAGAAGACCCCCAGCTGACGACGGCCGGGCCCCCTGACGATCAGCCGGGAGGAGCGGTCAGGCCGGCCAGGGCCGCCAGCTCCACCCGGGACTTCATCCCCAGCTTCCGGTACACCCGGGTCAGGTGCTGCTCCACCGTGCTGGTGGTGAGGAACAGCCGTGCCGCGATGGCCCGGTTGGTGCACCCGCCCGCGGCCAGCGCCGCCACCCGGCGCTCGGCCCGCGACAGCGCGGCCACCGGGTCCCCGCACCCGTGCCGGTGCCCGGATCCGCCGCCGTGCGCCGCCCGCGCCGCCTCGGCGGCGCCGCCCGCCCAGTCGAACGCCCCGCCGGCCTCCAGCCCCCAACCGGCCAGCAGGTCGCGGCAGGCGTGGAAGTCACCCAGGGCGGCCCCCGGCCGGCCCACCGCCAGGTGGTGGTGGCCCCGGGCCAGCAGGTAGTGCAGCCCGGCCCGGGTACGGAACATCGCCGGCGGCACCGGCACCCGCAGCAGCTCCTCCGCCTTCCCGTGGGCGCCCAGCCGGGTCGCGGCGAGCACCGCCGCGGACAGCGGCACGCCCAGGGCGACCCCCCAGGCCGCCGGGGACAGCAGACCCAGCGCCCGATCCGCCTCCCCGGCCGCCCGCTCGTACGACCCGGTCCGGGCGTGCACCACCGCCGCGGCGGCGGCCGCCACCGCCCGCCGCGCCGGGGTCACCGGGGCCCGGCCCACGCCGTCGAGCAACTCCCGCCACCGGGCCGCCCGGGGCGTCTCCCCGGCGCGCAGCAGGGCCGACAGCACGGCGGCGACCGGCACCGCCGGTGCGTGCCCGAACACCAGCGACTCCCAGACCCGTTCGGCCGCGTCGTCGTCCGGTTCCGCGGGGCGCCCCGGGACCGGCCCCGCCGCTTCCGGATAGGCGTACACCAGCGCCGCCGCCGGTCCGCCACCGCGAGGCGCCCCCGCGGGTTCCCCCGGTCCGGCGGCCGGTCCGGCGGCCACGGCACGGGCCGCCGCCCCCGGCCGCCCGTGCCACAGCAGCAGCCCCAGGCAGCCCGCCAGCTCCGGATCCGGGTCCGGCGGCGCCCCGTCCAGCGCCCGTTCGAGAGCGGGCAGGTGCCGCAGCACGGCCGCCGGATCGGCCTCCCACTCGGCTCCGGCCAGCAGCGCCGGCAGGCCGGGCCCCGGCGCCTCCGGGCCCGCGGCCCGGTGCGCGGTGCGCAGGAAGTCCGCGGCCCGCCGGGCGGACCCGCCGCCCAGCGCCTGCCGGGCCGCCTCGGCGAGCAGCGGCACCGCCCACGCGGAGTCCCCGGCCCCGAGCCCGCCGGCGGTGTCCGCGTCCACCAGCTGCCGGGCCACCGCGGCCGGCTCGGCCCCGTTCTCGTACAACACCCGTGCCGCCGCCGCGTGCAGTCCGGCCGCGTCGGCGGCGGTCAGCTCCTCCAGTACGGCCGCCCGCACGCCCTCGTGCCGCAGGCGCCCGCCGACCAGGAGGCCCGTCGAGTCGAGCGCGTCCAGGCAGGCCGCGACGGCCCGTTCTGGCACCTCCAGCAGCCGGGCCAGCAGGGTGAGCGTCGTATCGTCACCGAGCACGGCCAGGGCCCGCGCCACCGACGTCGCCGCCTCGCCGGCGCCGTGCAGGCACGCCGTGACGGCCCGCCGGAACGCCGTCCCCGCCACCGGCCGGGACGGGCGCACCGGCTCGCAGGCCCGGTGGTCCTCCAGCAGCCCGCGCAGCAGCCGCGGGTTGCCCCCGGTGAAGTGCCACCAGCCCGGGGCGAGCCGGGCGGCCGGCGCCGGGTCCATCCCGCCGGCCGACGGGTCGACCAGGAACGCCCCGACCGTCTCCTCGTCCCACGGGGCCAGGGGGAGGGCGGCGCAGCGCGGGTGCCGCAGCAGCTCGGCCAGGGCCGGCGAGGGCGTCGTCCCCGGGGCCTGGCGCGCCGGACCGCTCAGCACCAGCAGCACGGGGACGCCGGCCAGCCGCCCGCACAGGTACAGCAGACAGCGCACCGACGGTTCGTCCGCGTACTGCACGTCGTCCACCAGCACCACCACCGGCGCGGCCGCCGCGTGATCGCGCAGCGCGTCCAGCAGTACGTCCGGCCGGCCGTCCTCGGTCCGCGGTACGGTCGCCGCCGGGAGACCTGCACAGCTGAGCAACTGCCCCACCACGCCCAGCGGCAGGTCCGTCTCGGCCCGCGAGGCGGACGCGGTCAGCACCAGCGACCCGTGCCCGGCGGCGCGCCGGGCGAAGGCGCGCAGCAGGGTGCTGCGGCCGGTGCCGGGGCTTCCGGTGACCAGCGCGGCGCGGCCGGTTCCCCGCCGGGCCGCTTGGAGGAGCTCCTCCAGCAGGCCCAGCCCTGCCTCCTGCCGCGCCAGCTGCACCTGCTCCCCCAGTCGTCGGCCACCCGGACGCCCGCCGTCCGTTCGGTTCGGTTCGGCTCCGTTCCGTTCCGTTCCTGGGAGTGTCCCCGGGGCCTCGCAAGCCGCGCTCGGCCGCCGCCTGTGTCCCGCTGGAGGCGCGCCGGTGCCGGGCGAATGGCGAATTCTATTCACCGGCAAATCCGGGACGGTCGCATTTCGAGGATTCCTGTGGCACGCTTCATTTGCTGTCGATTGATTGGGAGGTGCGCATGACTGACAAGTCGTTCGACGGTGATGCTGCGGCGGTGGACGCCAAGGACAAGTTCCGGGAGGCGCTGGAGCGCAAGGCGAATTCCTCGCGCTCCCGGCTGGCCCACGAAGAGGGCCGCCTCCGGGTGAAGGCCATGAGCGGGACAGCAGGTCAGAAGCGGTATTTCCGCCGCAAGACCGGCTGACGCCGGGCATCCGAAAGCCGTCACGGCCGTTCCGGGAGGAATGGCCGTGACGGCTTTCTGCGTTGACCCCGCGGCCGGGCCGGAGGGTCGCTCGAATCCCACTCGTATCGAGCTGGAATTCTGCTCGTATTCTGCTGGGGAATTTCGGCGGGGGGCGGTGTGATCACGCCATTGTGGTCGCCCGCCCCGCCGCCCGCCGGGGTGTCAGTAGCGGTAGTGGTCCGGCTTGTAGGGGCCGTCGACCTCGACGCCGATGTACTCGGCCTGCTCGGGGCGGAGCGTGGTGAGCTTGACGCCGA
>NZ_JBIBBM010000027.1:0-28548 GCF_042900645.1 Streptomyces sp. NPDC012888 | reverse complement strand
GGACGCTTCCTTCGTTCCCGTCTCCGGGCCCTCCGGGCGCTTCCTTCGTTCTTCGTTTCCGACTCTATCAGATCTTTTCGATCCGATTTCCTCGGCGCTTTCCAGGTCTGCGCTTCCGCGTTTCCCTTCCGGCGTTTCCGACTCTATCAGTCGTTTTCCGTCTCCCTGACCACCGTTTCCGCAATGCATTGGGCATGCGAAGAGGAGTCGAAGATCGAGATAGTCGACTGGTAAGAAGTTGGTTGTCCGCCGACCTCTGGACACGCGCTGTTCACGTGGTCCGGTCAGGCAGGACTCACGACAGTACACCTCGCCGGAGGCGCGGGCAAATCGGTGCGGACTTGTGGTCTAGTCCACCGGTCTAGTCCACTAGTCTCCGTGCCGAAGGGCAGTCCGGTCGGGTCCCGCGGTGGGGGTCTGACAACGGACGAACCCGTACAAGCCGTGACTTATCCTTCTCAAGAGTACGCCGTCTGCAACAGGCAGTAACGGCGACACGACGAAGCTCCACCCCTGGGAGGCCCCACATGACCAGCGTGACGTCCCCGCTCGCCGGACGCGCCATCGGACTCGCGGCAGTGCCCGACCCGGTGTTCTCCGGCGCGATGGTCGGCCCCGGTACCGCCATCGACCCCGTCCGCGAGCCCTCGGAGGCGGTGGCTCCCGTGGACGGCGTGGTCGTCTCCCTGCACCCGCACGCGTACGTGGTCGTCGACTCCGCCGGCCACGGTGTGCTGACCCACCTCGGCATCGACACCGTCCAGATGAACGGCGAGGGTTTCGAGCTGCTCGTGAACAAGGGCGACACCGTGACCCGTGGCCAGGCCGTCGTGAAGTGGAACCCCGCCGCCGTCGAGGCCGCCGGCAAGTCCCCCGTCTGCCCCGTCGTGGCGCTGGAGGCCACTCCCGACGCGCTGTCCTCCCTCGTGGAGTCCGGGGACGTCAAGGCCGGCGACGCCCTGTTCGGCTGGGCTTGACCGTCCGCCCCGTGGGGGCGGAGTCGTACATCCATCGCGGCGGGTGGGTCCGCCGCTCTATCGGAGACGGGTGAAATGGAGACAACGCTGCGAGGCGTCGGTGTGAGCCACGGTGTGGCGATCGGCGAGGTCCGGCACATGGGCACGGCGGTGCTCGAACCGCCGGCCAAGCAGATCGCCGCGGAGGACGCGGAGCGCGAACAGGGGCGCGCCCGTAAGGCCGTCAGCGCCGTGGCCGCCGACCTGATCGCACGGGGGCAGCTGGCGGGCGGCGAGGCCCAGCACGTGCTCGAAGCGCAGGCGATGATCGCCGAGGACCCCGAGCTGATGGCGGACGTCGACCGGCGCATCGCGGTCGGCAGCACCGCGGAGCGCGGGATCTACGACGCGTTCGCCGCGTACCGCGAGCTGCTCGCCGGTGCCGGTGAGTACATGGCCGGGCGGGTGGCCGACCTGGACGACGTGCGGAACCGGATCGTGGCACGGCTGCTGGGCGTGCCGATGCCGGGTGTGCCGGACAGCGACGAGCCGTACGTGCTGATCGCGCGGGACCTCGCGCCGGCGGACACGGCGCTGCTGGACCCGTCGCTGGTGCTGGGCTTCGTGACCGAGGAGGGCGGGCCGACCAGCCACAGCGCGATCCTGGCGCGTGCGCTGGGGGTGCCCGCCGTGGTCGCGCTGCCGGGTGCGTGCGAGCTCGCCGAGGGCACGGTCATCGCGGTGGACGGCTCCACCGGTGAGGTCTTCGTGGAGCCGGGTGAGGAGAAGAAGGCGGGGCTGCGCGCGGCGGCCGCCGAGCGGAAGGCGGCACTGGCCGCATCCTCCGGGCCGGGTGCCACCTCCGACGGTCACAAGGTGCCGCTGCTGGCGAACGTGGGCGGGCCCGCGGACGTGCCGGCGGCCGTGGAGGCGGGGGCCGAGGGCGTGGGTCTGTTCCGCACCGAGTTCCTCTTCCTGGACGACAGCAAGAAGGCGCCGTCGGAGGAGAAGCAGGTCGAGTCCTACCGCAAGGTGCTGGAGGCCTTCCCGGAGGGGCGGGTCGTGGTACGGGTGCTGGACGCGGGTGCGGACAAGCCGCTGGACTTCCTCACTCCGGCCGACGAGCCGAACCCGGCGCTGGGCGTACGCGGTCTGCGTACGCTGCTGGACCACCCCGAGGTGCTGCGGACGCAGCTGACCGCGCTGGCGAAGGCCGCCGCGGGGCTGCCGGTGTACCTGGAGGTCATGGCCCCGATGGTGGCGGACCGGGCGGACGCGAAGGCGTTCGCGGACGCGTGCCGCGAGGCGGGGTTGCAGGCGAAGTTCGGCGCGATGGTGGAGATCCCGTCGGCGGCGCTGCGGGCGCGTTCGATCCTGCAGGAGGTGGAGTTCCTGTCGCTGGGCACGAACGACCTGGCGCAGTACACCTTCGCCGCCGACCGGCAGGTGGGTGCGGTGTCGCGGCTGCAGGACCCGTGGCAGCCCGCGCTGCTCGACCTGATCGCGATGTCGGCCGAGGCCGCCCGCGCCGAGGGCAAGAGCTGCGGCGTCTGTGGTGAGGCCGCTTCGGATCCGCTGCTGGCGTGCGTGCTGACCGGTCTGGGGGTCACCTCCCTCTCGATGGGTGCGGCGTCGATCCCGTACGTGCGGGCGACGCTGGCCAAGCACACGCTCGCGCAGTGCGAGCGTGCCGCCGCGGCGGCGCGGGCGGCGGACAGCGCCGAGGAGGCGCGGCTGGCCGCGCAGGCGGTGCTGTCCGGCGAGTAGCCGTGGTGCGTGCGTGTGTGGTTCGAGGGGCCTTCGCCGGTGGTCGGCGGGGGCCCCTCGTCCTCGTGGGGGTCAGTGGTGGGGGTCAGTGGTGGGGGCGGGGGACGTCTACGGGGAATCCGGGGCAGTACTCGACGCCCGGTTCGGGGGCGACGGGGTCGCCGGTGTCGGCGTCGGTGCAGTAGGCGTTGAAGACGGCGGCGGCGGGGAGGGGGACGAGGGTGCCGCCCTGGAGGCGCCATCCGTGGACCCGGTCGGCGCCGTGGGCGGTGGTGCGGAGGACCACTCCCCCGGTGCCGCCGAGGGCGAGGCCGGCGGCGAGGACGGTGGTGAAGTCGAGGCCTCCGGAGAGGGCGTCGGGTGTGGTGCCGTGGCCGGTGTCGGCGTGGAGCACGGCGATGAGCTGCTGTTCGTCGGCCGGGATGCTGCAGACCAGGTGGTGCCGGCCGGGGCCGGCGGTGGTCAGGAGGCGGTGGACGGTCTCGGCGGCCTGGGTGAGGGAGGAGCGGCCGATGTCCTCGCCGCAGTCGGCGCAGTCGCCGAGGCGGGAGAGGAGTTCGGCGGCGTACTCGCGGGTGGCCTGGCGGACGGCTTCGTCGACGAGGAGCGGGACGAGTTCGTCGATGGGCTGGCCGGTGTAGGGGAGGACGGCTCCGGTGCCGGCGAGTTCCGCGGTGAAGCGGGTGCGGGCGTCGGGGGTGTCGGGGTCGAGGCCGGTCTCGGCGCAGTAGCCGGCGTATTCCTCGGGGTCGAAGAGGGCGACGGTGGTGTGGATGCCTTCGGCGGCGAGGGACCTCAGGAGGTCCTCGACGTGCCGGAGGTACTGGCGGTGGTCGTCGAAGGTGAAGGTGCGGTAGTGCCGCATGGCCGCGAAGTCCCGGGCGTCGGCGAGCAGGCCGAGGGTGCTCGGGACTTCGCGGCGCAGGCCGCCGCCGGTGTGGGCGTCGGTGCGGGTGCGGGTTCGGGTGCGGTTCTTGCGCATGGCGTTCCCCCCTGGGTGGCATCGATCAATGCTCACTCAGAGTAATCACGCGCACTGACAGTGACGGCCCGCCGGTGTGGGTTCAGGGGCGGCGGGTGCGGGCGAGGTCGGCGTAGAAGCGGAGCAGGTCGAGGTCGTCCACCGACCCGGGGTTGACCGCCTTGTCCAGGGGGGTGCCCTGGAGGAGCCTCTTGACGGGGACCTCGATGCGCTTGCCGGTCAGGGTGTGGGGGACGCCGGGCACCTCGATGATCTCGTCGGGGACGTGGCGCGGCGACAGCTCGGTGCGGATGGTCGCCTTGATCCGGTCGCGGAGGGCGTCGTCCAGGGCCGCGCCGGGCGCGAGGTGCACGAAGAGCGGCATCCAGTATCCGCCGTCCGGCTCCTCCAGGCCGATGACGAGGGACTCCTTGATCTCCGGCAGGCGCTCGACGGCCTCGTAGATGTCCGCGGAGCCCATCCGGACGCCCTGCCGGTTGAGGGTGGAGTCGGAGCGGCCGTGGATGACCACCGAGCCGTGGTCGGTGATCGTGATCCAGTCCCCGTGCCGCCAGACGCCCGGGAACATCTCGAAGTAGCTGTCCCGGTAGCGGCTGCCGTCGGGGTCGTTCCAGAACCGCACCGGCATGGAGGGCATGGGATTGGTGACGACCAGCTCGCCGACCTCGCCGGTCAGCGGCTTGCCGGAGGGGTCCCAGGACTGGAGGTCCGTCCCGAGGCAGGCCGCCTGGAGCTCGCCGATGTGCACGGGGAGGGTGGGGACGGCGCCGGCGAAGCAGCTGCACACGTCGGTGCCGCCGCTGACGGAGGCGATCCAGAGGTCCTCGGCGACCTCCTCGTGGAGCCAGCGGAAGCCGTCCGGCGGGAGCGGCGAGCCGGTGGTGGCGACGCACTTCACGGCGGACAGGTCGAAGTCGCGGCCCGGGTGCACCTCCGCCTTCCTGCAGGCCATGACGTAGGCGGCGGAGGTGCCGTAGAGGGTGGCGCGGGTGCGCTCGGCGATGCGCCACTGCGCGCCGGTGTCGGGGTAGCCGGGGCTGCCGTCGTACAGGACCACGGTGGTGCCGGTGAGCAGGCCGGAGACGAGGAAGTTCCACATCATCCAGCCGGTGGAGGTGTACCAGAAGAAGCGGTCCCCGGGGCCGAGGTCGCAGTGCAGCCCGAGCTGCTTGAGGTGTTCGAGGAGGATGCCGCCCTGGGACTGCACGATGGCCTTGGGCAGGCCCGTGGTGCCGGAGGAGTAGAGCACCCAGAGGGGGTGGTCGAAGGGCACCGGCTCGAAGACGGGCTCGGTGTCGGCGGAGGTGAGCGCGGACCATTCGAGGGTGCCCTCGGGGGCCGGGGTGCCGAGCAGCGGGATGTGGACGACGGCGCGCAGCGAGGGCAGTTCCCGGCGGAGCTCGGCGACGGTGTCGGTGCGGTCGTGCTGCTTGCCGCCGTACCGGTAGCCGTCGACGGTGAACAGGACGACGGGTTCGACCTGCTGGAAGCGGTCGAGGACGCTGCGGGCGCCGAAGTCGGGGGCGCAGGAGGTCCAGACGGCGCCGACGGCGGCGGTCGCGAGGAGGGCGACGACGGCCTCGGGGACGTTGGGGAGGTAGCCGCTGATCCGGTCGCCGGGGCGGACGCCGAGGGCGCGGAGTTCGGCGGTGAGGGAGCCCACCTGGCGGCGGAGCTCGGCCCAGGTGACGGGGGTCGGCTCGTGGGTCTCGTCGACGTGCAGGAGGGCGGCTTCGCCGGCGCGGGCGGGGTCCTCGGCGGCGCGGAGGGCGTGCTCGGCGTAGTTGAGGGTGGCGCCGGGGAACCAGCGGGCGCCGGGCATGGAGCGGTCGGCGAGGACCTCGGTGGGCGGGGTGGTGAAGCGTACGTCGAACCAGTCGGCGACGGCCTGCCAGAAGGCGGGGAGCTCTTCCACGGACCAGCGGTGCAGGGCCGGGTAGCCGCCTGTGGCGGGGGCGCCGTGGTGTTCGGCGGCCCAGGCCTGGAAGGCGGTGATCCGGGCGGCTGCGATCCGGTCGGGGCCGGGGGACCAGAGGGGCTCGGGTGCGGTGGTCTCGTTCATGGGTGCGCGGCTCCCAGGGTCGCTCTGATCGCTTCGTGTGCGTTCGGTGTGCGTGCGGTGTGCGTGCGCTGCGTCCGCGCGGGGGTGGCGGCGCGGACGCTCACAGGACGATGCCAGACGATGCCATGTGATCGAGTTGCGCACCAGAGTGGTGAACGCCGGCTGAACGCGCCACGCGCGGCCCGGGGCCGGTGGCAGGGTGATCGTCATGGACGGGATGAACGCTCGTGGTCGTGATGTGGTGCGCGCGGTGAAGGAACTCGGTACGGCGCGGGGGCGGCGGGCCTGGCGGGCGATGCTGCGCCACCGGCGTGCGGACGCGGCGGCATTGCCGCCCCGGGGGCCGGAACGGGCCCGGGTGCCGGGGCTGCTGCTGGAGGCGGACCCCCGGCCGGGCGGCGGTGTGATGCGGTTCGCGCGCTCGGAGCTGCTGGTGCGGGTGACGGTCGGCGGCGCGGTGTTCCTGGGCTGGGACGGGGCCGGGCCGGAGCCCTCGTACGCGGTCGCGGAGCCGGGTCCGGAGCCGGATCCGCGGGCGGTGCTGGAGCCGGACACCGGCGGCGGCTGGCGGGTGGTGTCGGAACGGGTCACGGTCGCGGTGTCGCGGCAGGGTGCGGTGGAGGTGCGGACGCCGGGCGGGGCGGTGCTGCGGCGGGAGCTGCCGCCGCGGTGGTGGGAGCCGGTGTCGGGGGACGGCGGGGCGCGCTGGTTGCAGCGGGCGGAGGTGGCGGCGGACGCGCGGTTCTTCGGGCTGGGCGGGCGGTCGGCGGGGCCACGGCTGCGGGACGGCGAGTACCGGTTGTGGAACACGGATCCGCGGGGCGGGTTCGGGCGCGGGGACGATCCGCTGTACCTCACGATGCCGGTGCAGCTCGTGGTGGCGGACGCGGGCACGCACCTGGTGTTCCACGACTGCACGTGGGACGGGCGGGTGCTGCTGCGGGAGGGTGAGGAGGGGGCCGGTTCGGGGGCGGACCGGCCGGGGGTGAGCGAACTGCGCATGGACGGGGGCCCGTTGCGCTGCTGGGTGCTGGTGGGGACACCGGCGCGGGTGGCGCAGTGCTGGTCGGGGCTGACCGGCGGGGCGGCGGTGCCGCCGTCCTGGGCGCTGGGGCACCACCACGCGCGGTGGGGGTTCGGGAGCGCGGCGGAGGTCCGGCGGATCGTGGCGGGCTACCGGCGGCGGGGCCTGCCGCTGTCGGCGGTGCACCTGGACATCGACCACTACGACGGGCACCGGGTGTTCACGGTGGACGCGGAGCGGTTCCCGGACCTGCCGGGGCTGGCGCGGGAGCTGGCGGAGGACGGGATCCGGCTGGTGTCGATCGTGGACCCGGCGGTGAAGGCCGAGCCGGGGGTGGCCGGTTCGGTGTACGAGTCGGGGCGCGCGGTGGGGCCGGAGGGGGCGTTCGTACGGGACGCGGCGGGCCGGGAGGTGCGGGGTGAGGTGTGGCCCGGGGAGTGCGGGTACCCGGACTTCACGGATCCCGCGGTGCGCGCGTGGTGGGGCGGGCTGTACGAGGAGCGGTTGAAGCAGGGCTTCGCGGGGTTCTGGCACGACATGAACGAGCCGGTCTCCTTCGCGCCGCTGGGGGACGCGACGCTGCCGAGGTCGGCGCGGCACGCGCTGGAGGGTGCGGGCGGGGACCACAGGGCCGCGCACAACGTGTACGCGCTGGGGATGGCGCGGGCGGCGTGGGAGGGGCTGGTGCGGTTGCGGCCCGGTGAGCGGCCGTTCCTGTTCTCCCGTTCGGGGTGGGTGGGGATGCAGCGGTACGGGGGGACCTGGTCGGGGGACGTGGAGACCAGCTGGGAGGGTCTGCGTGCTTCGTTGGCGCTGGTGTTGGGGCTGGGGGCGTGCGGGGTGCCGTACTCGGGGCCGGACGTGGGCGGGTTCGGCGGTTCGCCCTCACCGGAGTTGTTCGTGCGGTGGTTCCAACTGGGTTCGTGGCTGCCGCTGTTCCGGACGCACTCGGCGATCTGGGCGGGGCGGCGGGAGCCGTGGGAGTTCGGGTCGGAGGCGCTCGGGGCGGCACGGGCGGCGCTGGCCGAGCGGGAGCGGCTGCTGCCGTACTGGGTGACGCTGGCCTGGCTGGCGCGGCGTACGGGGGCTCCGTACGTGCGGCCGGTGTGGTGGGGGGCGCCGGAGGACCGGGCGCTGCGGGACTGCGAGGACGCGTTCCTGCTGGGGGACGCGCTGCTGGTGGCTCCGGTGCTGGACTGCGGGGCCGACCGGCGGGCGGTGCGGCTGCCGTGGGGGCGCTGGTACGACACGGCGACGGAGGAGGCGTACGAGGGGCCGGGCCAGGTGCTGCTGGACGCGCCGCTGGGGCGGGTTCCGGTGCTGGCGCGGGCGGGTTCGGTGGTGCCGGTGCGGGGCGGTCTCGAGGTGTGGGCCCCGCCGCGGGGGCGTGCGGGCGGTGGGGTCCGGGTGTCGGAGGACGGGGAGACGGAGCGGTTCGCGGTGCGGTGGGAGGGGGATGCGGTGCGGGTGTTCCGGGAGGACGGGACGCCGGTGTTGTCGGGGGTGACGGTGCGGGGACTGTAGGCGGGCGCGGTCCGGGGCGGGGTCCCGGCGTTCGGGGTGCCGCCGTCTCCCGGTCAGGTGTAGCGGCCGGCGAACCAGGCGGCGGCCGCGCGGGTGTGCAGGGGGAAGGCGAGTTCGGCGGGGGCGTGCAGGACGTGCCAGCCGCTGGTCTCGTCGGTGGGGGTGGACGGCGGGAGGTCCGCGGCGGGGCGGGCCGGGAGGAGGCCGAAGAGGAGCAGGTGGCCGGCCGGGGAGCTGAGGGCGTCGGCGAGGGTGACGTCGGCGGCGGAGGCCTCGATGCCGGTCTCCTCGCGGAGTTCGCGCACCACGGCGGTCCGCCAGTCCTCGGCGAAGTCGACGAAGCCGCCGGGCAGGGCGGTTCCGCCGAGGGCCGGTTCGATGGTGCGGGTGACGACCACGAGGCCGGTGCCGGGGCCGTCCTCGACGGGGAGGAGGGCGACGGCCACGGGGAGGGGGTTGCGGTAGCTGACGGAGCCGCAGGCGGTGCAGGTGCGGGGCCAGTCGGGGGCGGCGAATCGGGTGCCGCAGGAGGAGCAGTGCGAGTCCTTGGCGGGCGTGGTCATGGCGTGATGGTAGGTGAGGTGTCATGAGGCCGTGGGTGTACGGGGTGGTCGGGGTGGTCGGCGTGGTCGCGGGGCTCGGGTCGGCCGGGGGGCTCGGGTCGGTCGCGCCGGTGGCGGCCGTGGGGGCCGCGGGGGCCGCGGGGGACCGCGCCGGGGCGGCGGACGGGCCTTCGGGCGGGCCGCGGGGCGGGGCGGTGGGCGGCGGTCCGGCGGGGTGGGGCGGGGCGCCGGCGGGGTTCGCGGCACTGCGGGAGGTGGACCCGAGCGTGCGTCAGGACATGCGGTACGCGTCCGCGCGGAACTTCACGGGTGCGCCCGTGCCGGGGTACGAGGAGCCGGTGTGCCTGCTGTCCCGGCCGGCGGCGGAGGCGTTGCGGCGTGCGCAGCGGGGGCTGTCGCGGCGGGGGTACTCGCTGGTGTTGTACGACTGCTACCGGCCGCAGCGGGCGGTGGACCACTTCGTACGGTGGGCGGCGGACGCCGGCGACCAGTCGACGAAGGCGGCGTACTACCCGCGGGTCGAGAAGTCCCGCCTGGTGGCGGAGGGGTACATCGCGGAGCGGTCCGGGCACAGCCGCGGGAGTGCCGTGGACGTCGGGCTGACCGGACCCGGCGGGCTCCCGCTCGACATGGGCACGCCGTTCGACTTCTTCGATCCGCTGTCGCACGCCGAGCACCCGGGGGTCGGCGCGGAGGCCCTCGCCAACCGGCGGGTGCTGCGGGCGGCGCTGGAGGAGCAGGGTTTCACCGGCCTGCGGGAGGAGTGGTGGCACTTCCGCCTGGTCCAGGAGCCCTACCCGGCGCGGTACTTCGACTTCCCGGTGCGTTCCGCCGCGGTCCGGCCGTGAGTACCGTGCCCGCATGGATGCTGGAGAGTTCGGATCGTACGAGGAGTTCTGGCCCTACTACGTGGCGATGCACTCGCGGGCGACGACCCGCTGGGTGCACCTCGCCGGGACGCTGACCGGGCTCGCGGTGAGCGCGTACGGCCTGGCCCGGGGACGGAAGCGGTACCTGGCCGCACTGCCGCTGATCGGCTACGGGACTGCGTGGCCGGCGCACTTCCTGATCGAGGGGAACAACCCGGCGACGTTCGGGCATCCGGCGTGGTCGCTGCGCGGGGACGCGCGGATGATCCGGATGATGCTGGCCGGGCGGGACGGCGAGCTGGCGGCGATCGCCGGGAAGTGGCTCGACGAGAACCGGTGACCGGGGCGGGGGTGCCGTGCCAGACTTGAACTGACGGTTCGTCAGGAAGTTTGGTGGGGAGGGGCCTTGGAACGCAGGCGTGCACCGGTGGTCAGCGGGTGGTTCACCGAGCAGGGGGGCGAGTTCCGGTTGCTCGGGACCCGTTGTGCGGCCTGCGCGGCGGTGTTCTTCCCCCGGGAGGACTCCTTCTGCCGCAACCCCGTCTGCGGGGGCGGCGAGTTGGAGGAGGTACCGCTGTCCCGGCGCGGCCGGGTCTGGTCGTACACCGACGGGCGGTACCGGCCGCCCGCGCCGTACGTCTCCGACCCCGGGCGGCCCTGGGAGCCGTACACGCTGGTCGCGGTGGAGCTCCCGGCGGAGCGGATCGTGGTGCTGGGACAGGCCGTGCCGGGGGTCACCGTCTCCGACCTCGCCGTCGGGATGGAGGTCGAGGTGGTCGGCGGGGTCCTCGACGAGGACGCGAACACGGACACCACGTGGACGACGTGGCGGTTCCGGCCGGTGGAGGTGGGGGCCGCGTGACCGGGCACGAGCGGGACGTGGCCGTCCTCGGCGCCGGGATGCACCCCTGGGGCAAGTGGGGGCGCAGCTTCGTCCGGTACGGCACCGTGGCCGCGCGGGCGGCGCTCGCCGACGCGGGGGTGGACTGGACCGACGTGGACTCGGTCGTGGGCGCGGACACCGTCCGCAACGGGTACCCCGGGTACGTGGCCGGGGCGACGTTCGCGCAGGCGCTCGGCTGGCAGGGGGCGCGGGTGACCAGCGTGTACGCGGCCTGCGCCTCCGGGGCCCAGGCCATCGCCACCGCGCGGGCGCAGATCCTGGCCGGGCTGGCCGACATCGTCCTCGTCGTCGGCGCCGACGCCGCGCCCAAGGGGTTCTTCGCCCCGGCCGGCGGGGGCCGGCCCGACGATCCGGACTGGGTCCGCTTCCGGGTGCTGGGGGCGACGAACCCCGCGTACTTCGCGCTGTACGCGCGGCGCCGGATGGCCGTGCACGGGGACACCTCCGAGGACTTCGCGCTGGTCAAGGTGAAGAACGCGGCGGCCGGGGCGCTCAACCCGTACGCCCGGTACCGGAAGGCGGTCACCGCGGAGGAGGTCGCCGCGTCGGCGGTCGTCGCCGATCCGCTGCGGCTGCTGGACATCTGCGCCACGTCCGACGGGGCGGCGGCGCTGGTGCTGTGCGGCATGGACTACGCGCGGTCGCGGGGGGTGACGGACCCGGTGCGGATCAGGGCGGTGTCGACGGTGACGCCGACGTATCCACGGACCGTGCTGGACCTGCCCGACATCGCGACGGACTCGGCGGTGGGCGCCGGGTCGGCGGGGGTCGGCTTCCGGGCGTCGATCGCGCGGGCGGCGTACGAGGAGGCCGGGCTCGGCCCGGAGGACCTTTCGCTGGCCGAGGTGTACGACCTGTCGACGGCGCTGGAACTGGAGTGGTACGAGGACATCGGGCTGTGCGGGGAGGGCGAGGGCGCCAAGCTGGTCCGGGAGGGGACGACCGCGCTCGGGGGGCGGATCCCGGTCAACCCGAGCGGGGGGCTCGCCTCGTTCGGGGAGGCGGTGCCGGCGCAGGCGATCGCGCAGGTGTGCGAGCTGACGTGGCAGTTGCGGGGGGCGGCCGGGGAGCGGCAGGTGGCGGGGGCGCGGGCCGGGATCACGGCGAACCAGGGGCTGTTCGGGCACGGGTCGGCGGTGGTCGCGGTGCGGTGAGGCCGCCCGGGGCCCCGCCGGCCATTCGGGGCTCCGCCCGGCACCGGATCCGCCGGCCGGAGCGCCGCCGGGCGGGTACGCCCCCGCAGGGGCATAAGCCCGAGCGGCGATTGAGCGGGCCCAGCCGGAGCTCCGGCCCAGCACGCGGGGCGCCGCCCCACACCCCGCGCCTCAAACGCCGGCGGGGCTGGACATGCCGCCCACGCCGGATCGCCGGCCGGGGCTCCGGCCGAGCACGGTCGCTCCGCGCCTTAAGCGTGCAAACGCTTGACGGTGGGGGGTGGCGGGTTCACACTGCCTGCACAGTCCCCCACTTCAGCTGCGGCCCGTACCCCAGTCGGCGGGGGTACGGGCCGCCCCCGCGGGACTACGTGCGGGCGGGCAGGCGGCGGGCGCGGGCCAGGGACATGGCGTGTTCCACGACGCCGACCAGGACGTCCTTGACCGACTCGCGGTCGCGGGCGTCGCACAGCCGCACCGGCACCTCCGGGTTGAGGTCCAGCGCCTCGCGGACGCTGGCCACCGGGTGGCGGTCGGCGCCGTCGAAGCAGTTGACCGCCACCAGGAACGGGATCTCACGCCGTTCGAAGTAGTCGACCGCGGCGAAGCAGTCCTCCAGCCGGCGCGTGTCCGCGAGGACCACAGCGCCCAGGGCGCCCTGGGCGAGCTCGTCCCACAGGAACCAGAACCGGTCCTGTCCGGGGGTACCGAACAGGTACAGGACCAGGTCCTCGCGGAGGGTGATCCGGCCGAAGTCCATCGCCACCGTGGTGGTGCTCTTCGACTCCACCCCCTCGACGTCGTCGACCTCGCGGCCGGGCTCGGAGAGGCGTTCCTCGGTGCGCAGCGGCCGGATCTCGCTGACCGCGCTGACCAGGGTGGTCTTGCCGACTCCGAAGCCTCCCGCGACCAGGAGCTTCAGGGTCAGCGGCTCGACCGGCGACACCGCGTGCATGCCGCCGGTGCGGCTAGAGCGCCCGAAGGCCATCGATCACCTCACGCAGAATGGATTCGTCGGGCAGTTCGGCCGGTGGTACCGGCCGGGTGACGTGGACCAGTTCGTCGTCGACGAGGTCGCCGACGAGCACCCGCACGACCCCGACCGGCAGGTCGAGGTCGGCGGCGAGTTCGGCGACCGACTGGGGGCGTTCCCGGCACAGCCACAGGATGTCGGCGTGCTCCGGGGACAGGGTCAGGTCCCAGACCGGGTCCTCGGCGGCGGGCTCCGCCACGACGAGGGCGATCAGGTCGAGCCGGTGCCGGGCCGAGTGGCTGGTCCGGCCGCGGGTCATGGCGTACGGACGGACCACCGGACCGGCTTCGTCGTCGAACCAGTGGGCGTGCCCGGCGGGCGGGGCCTCCACGGTGTCGTCGGCGTCGGGGACCGGGTGGTGTTCCCGGTGTGCCCGGGGGTCCTGGTGTACCTGGGGTCCCTGGGGTTCCTGGGGTTTCCGGGGTTCCTGGTGTCCGGGGTCGCGGTCGCGGTCGGCGGCGTGCGCCGGTTCGGCGTCCGCGCCGGGTGCGGGGGCGGTGCTGTCGGGGGCGTCGGCGGGGTGCAGGCCTGACTCGCTCATGCGCTCCCCCTCACCCTCCCGCTGGCAGTCCGGTGCGCGGGGCGGTCGCCAGGTGGTCGCCGACGCGCTTGACCATCAGGGTCATCTCGTACGCGACCTGGCCGACGTCGGAGTCCGCGTCGGAGAGCACGGCGAGGCAGCTGCCGTCGCCGGCGGCCATCACGAACAGGAAGGCCTCGTCGAGTTCGACCACCGTCTGGCGGACGCTGCCCGACTCGAAGTGCCGGCCCACGCCCTTGGCGAGGCTGTGGAAGCCGGACGCCACGGCGGCCAGGTGCTCGCTGTCCTCGCGGGTCAGGTCCTTGGAGCTTCCGGTGGGCAGGCCGTCCCCGGAGAGGACCACCGCCTTGCGGATGCTGCCGACCCGGTCGACCAGTTCGTCCAGGAGCCAGTTGAGCTGGCCGGAACCCCGGCCCCGGCTGTCGTGGCCTGCGGTCTGCGGTGCGGTCATCGACCGTCCCCCTCGTTCTCGGTCTCGGGCCCGGTTCCGGCGGTGTTGCCGGTGCCGGTCCCGGTCTGCTGTGCGTGCTGTCGGCGGCCCGCCGTCCAGCCGCGCTGGAGTGCGGACATACGGGTGCGTACGGCCTCCGCGTCGCGGTCGGCGGGCCGGGACGCGGTGTCGTCGGCCGGTGCGGCCGCCGGGGCGTTCTTCAGCTGGGGCGCGAGGCTGGCCTGCCGGATGCGGCGGGGCAGGCCGCCGGTGCCGGATCCGTCCCGGCCGTCGGGGCGCCGGGCCGTCTCCGGGTCCGGCTGCCGGACCACGGAGACCGGGCGCGCCTCGGACCGGGCGCCGGTGCGGCGGTCCGCGGGTGCGGCGGTGCGGTCGGCCGCGCCGGCGCCGGTGCGGTCGGCCGCGCCGGCGGCGGTGCGGTCGGCCGCGCCGGCGGCGGTGCGGTCGGCCGCCCTGTCGTCGACCCGGCGGCCGTGGTCGGCGACCAGAGTGGGGGTGCGGCGCCTGCGCGGCAGCGGTACCGCGCCGGAGGCCGGGCGCGGGCCCTCGGCTCGTACGGGCTCCAGGCGGGTGCTGTCCAGCCGGACCGGGCCGGTGGGCCGCGGGGGTTCGCGGTCGGCGGCGCGGTGGCCGGGGCGGTCGCCGAGGAGGGCGCTGCGGGGGGTGCCGCCCGGCGGGGTCTCGTCGTCCAGGGTGGCGATGGGCGGGTGGCCCGAGCCGGACGTGAGCTCGTCGAGGGTGACGGGCTCCTCCAGGCCGAGGACGCCGAGCGGCGGCTCCAGCTCGACCAGGCCGTCCAGCAGGGCGGAGGGCACGGCGCGCCGGGCCGCTGAACCGTTTCCGCGGAGGGCGCCGCCGACCGGGCGGCCCGAGGGTCGGCCCGCGGGTCGGCCGGGGGGTCGGCCGGTGACGGCGGCCCTGGCGGCCGGGGTGTCGAGGCGGAAGCCGCTGCCGTTGGTCTCCGGCGCCTCGGTGAGCAGGGCGGCCGGCAGGAAGACCACGGCGGTGGTGCCGCCGTAGGGGCTGGGCTGGAGGGAGACCTTGACGCTGTGCCGGGCGGCGAGCCGGCTGACGACGAAGAGGCCGAGCCGGTCGGTGTCGGAGAGTTCGAACTCGGGGGTCTCGGCGATCCGGAGGTTGGCGTCCATCAGGGCCTCGGGGGTCATGCCGAGGCCGCGGTCGTGGATCTCCAGGGTGAAGCCGTTGGCGACGCGCTCGCCGTGCACGGCGACGGCGGTGTGCGGCGGGGAGAACACCGTGGCGTTCTCCAGGAGTTCGGCGATGAGGTGGGTGATGTCGGCGACGGCGGTGCCGGAGATGCCGAGCCGGGGCAGCCGGCGCACCTCGATCCGTTCGTAGTCCTCGACCTCGGCGACGGCGGCCCGGACGACGTCCATCAGCTGGACGGGCTTGCGCCACTGACGGGAGGGGGCGGCGCCGGAGAGGATGACCAGGCCCTCGGCGTGCCGGCGCATGCGGGTGGTCATGTGGTCGAGGCGGAACAGGTCGGCGAGTTCCTCGGCGTCCTCGGTGCGGCGCTCCATGGTGTCGAGGAGGGTCAGCTGGCGGTGCAGCAGGACCTGGTTGCGGCGGGCCAGGTTGACGAACACCTCGGAGACCCCGCGGCGCAGTTCGGCCTGCTTCACGGCGGCCTCGACGGCGGCGCGCTGGAGGGTGTTGAGGGCCTGGCCGACCTGGCCGACCTCGTCCTTCTCGTATTCCAGGCGGGGTGCCTCGGTCTCGACGTCCACGGGTTCGCCGGCCGCGAGGCGCCGCATGACGGCGGGCAGCCGGACACCGGAGGCCTCGTGGGCCTCCTTGCGGAGCCGGGAGAGGTCGCGGACCAGGTCGCGGCCGATGCGTACGGAGAGGACGAGCGAGACGACGAGGGCGAGGAAGCCGAGGACGCCGGCGACGGCGGCCTTGACGAGCACGTCCATCGCGACCGGTTCGACCCGTTCCTGGTAGCGGTCGCCGGCGGCGGTGCCCATGACGGCGAGGGAGGCGAGGACGCGTCCGGCGGCCTCGTCCCACTGGGCGGCGGTCGGGGTGCGGGGGTTCTTCACGGCGCCCGCGGCGATGATCTTCTCTTCGGCCTCGCGGAGCGGCTTGGTCTCGGGGCCGCGCCAGTACTGCTCGAAGCGTTCGCGGTCGGCGGCCGGGAGGATGGCGAGGTTGAAGTCGTAGAGCAGCTTGCGGTTGGCCTTGAAGTCGGACACGGCCCGGGTGTCCCAGATGGTGAACCGCTTCGCGGCGAAGCCGGCGGCGATGATGGCGTCCTGCCGGGCCAGGGCCTCGCGGGCGCGGGTGATGCCCACCAGGGCGCGGCCCTGCTTGTCCATCTCGACGTCCTCCAGGGCGTGGAGGTTCATCAGGAAGTCGTAGCAGGGGTCGACGAGGCGGTTGTAGAGGTCCAGGGCCTGGCCGGGGTCGAGGGCGGTCCGGTCGACGTTGATGCGGAGGGTGGCGAGGTCCTTGAAGCCGTCGAGGACGGATTCGAGGTGGGCCCGGGTGGCGGGGGTGAGCTCCTCGACGACGTCGGGGTCGGTGGCGCCGGCGGTGACGTCGCGGATGACGGTGTCGGTCTCGGCGCGGCGCTTGAGGAGTTCGGTGCCGGCGGCGGAGGCGCGGGGGTCGCCGAGGACGACGAGGGTCTGGCGGCGTTCCTTCTGGATGACCCTGACGACGTCCTCGATGGGGTAGCCGACCCGGTTGATGACGGAGGCGACGTCGAGGAGTTGGACGGCCTGACGGCCCGTGAGGACGGTGGCGAAGCCCCACAGGGCGGTCAGGGAGACGAGCGGCACGAGGAGCAACGCCACGATCTTCCGGCGGATGGACTTCCCGCGAAAGCGCATGGGCCCACAGCCTCCCCCAGCTCGACCCCGCCCGGCGGGGTCGGTGATCCGTCGTTCAAACGGCGCGAGCCTACTACTGCCTCGTCGCCGCTTCGAAGGCGTGTCCGGACGTTTTCGGCCTGACCCCTGGACGAAGATCATGAGTTGTCCGATACTTCCCGTCAACTGGGGCCCGATATGTGGCAGATGACACTCCGTGCGGCGTCGGTTCCCGTAACCTGACGGATGGCTGGAATTATTCGTTCCGCAGCCCGGCCGCGAGCGCGCCCCGCGAAACCCCGTCAGGCTCGCCGGGAATCCCCGGAGGCCGCCGGACGTCTTTCGGGTAGGGAAACGGCATGGGCGGGGCCGTGCGGTGGGGAGTGTACGGAGCATGGGCAGCGAGTACGAGGAGCGGGAGCGCGGACCCGTGCGCGGGCTGTGGGTGGAGGAGCCGGCCCGGCGGTACCGCATGCCGGACCCGGTGCGGGACGCTGCCGTCCGGGCCGTGCTGATCGTGGCGGTGACCCTCATCCAGGCGTCGGTCACCTTCTTCCTGACCCTGACCGCGTCCTGGCTGGCGTTCCCGATGGTGCTGGGCTCGGTCGCGGGCGTCATCGTCGCGACCTGGGGCGTGCTCGACGTGTGGATCACCCGCCAGATGTGGCGGCAGCGGCACGGGGTGGTGTCGGCGCCCAGCAGCACGGCCCGTCCGGGCCGCCGCGACGGCCGGGAGGACCCGGCCGCCGGCGGGGAGGGCTACGGCCCGCCGGGCGTCCCGTACGCCCGCCGCCCGTACGACGGCACCCGGCCCGGCCCCGGCACGGGCGCCGTCGCTCCGCCGGGGCGGCAGCCGGGCGGGCTGCGCCGGGTCTGAACCGGGGGCCGGCTACTCCGCGGCGGCGGTGGTGGTGCTGCGGCGGAACATCCGGGTCGCGGTGATCTCGCCGTGGACCGCCTCGCCCTCCGTCGGCTGCTGCGGCAGGCCCGGGCGCAGGTGTTCCTCCACGCTGATGTACTTCAGGCCCGCCCGCAGGTCGGCGTCGTTGCGGAGCCGGATCACCAGCGGGAACTCCGCCAGCGCCGTGGTGTCGAACAGGCCCGTCGTGTACAGCAGCTGCACGCCCAGGGCGTCGGACACCGCCCGCTGGAGCTCCAGCAGGTAGGTGGCGTTGGCCCGACCGATCGGGTTGTCGAGGAACAGGGTGCCCGCGTGCCGGTGCTTGTCCCGCCCGCGGTCGTTGCTGCGCAGCGCGGCCATGGTGCAGTACAGGGCGATCGCGGCGGTCAGCAGCTGCCCGCCGGAGAACACGTCTCCCATCTGGCCGACGGGAACGCGTTCCGCGCGCAGCACGGCGTCCGGCTTGAGGATCTCCACGGCGATGCCGCGCGGCTCCAGGGCCGCCTGGACCCCGCGCAGCAACAGGGACATGCCGTCACGGCGGCCCTCGCCGAAGGAGGCGTTCTTCCTGACCGCGGAGCGGGTCGCCTCGTCGATGACCTCCCCGAGCCGCTCGGTGAGGGTGGCCTGGTCGGGCTCCTCGAAGCGGATCCGGAGGAACTCCTGGCCGGACCACTCCCCCAGGCCCTCGGGCAGCCGGGACAGCCGCTGGGCCGAGCGGAGCGTGGCCAGCGCCGACTCGACCAGGCCGCGCAGCCGGTCCACGATGCTGTCCCGGTTGCGTTCCAGCTGGTCCAGTTCGTCGGTGAGCACCCGCAGACGCGGTGCGAAGGCCGCCGCCCAGGCCGCCGCGTGCTCGGGCAGCGCGGAGGCCGGCAGTTCGCGGATCTGCTGGCGGGCGGGGGTGCGCACCTGCTCGTAGCGGGTGGCGTTGGCGTGCCGGACGAGGACGTCGCTCGCCTCGCGTACGGCCGTCTCGGCGGCCGACAGGTCGGCGGAACAACCGCGCAGGGAGCGGCGGGTCTCGGCGGCGGACTGCCGGGCCTCCTCCAGGCTGCCCGGGTACGGCGTCTGGTCCTGCTCGTCCTCCTCGTGGTGCGCGTGGTCGCGCAGCTGGTCGCGGAGGAGGGCGGCGGTCTCGTCGAAGCCGCCGGCCGCGTCCTCGGCCGCGCGGTGAGCGCGCAACAGCTCGGCGTGGGCGGCGCGGGCGCTCTCCACGGCCGCGGTGTGCGCGGCGAGGCGGGCGGTGGCCGAGCGCAGCATGGCCTGGGCCTGCTCGACGTCGGCGGGGACCAGCTCTTCGGGGAGGTCGGTGTGCGCCCCGCCGTCGGCGGGGGCGTGGCGTTCGGCCTCGCCGCGGAGTCGGCCCAGCTGCTCGCTGGCGGTGTTGGCGCGGGTCTCCAGCATCTGTACGAGGGCCTCGGCGCGGGCCGCGGCGGCCTGGCGGGACGGGCCGTCGGCGCCGTCGGTGCCTTCCAGGAGCTGGGCGGCGCGGGTGCGGACCTTGTTGGTGAGCCGGTCGAGTTCGGCGAGGGCCGCGCTCTCGTCGCTCTCGGCGCGGGCCTGTTCGGCGCGCAGGTCGGCGCCGACGCCGACCTTCTCGTACAGCTGGGAGGCGGCCCGGTAGGCCTCCCGGAGGTCGGGCAGCGGGGTGCGCGGGCCGTCGTCCTCGGGCAGCTGGTCGGGGGCCCCGGCGATCTCGGCCCGCTCGGCGCGCAGGGCGCGGGCGGTACGGCGGGCGTCGTCGGCGGCGCGCTGGGCGGCCCGGCGGTCCTCGTCGGCGGCCCGGGCCCGGGACAGGCAGGCCTCGGCACGGGCTTCGGACTCGGCGGCCTCGTCGGCGAGTTCGCGGACCTTGGCCTGCCAGCCGGCGCGTTCGCGGAGGCGGAAGGCGAGGCCGGCGAGGGCGTCGGCGGCGCGGCGGGCTCGCTGGGCGGTCTCCTGGCGTTCGTCGCGGACCCGGGCGGCGTCGTTCGCGGCCTCCTCGGTCTCGGCGCGGGCCGTGCGGGCCTCCGCGAGCTCGGCCTCGGCCTCCTCGGCGAACGCGCGGGCCGCAGCGGCCTGTTCGGCGAGTTCGGCGAGGTGGCCCGGCGGGCAGCCGGTGCGCCAGGAGGCGAGGCGGGCGGCCAGCTCACGGTCCCCGGCGAGGCGGGCGGCCAGGTCGCGGATCTCGGCGTCGCGTTCGGCGGCCCGGGCGCGCAGGGCCTGCCGCTCCTCGTCGGCGGCGTGCTCGTCGTGCATGGCCGGGTTCGGCGGGACCAGGAAGACGCCGCTGTCGGCGCCGTCCGGGCCGGCGGGCGGTACGGGCGCCAGCAGGGCGGCCGCGGTACCGACGGCGACCGCGGAGCGGGGCAGCAGGGCGGCGCCGGCGAGCGCCTCGCGGGCCCGGGCGTGGGTGTCGGGGTCGGTGATGACGACGCCGTCGACGAGTTCGGGGCGGGCGGCGAGGACCGCGGCGTGGTCGGCGGGGTCCACGGCCTGGGCGAGGTAGCGCCAGCCGGGGAGGGCGGGGATGCCGTGCTCGCCGAGGTACTCGACGGTGGCGAGGACGTCGGGGCCGGGCGGAAGCAGGCCGCCGTCACCGAGCGCGCCGAGGATGCGGGCGTCGTCGGCGGCGGCGGTGCGCAGGTCGAACAGCTGCCGTTCGGCCGCGGTGATGCCGCCGTCCAGGAGTTCCCGGAGGTCTTCGGCGTTCCGGTCGAGGTCGGCGGCGGTGAGCCCGCCCGCGGTGTCCTCAGCCCCGGCCCCGTGGGGTGCGCCCGTCGCGCCGGCCGGTGCGTCGGCATCGAAACCGGGCCGGCCCGCCGCCCGGGGGTGCGGGACGGCCGCCCGGGGGCCGGCGGGCAGGCCCAGCAGGGAGGCCAGGCGGGGCGAGGCGGCGATGGAGTCGGCGGCCCGCCGTTCGGCCGCGTACGCGGCTTCGGCGGCGTCGGCGGCGTCCGCGGCGCGGGCGGCGGTGAGTTCGGCGCGGGATTCCGCGGCGGCGGCCTCCCGGGCCGCCCCGGCGGTGGTACGGGCGGCCTCGCGGGCCTCGTCCCACGCGGCGACGGCCGTCTTCTCGGCGTCGCTGGCGGCGAGCGCGGCGCGGGCCGGGTCGGCGTCGGGGGCGGAGTCGTCGAGCCAGCCGGCCCGGACCGCCTCGGCGGTCTCCTGCTCGACCTCGGCGAGGCGCTGCCGCAGGTGCTCGGCCTCGCTGCGGGCCCGCTGGGCGGCGGTGGCCGCGGCGGTCGCGTCGCGGTGGGCGGCCTCCCCGGCGGCCTGGAGCCCGGCCGAGCGTTCCTCCTCCTCGTTGGCGAGCCGTTCGCCGTCCTCCGCGGCGCAGTGGAGGGCCCGCACGAGCGCGGCGGCGGCCGTGGCGCGGGCGGCCAGGGCCGGGGCGGCGTCCCGTTCCGCCTCGCGGATCGCGGCGGCGACCCGGGCCGAGCGGTCGGCGGCGGCCCGGTGGCGCAGCACCGACTCGGCGGCCTGCCAGGCGGAGTGCAGGGTGCGGGCTTCGAGGAGTTCGCGGCGCTGGGCGGTGGCGGCCTTCTCGGCGACGGTCAGCGCCAGGGAGGCGTGCCGGTAGGCGAGTTCGGCGGAGACCAGGGAGCTGTGCTCGCGGGCCGTCTCGGCGGCGGTGACCGCGTGCGCGGCGTCGGTGACCCGCTGGGCGAGGTCGGTGGCGCGGCCGCGTTCCTCGGTCGCGCGGGCGGAGAGGCGGCGGGCCAGGGTGCGGGTGCGGCGTTCGGCGCCCGCGTGGACGTCGCGGGCGCGGCCGCGGGCCTCGGCCGCTTCCACGATGCGGGTGAGGAGGTCGACGGAGCCGGCGGTGAAGTCGCGTTCGGCCATCAGCTCGGCGCGGCGGCCCAGCTTGTTGCCGAAGCCGTGGACGAGGTCGGCGAGGCCGTCGGTGTCACGGGTGTCGGTGACGGCCCGCAGCAGCAGGTCGGTGAAGTCCGAGTCCTTCTTGACCGCGAACAGGCCGGCGGCCTCGCCCTCGTCGGCGTTCATCTCGCGCTGGTAGCGGAAGAGTTCGGGGTCGAGGCCGAGGTCGCCGAGGTGCTCGTTCCAGCGGTCGTGGATCTCCTCCCAGACCACTTCCAGGTGCGGGTAGGCCTTGCCCGCCTCGGTGAGGGCGTCCCGGAAGCCCTTCATGGTGCGGCGCCGGCCCTGCGCGCCGGAGGCGCCCTCGGCGGCCGGGCGCACGGCGGTGGACTCGGCCACCGGCAGGTTGTCCAGGCTGAGGCCGGGACCGGGGCGGAAGGAGTACCAGGCCTCGGCGAACTTGCGGGGGTCGTTGGAGACCTGGCGGCCGCGCCACTCGCTGACCTTGCCGACGACCACGCACTCGCCCGTCTGGGTGTGCTGCCACTCCAGCGCCACGTGCCCGCAGTCGTCGGCCAGCAGGAACTTGCGCAGCACGCCGGAGCTGGCGCCGCCGAGGGTGTTGCGGTGGCCGGGCAGCATCACCGAGAAGATCAGCTTGAGCAGGACGGACTTGCCGCCGCCGTTCTCCAGGAAGAGGACGCCGGCGGGCGCGGGCCGGCGCGGCGGCCCGGTCGGCTCCTCCTGGAAGAACTCCGCCTGCGTCGGGGCCGGGTGGGGCACCGGCTCGCCGACTCCGCGCAGGTCGAGCACGGTGTCGGCGTAGCGCGCACCGGCGGGACCGATGGAGTAGAGGCGGATCCGGGACAGCTCGTACATGGCGGCGGGCTCTCGTGGTTTCTCGGTCGTGCGGAGGGGTGCGGGTGCGGTGGGCGCCGGCGGGGCGCGGTCAGGCGTGGAAGGGGAGGCCGGCGTCGGCCACCAGGTCCAGGTCGTCGCCCTCGGGCGGCGGCAGCAGGGTGGCGGAGCCGTCGCCGACCGGCACGACCCCGAGTTCGAGGAGTTCGGCCATGGCGGCGGTGCCGGCCATGTCGCGGACCTGGAGCTGGTAGCGGGGGGTGGTGCGGTAGGCGCCGCCGGCGTCGTCCCCGGTGCGCTGGAGGAAGCCGGAGTCGGTGAGGAAGGCGACGGCCTTGCCGACGATGCCGGTGGTGGAGCCGGCCAGGCGGCGGGCGTCCTTGGTGGCGCCGGTGGAGCTGCGGCGGGCGTAGACCCGCCAGGCCGCCTCCAGGCCGGGCGCGTCGGTGGCCGGGTCGGTGTTCTCGCCGAGCTCCTCGGCGCGCTCTTCGAGGCGTCGGCAGGCCTGCCGGACGAAGGCGTCGACCCCGTTGACGGTGATCCGGCCGATGTAGCCGTCGTCGGCGAGGTCCTCGGGTCGGGGGAAGGCGAGGGCCGCGACCGCGAGGTGGGCCAGGCCGTGCAGGAAGCGGTCGCTGCCGTCCGCCGCGGTACGGCGGGCGTAGTCGCCCATGCGGACGGCGAAGACGGAGTCCTCGCCGGCGGCGACGGCCATGCCGGCCCGCGGCGAGACCTCCAGGACGACCAGGCCGAGGCCGGTGGCCACGGCGTCGGCGAGCCGCCCGAAGGCGGGGTCCTCGCGGTAGCGGCGCAGCAGTTCGGCGTACTCGGCGTCGCGGGCGGGGAGCAGCTTGGGCTGGAGCCCGTACGCGACGAGCCGGGCCGCGTCGGCGGCGTCGGCCGGGGTGACCGCGCCGGTTCCGGCGGCGGCCGGTGCGGGCGCGGCGTGCTCGGGCGCGGGCTCGCTCCACGCGGGGTACTCGGCGTGGGTCTCGCTCACGGCTGGGGCTCCTCGGCGGTGGTGGTGCGTACGGCGGCGGATCGGGCCGCGGCGGCGGACGGGGCGACGGGTGGGGCGGCGGCGGGGCGGTGCGGACGGTGCGGGGCGCGGGCGCCCACGACGGCCGGCCGGCGCGACGACGGCGGCCGGGCGGAGCCCGGCGGACGGACCGGCACCGGCGGACCGGCGGAAGCCGGCAGACGGGCAGACGACCACGGACCGGCGGAAGCCGGCGGACGGACGGACACCGCGGGACCCGTGGACGACGGCGGACGGACGGACACCGCGGGACCCGTGGACGACGGCGGACGGACGGACACCGCGGGACCCACGGAAGCCGACGGACGAACGGACACCTCCGCACCGGCGGAAGCCGCCCGGCCGCGGGCCCCGGCGCGCCCGGGGGCGGCGGCGCTCACACCGCCTCCGTACGGTCGGCCGCCATGCCCGCCGCGTCCAGCAGGGCCGTACCGACGATCAGGTCGGCGCCGCCGAACTCCGGGTCGTCCAGCACCGTGCCGTCGTCGACCGCGAACAGCAGCCGCTCCTCGCCCTGCCGGTACGCCGTGCCCACCGCCGGGCTCGCCGCGTGCACCGCGAGCAGCGCCACCAGGTACGGCAGGTCCGGGTCGCGCCGCCGGGCCTCGGCCAGCAGCCCGGACAGGCGGCGCGGGGCGTCGTGCGGCAGGTCCAGCAGCTCCATCGCCCAGCCGAGCTGCTCCTCGCTGAAGCGGCTGTCGTCGGGCGTGGCGATCAGGTCGGGTTCGGGCATCTCGACGCCCAGGTGCTCCCGCTCCTGGGGCGGGGTGAGCAGTATCTCCACCAGGTCGGCGACCCGCACCGACACCGGCGTGCGCAGCCCGGTCCCCGCGGCGAAGAAGGCGTCGGTGACCTGGCGGGCCCGGGCCACCGGCAGCGGCAGGACCGGCGCCAGCAGCTGCCCGTACAGGTCGATGCCGGACCGGGGTGCGGGCGCGGCGAAGGCCTGCCGGTCCTGCTCGGCGCGGAACAGCGGGCCGGCCTCCAGCAGGCGCGACTGCAACTGGGTGTGGCGGCGGATGCAGTCCTTGACGATGTCGACCAGCTCGGCGGCGCGCCGCTTGTTCTCGGCGCCCTCGGCCTCGTCGCGCGCCTTGCGGATGTTGGTGAGGATGGCGTTCTCGTGGCGGTAGCGGTCCGCGACGTGGTCGAGGGCTTCCTCGATCATGTCGGGGACGGCCTGGAGCCAGTCCACCGCGCGGACGTTGCGCCGGGTGGCGTCGAGGGTGCGGCGCAGGGTCTCCGCGTACTGCACGGTCCGGTAGCGGGCCTGCTCGGCGGCGAGCTGGGCGTCGGCCAGCCGGCCCCGGCTGATCAGCACCTCCAGCTTCACCTCTGCGGCGATCTGAGCGCTGGTGACATCGGTGTCGAGGGCGCCGACCAGCACGTTGACGGCCTCGTCGGTGGTCCGCAGGTAGACCGCGCCACCGGGGCCCGGGACTTCCTCGATCAGCTTGAAGTCGTAGTCGCGGCGGACGTACGCGCCGTCCGGGCCGAACGTGCCGTAGACGGCGCGGAAGCCGCGGTCGACGCTGCCGACGTTGATCAGGTTCTCCAGCACCCAGCGGGCGACCCGCTCGTGCTCGGCGGCGGGGCGCGCGGGCGCCTGGGCGGCGACCCTGGGCAGCAGCCGGGCCACTATCTGCTCGTGGTCCGCGCCCGTGTCGAAGTCCATGTTCAGCGTGACCAGGTCGATCGCGGCGAGCGCGACCTCGGCCATGGCGTAGATCCCGTACTCGCCGGCGAGGTTGGCCTTGCGCACGTCGAGGTCGTGGAGCGGAGCCGTGCAGGCCAGGGCCCGGAGCCGCCTGGCCAGGCCCTCGTCGGCGGCCGGGCCGGGCGCCGGGGACGGGAGGGTCTTCGCCGGGGCTGGGAATGTCACGACGCAAGATTAGGCGGTCACCCTGACAACCACCCAAACGGCGCGGTTCGGGCCCGCTGCGGACGGATCCCGCCGGGCGGGCGGCCGGGCCGCCCGGCCCTGCTCTACGCTCGCCGCATGAGTTCCATGATCACACCAGCGGAGGCGGTGGTCGACCTCAACGCCGACCTCGGCGAGGGCTTCGGGCGCTGGACGCTCACCGAGGACGAGGCGCTGCTGTCGGTGGTGACCAGCGCGAACGTGGCGTGCGGGTTCCACGCCGGGGACCCGTCGATCATGCGCCACGTCTGCGAGCTGGCCGTGGAGCGGGGCGTGCGGATCGGCGCGCAGGTGTCGTACCGCGACCTGGCCGGGTTCGGGCGGCGCGCCATGGACGTACCGGCCCGCGAGCTCGCCGACGAGGTGGCGTACCAGATCGGGGCGCTGGAGGTGTTCGCCCGGGCCGCGGGCTCCCGGGTGTCGTACGTGAAACCGCACGGCGCGCTCTACAACCGGACCGTGCGCGACGCGGAGCAGGCGGCCGCGGTCGTCGCCGGCGTCCGGCTGGCCGTCGGCGCCGACGCGGAACTTCCCGTACTGGGCCTGCCCGGATCGGAGCTGCTGGCGGCGGCCGCGGCCGCCGGGCTGGCACCCGTACGCGAGGCGTTCGCCGACCGCGCCTACACCCCGGAGGGCACTCTGGTGCCGCGCGGCGAACCCGGCGCGGTCCTGCACGAACCCGACGCGGTCGTGGCTCAGGCACTGGCCCTGGTCCGGGCCGGCACCGGCCGCTCGCTGTGCCTGCACGGCGACACCCCGGGGGCGGCCGCGCTGGCCCTGCGGGTGCGGGAGGCGCTGGCCGCGGCCGGGACGCGCGTCGAGGCGTTCGCGTGAGCCTGCGGGTGCTGCCCGTGGGGGCGCGGGCCCTGCTCCTGGAGGTGGACTCGGCGGAGGAGGTGGCCGCGCTCCACGCGGAGCTGCTGCGCCGGCGGGACGAACTCGGCACGGTGGTCGACATCGTCCCCGCGGCCAGGACCGTCCTGCTCGACGGCGTCGCTCCGGAACTCGCCCCCCGCCTCGCCCGCTGGGAGGTCCCGCCCCTGCGCGCGCAGGACGGGCCCGAGGTCACCGTCCCCGTACGGTTCGACGGGCCCGACCTGGACGACGTCGCCCGCGCCTGGGACACCGACCGGCCCGGCGTCGCCCGGCTGGTGTGCGCGACCCCGTTCCGGGTCGCCTTCTGCGGCTTCGCCCCCGGCTTCGGCTACCTGACGGGCCTGCCGGAGCGGTACCGGCTCCCCCGCCGCGCCACACCCAGGACGGCCGTGCCCGCCGGATCCCTGGCCCTGGCCGGCGAGTACGCCGGGGTGTACCCGCGGTCCTCACCCGGCGGCTGGCAGCTCGTCGGCAGCACGGACGCGGTGCTGTGGGACCCGGCCCGGGAACCCGCGGCCCTGTTCACGCCCGGGGTCCGGGTCCGGTTCGAGGAGGTACCCGCGTGACCGCCGCCGAGGTCGTACGCCCCGGAGCGCTCACCACCGTCCAGGACCTGGGCCGCCCCGGCCACGCCCACCTCGGGGTGCCCCGCTCGGGCGCCCTCGACCCGGACGCGCTGCGGCTCGCCAACCGGCTCCTGGGCAACGCGGCCGGAGCCGCCGCGCTGGAGACCACGCTGGACGGGGTCGCCCTGCGCGCCCTGCGGCCCCTGACCGCCGCGGTCACGGGCGCGCCCTGCCCGGTCCGGGTCGACGGCCGCCCGGCGGCCTGGGGCGCGCCCGTACGGGTGCCCGGCGGCGCGGTGCTGGACGTGGGCGCCGCGGTGCGGGGAGTACGCAGCTACGTGGCGGTGCGGGGCGGGTTCGACGTGCCCGAGGTGCTGGGCAGCCGCGCCACGGACCTGCTGTCCGGCCTGGGACCACCGGTGCTGAGCGCGGGAACCGTGCTGCCGGTCGGCCTCCCTGCCGGGCCTGTGTCCGGCGCCGACACCCTCCGGGTCCCGGCCCCGCCCACCGAACTGGTGCTCCCGATCCGGCTGGGGCCGCGCCACGACTGGTTCACCCCGGAGTCGGTGGCGGCCCTGGGCCGCGCCACGTACCGGGTCTCCCCGGCGGGCAACCGGATCGGCCTGCGCACGGAGGGCGGCCCGGCCCTGGTCCGGGCCCGCCAGGGGGAACTCCCGAGCGAAGGCATGGTCCTGGGCGCGGTCCAGGTACCCCCGGACGGCCTCCCCGTGGTCTTCCTGGCCGACCACCCCGTCACCGGCGGCTACCCGGTCCTCGGCGTGGTCCCGCCCATGTCCCTCCCCGCAGCGGCCCAGTCCCGCCCGGGCACCCCGATCCGCTTCCGGGTGGAGGGCGGGTAGGGGCAGGGTGGGGCGGGGTGGGGTGAGGGCAGGGGGGGTGGGGGCACCGGGTCCCGCGGCGGCGGACGGGTAAGTGGGACGGCGTGGGAGCGGCTGGGCCCGCTCGGGCGGGGGCGTTGGGTGCGTCGGGGTGGTTGCCCGTCCGTCCCATCGTCCTTCCGGGGCGTGCGTCGGCGTCAAGGGCGCTCCTTCGTCGCGTCGCTGCGCGATGGCCTCCGGCCACCCTTGACCCCGCCGCCCGCCCCGGAAAAACGACAGACGAACGGACAACCCAAAACAAGGGCAAGGGGTGCCCATTCCCCACGGGTCCGCCCGTTAGCTGTCCGGCGCCGGGGGCGGCGGCCCAACCCGCCCTCCGGGCGGGAGCCCCACCTCCACCCACCCGGAAGGTGCAAGAGACGGGCCCACCCGGGGGCACCCCACACCGCTACGCGCTTCGGCCGTCTCAGTGTCCCCGTCTGGTCGATGGCCGGACATAAACCGCCCAAAGGCGGAGGGCCATCGGCTGTATTGGCGGCCTCCGGAGCCGCGTGGGCCGGGTATTGCGATATGAGGTCGTTAGTGAGCGCCAGACGGTCCTGCGATGACACAAGGGGAATGGACGAGCCCAAAAGGCCTGCGATATGCCCCATTTGAGACGCTTTGCCGCCCCTCCCATTGGCCCGAGGGTCAGCTGACTGCAATCCGCGACGCGTATGGCGGTCTTTTCGGGAAGGGCATCGGCCCAGACGGCCTGCCGACTGCAGGAACGGCGTCAGGCCGACGCCCCCACACCCAAAAGACTTGTCCGGCGCCCCCTTTGGGGTTTCTGAAGTCGGGCGATCGCCCTCACTGCAATCCAGGACGCGCCATTCGGTTTCTCGGTGAGGACAACGGCCCCTGACGGCTTTTCGGTCGAGTCCGCTGGCAATCTTGGCGGACTTATGTCCAGCCACCGAGGAGGCGGAGACGCCCTCCGGCCGGAGCGCGTAGCGATCGTTGGCGGCCTATGTCCGGCCACCTGCGGGCCGGATCCGCCTTCCGGCAGGAGCGCGTAGCGATCTGAGGCGCGTGGGG
>NZ_JBIBBM010000026.1:0-35513 GCF_042900645.1 Streptomyces sp. NPDC012888 | reverse complement strand
CTCCGCCTCCAGATCACCGTCACCGACAACCACCTCACCATCCACACCCGCCACCACGACACCTGGACCCACCACGCCACCGGCCGACTCGGCGAGACCCGAGGGCCCGGCACCGAGGGTTTCGAATCTCTCCGGCTGTGGCCCGTGGCCGGCGCTGAACGGGTCGACCTGGACGGCTTCTACGAGCGTCTGCAAAGCATCGGCATCGAGTACGGGCCTGTCTTCCGAGGGCTCATGGAACTCTGGCGGGACGACGAGACCGCCTACGGGCTCGTCCGGCTGCCCGACGGCGAAGCCGTGGGCGGTTTCGGGATCCACCCCGCCCTGCTGGACGCCGCCCTGCACACGCTCTTCGGGAGCGGTACGGGGTCGAGCGTCGCACTGCCCTTCGAGTGGACCGGCGTCGAACTCTTCGGACCGGCCGACGGCCCGCTGCGTGTACGAGCCGAGCTGACCGCGGAGCGCACCGCGGCTCGCGTCTGGGTGGCCGATGGGTCGGGCAACCCGGTTGCCCGTGTCGAAGGCCTCCAGGTCAGGGAGGCCTCCGTCGAGCAGATCCGTGCCGGCATGGCCGTGGACCACCTCTACCGGGTGGAGTTCCAGCCGGTCACCAGCCTGGTGACGGCAGCAGCCGAGCGGACCGTCATCGACGCCCGCGCCTGGACCGGCACCCTCACCGAGATCGCGTCACGCGGCCTGACCGCCCTCCAAGAAGCCCTCACCGACGCCACCACGACCGGCGAACTCGTACTCGTCACCAACGGCGCCGTCGACGACCCCGCACAAGCCACCCTGTGGGGACTCGCCCGCTCCGCACGCAACGAACACCCCGAACACGTCATCCGTCTCATCGACACCAACGACGACGAGGCACTCAGCGCAGCGCTCCAGGTGACCGGCGAGCCCGAGTTGCTGGCGCGTGACGGGCAGCTCCTCGCCCCCCGCCTCGTCCGCGCCACAGCAGCACATGACGACACCACCCGAAGGCTGGACCCCGAGGGAACGGTCCTGATCACCGGCGGCACCGGCGAGCTCGGCCAAGCCCTCGCCCACCACCTCGTGACCCGACACGGCATCCGCCACCTCGTCCTCACCAACCGCCGAGGCGACCAAACCCCCCACGCACAACACCTCGTCACCGAGCTGACCGAAGCCGGGGCCGAAACCGTCCGCGTCCTCGCCTGCGACGCCGCCGACCCCGACCAGGTCCGGACACTGCTGACCGACATCGACCCGTCCCACCCCTGGACCGGCATCTTCCACCTCGCCGCCGTCCTCGACGACGGACTCCTCACCCACCAAACCACCCAACGCCTCAACCGAGTCCTCGAACCCAAAACCCTCGGCGCCCTCCACCTGCACGAGGTGTCCACCCAACTCGGACTCAACCTCGCCGCGTTCGTCCTCTACTCCTCCGCCTCCGGCGTCCTCGGCACCCCCGGCCAAAGCAACTACGCCGCCGCCAACACCGCCCTCGACGCCCTCGCCACACACCGCCACCACCACGGCCTGCCCGCCACCAGCCTCTCCTGGGGCCTATGGCAACAAACCGGAACCGGACTCACCACCAAACTCACCCATGCCGACATAGCCCGCATGCACCGCCAAGGCTTCGGCGCCCTCACACACACCCAAGCCCTCACCACCCTCGACGCAGCCCTCACCCAACCCCACCCCCACCTCGTCCCCGTCCGGCTCGAGCTGGGCTCGTTGCGCCGGGCGCTGGACAGCGGTGAGGAGCTGCCGGCGGTGTTCCGAGCCCTGGTGCGGGCGCGGGCGCGGGCGCGGGTGCGCGGGGCGGGGCGGGCCGGCGCGGCCGGTGACGGGTTCCGCGAGCGGTTCGCGGCGCTGCCGGAGGCGGAGCGCCGGGGTGCCGTCGGCGAGCTGGTGCGCCGCGAGGTCGCGGTGGTGCTGGGCATCGCGGACGCGGCGGCGGTCGTGGACGACCAGCCGCTGAAGGAGCTGGGGCTGGACTCGCTGATGGCGGTGGAGCTGCGGCGGCGGTTGTCGGCGCAGGTCGGTTCGGCGCTGCCGGCGGACCTGGCGTTCGCGCACCCCACTCCGGCCGCGCTGACCGGCCATCTCCTGACCCGGATCGGCGTGGGCGCCCCCGCTCCGGCTCGGGTTGCGGCAGGCCCGCTTCCGCTGGAGCGTGCCGGGCAGCGTGATGAGCATCCCGCGACCGAGGGCCAGGGCCGGCTGTGGTTCCTGGAGCGGATGGAGCCGGGGACGCCCCGGTACAACGTGGCGATGCGGCTGAGGCCTGCGCGTCCGCTGGACCGGGAGGCACTGCGCCGTTCCCTCGACTGGATGGCGGCCCGGCACGAGGCGCTGCGGACCGGGCTGGAGTCCCGGGGCGGCCGCCCGGTGCAGGTGGTGCACGCGGACGTCACGGTCCCGTTCGTGTACGAGGACCTGTCGGGCCGCGGGCCGGACGCGGTGGACGAGCGGATCCGGCAGGAGGAACTGCTGCCGTTCGACCTGGCCGGTCCGTCCCTGCTGCGCTGCCGGCTGCTGGATGCCGGTGACGGGGGCCAGGTGCTGTGCCTGACGTTCCACCACTCGGTGACGGACGGCTGGTCCTTGACGGTCTTCCTGCGCGAGCTGTACGAGGCGTACGGCGCGTTCTCGGCGGGGGGCCGGCCGGAGGCGTCGGAGCCGGTGCACCACATGGGCGACTACGCGCGCTGGGAGCGCCGGAGTCTGGCCGAGGGCCGGTTCGGTCCCGGCGCGGCGTTCATCGCCGAGCAGCTGCGCGACGTGCCGGTGCTGGAGCTGCCGCCGGGTCCGCAGCCGGTGTCCGGGGGCGCGGGGGGCGCCGGGGGCGGTGACTCGGTGTACTTCGAGGTGCCGGCCGGGCTGCGTGCGCGGCTGGAGGAGCTGGCATCGGACGCGTCGGTGACGCCGTACACGGTGTTCGTGAGCGCGTTCGCGGTGATGCTGGCCCGCTACACCGACCAGTACGACTTCAGTGTGGGCACGGTGTGGGCGAACCGGCAGCTGCCGGGGTCTTCGGAGGTGCTGGGCTTCCTGACGAACACGCTTCCGCTGCGCTGCGACCTCACCGGTGACCCGGTGTTCACGGAGCTGCTGGCCGCGGTGCATCCGCGGGTGCTGGGGCTGGTGGAGCACCAGGGCGTGCCGCTCACCGAGGTGATGAAGGCGACGCGGACCCCGCGGTCCGGTGACGACAACCCGCTGATCCGGGCCGTGCTGAATTACATGGGCGCCGATTTCCCGGTGCTCGGGGCGGGCGAGGACGCGTGGGCGCTGCCGGACTCGGCCCGGGGTGCGGGCAACGTGCGGGGTGCGTCGAAGTTCCCGCTGGGCCTGAACCTGGCTCCCAGTGGTGCGGGGCTGTGGGGCGAGCTGGAGTTCCTGCCGCACGTCATGGACCGGGCGTCCGGCGAGCGGATGGTGCGGAACTTCCTGACGCTGCTGGAGTCGGTGGCGGCGCACCCGGAGCGCCGCATCGGGGAGCTCGACCTGCTGGACGCCGCGGAGCTGGCGTGGCTGGAGGAGCGGGGCGGGCGTGCCGAGCCGGTCGCGGCGGATCCGGCGACGGCGCTGGACCTGGTGCTGGCGCAGGCGCGCCGGACTCCGGACGCGGTGGCGCTGGTGTCGGACGGCTGCGAGCTGACGTACCGGCAGATGGTGGCGCGGGCCGGGGCGCTGGCCGGGGTGCTGGCGGGTGCCGGGGTGGGCCGCGAGGTTCCGGTGGGCGTGCACCTGCCGCGTTCGGTGGACCTGGTGGTGTCGGTGCTGGCGATCTGGCTGGCGGGCGGCGCGTACCTGCCGGTGGACCCGGGTTATCCGCGGGCGCGGATCGACCACGTCATCGAGGACAGCGGGCTGCGGGTACTGGTCTCCGACCGTCCGGTGGACACGGCGGCGCGGGTGGTGCTGATCGGGGAGGTCCCGGAGCCGGCGGCGGACGCGGACTGGCCCGAGCCGGTGGTGCGGCCGGTCCCGTCGGACCTCGGCTACGTCATCTACACGTCCGGTTCGACGGGGCGGCCCAAGGGCGTGCTGATCGAGCACGGCCAGTTCGCGAACTTCTGCCGGAGCGTGGACGAGCGCATCGGTGGCGGCCCCGGGGACACCTGGCTGGCCGTGACCAGCCCGTCGTTCGACATCTCCACGGTCGAGCTGATCTGGACGCTGACCCGCGGCTACCGGGTGGTCGTCGCGCAGGGCAGTGTGGGCGAGTGGCCGGCGTACCGCTCGTACGGTCCCACGCACCTGCAGTGCACGCCGTCGCTGGCGCGGATGCTGCTGGCGGACGCGGACGGCCGGGCGCTGCTGGCCGGTCTGGACCGGATGGTCGTGGGCGGGGAGGCGCTGGACCGTTCCCTGGCGAAGCGGCTGCTGCGCACGGTGCGCGGCGGGGTGACGAACATCTACGGGCCGTCCGAGTGCACGGTGTGGTCGACCACCTGGGACGTGGAGCCGGGTGAGGTGTCGCTGGGCACGGCGGTCCTCGGCACCGGCCTGTACGTGCTGGACGGCAACGGTGCCCGGGTGCCGCGGGGCAGCCGCGGTGAGCTGTGGATCGGCGGGCGTGCGGTCAGCCGCGGCTACCTGGGCAGGCCGGATCTGACGGCCGAGCGGTACGTGGAGGACCCGTTCTGCCCGGGTGGGCGGATGTACCGGTCCGGGGACCTGGTGCGGTACCGGGAGGACGGCGGTCTGGAGTACTGCGGGCGGATCGACTCGCAGGTCAAGTTGTACGGGCACCGCATCGAGCTGGGCGAGGTCGAGGCGGTGGCGGGCGAGCACCCGCTGGTGCTGGAGTGCGCGGCCGTGGTGCGCCGGGACGTGGAGGACGATCCGCGGCTGTGCCTGTACTGGACCGGCCGGCCGGGTGCCGGGCCGGGTGACGGGGAGGCCGTCAGGGGGTACCTCGCCGGGCGGCTGCCGGCCTGGATGGTTCCGTCGCGGCTGGTGTGCCTGCCGGAGTTGCCGCACACCCCGAACAAGAAGGTGGACCGGGGGGCGCTGGTCCGTATGCCGGCGCCGGAACGGGCGCCGGAGGGCGTGTCCGCCGCGGAGGCATCGGCCGCCAGGGCGGGGGCCCCGGCGGGGCGCGGGTCCGGTGTCGTCGCGGTGCGCGGGGACGACCCGGTGGAGCGGCTCGTCCGTGACACGTGGGCGTCGGTGCTGGACCTCCGGGAGGTCGACCGGGACCGGGGCTTCTTCGACGTGGGCGGCAGCTCCATGACGGCGCTGCAGGTCCACACGGCGCTGTGCGAGGCCCTCGGCCGGGAGTTCCCGCTGTCGGCGGTGTTCCGCTATCCGACGGTCCGGCAGCTCGCCGGGTTCCTGCGGGGTGACCGTGAGGGCACCGGCCGCACGGCGCGGGCCGCGCGGGCGGCCGCTCCGGCCGTCGGTCCCGGGGGCGCCGGTGGCACCGGTGGCGCCGGTGGCACCGGGGACGAGGCGGTCGCGGTGGTCGGAATGTCGTGCCGGCTGCCGGGTGCGCCGGACGTCGAGACGTTCTGGCAGAACCTGCGGAACGGGGTGGAGTCGATCACCCGGTTCTCCGAGACGGAGCTGCGGGCGGCGGGCGTGCCTGACGCGCTGCTGGCCGACCCGAACTACGTGCGGGCGAAGGGCCACGTCGAGGACGCGGACCTGTTCGACGCCGGGTTCTTCGACTACTCGCCGGCCGAGGCCGACGCGATGGACCCGCAGCACCGGCTGTTCCTGGAGTGCGCCTGGGAGGCCCTGGAGCACGCGGGGCTCGTCCCCCGGGGCTACGACGGGCGGATCGGCGTGTTCGGCGGGTCCGGGTTCGGCGGCTACCGCGGTGAGGACGTCCACGACATGTCGTCGTTCTTCCGCACGATGATCGGCACCAAGAGCGACTTCTTCGCGACCCGGGTCGCGCACCGGCTCGACCTGCGCGGTCCCGCCCTGTCGGTGCAGACGGCGTGTTCGACCGGTCTGGTCGCCGCGCACCTGGCCAGGGAGAGCCTGCTGCGCGGGGAGTCCGACGTGGCGCTGGTCGGTGCGGCCTCGCTGACGGTGCCGCTCAAGCAGGGCTACATGTACCAGGAGGGGCTGGTGCTCTCCGCCGACGGCACCTGCCGGCCGTTCGACGCGGACGGCGGCGGTACGGTCGTCGGCAGCGGGGTCGGCGTGGTGGTGCTGCGCCGGCTGTCGGACGCGCTGGCCGCCGGGGACACGGTGTACGCGGTGATCCGCGGCAGTGCCGTCAACAACGACGGGGCCGGGAAGGTCGGTTTCACCGCGCCGAGCGTCCAGGGGCAGGCGGAGGTCATCGCCGACGCGCAGGCGGCGGCGGGCGTGGAGCCGTCCAGCATCGGTCTGGTGGAGGCGCACGGGACGGCGACCGCGCTCGGCGATCCCATCGAGGTGCAGGCGCTCCAGCAGGTGTTCGGCGGGGGCGGGCGCGAGGAGCCGTGCGCGCTCGGTTCGGTGAAGTCCAACATCGGGCACACCGACGTCACGGCGGGTCTGGCTGGGCTCATCAAGGCGGTGCTGTGCCTGCACCACCGGGAGCTGGTGCCGAGCCTGCACTTCGAGCGTCCGAACCCGGAGATGGGCCTGGACCCGGAGCTGTTCGAGGTCAACACCCGGCTGCGGGAGTGGCGGCAGGACGGACCGCGGCGGGCGGGCGTGTCGTCGTTCGGCATCGGAGGCACCAACGCGCACCTGGTGCTGGAGGAAGCGCCTGCGGCGGTTCCCGTGGACGTGGACGAGCGGGTGCTGCCCCCGGTCCTGCCGGTGGTGGTGTCGGCACGGGACGAGGCGGCGCTGCGCGAGCAGGCCGGGCGTTGGGCCGACTGGCTCGGCCGCCGGCCGGAGGCGGCGCTGCCCGAGGTGGCCGCCACCGCGGCTCGCCGGCGGGCGCACTTCACCGAACGGGCCGCGGTGATGGCGGGGTCGGCGGCGGAGGCGGCGGAGGCCCTGGCCGCACTGGCCGAGCGGCGTTCGCACCGGGCCCTGGTCCAGGGGTCGGCGGTGGAGCGGGGCGGTGTGGTGTTCGTCTTCCCCGGCCAGGGCAGCGAGTGGCCCGACATGGGCCGCGACCTGTTGGAGCAGTCGCCGGCGTTCGCGGAAGCGGTCCGCGACTGCGACACGGCCCTCGCCCCGTACCTGAACGGCCGGTCGATCGAAACCATCCTGCGCACCGCCGACACCACCCACTGGCACCGCCTGGACGTCATCCAGCCCGTCATGTTCACCATGTACATCGCCCTCGCCGCCCTCTGGCAGTCCCACGGCATCCAGCCCGCGGCCGTGGTCGGCCACTCCCAGGGCGAAGTCGCCGCCGCCGTCGTCGCCGGAGCCCTCTCCCTGCACGACGCAGCCCGCGTCATCGGCATCCGCTCCACCGCCCTCCAAGCCGTCACCGGCATCGGCCGCATGGCCGTCGTCGAACTCCCCCACGACACCGTCGCCACCGCCCTCGCCCCACACGGCGGAAAAGTGTCCATCGCAGCCGTCAACACCCCCACCTCCACCGCCATCTCCGGCGACGCCGACACCATCGGCGACCTGTTGGAAACCTGGGACGACGAAGACATCTCCTGCGGCTGGCTCGAAGCACCCGTGGCCTCCCACAGCCACCACATGGACACCCTCCTGCCCACCCTCCGCACCCAACTCGCCGACATCACCCCCCGCACCGGGCACATCCCCTTCTACTCCACCGTCACCGGCACCCCCACCGACGGCAGCCGGCTCGACGCCGACTACTGGGCCCGCAACCTCCGCGAACCCGTCCGCCTCGACCAAGCCCAACAAGCCCTCCTGGCCGACGGCCACAACGTCTTCCTCGAAACCAGCCCCCACCCCGTCCTCCTCATGCCCCTCACCGACGGAGCGCTGCACGCTGGCCGTGACCGGGCCGTCGTCGTGCCGACGCTGCAGCGGGGCCGCGGTGACCTGGTCCAGGTGCTGCGCACCGCCGCGCTGCTGCACGTGCACGGTGTGGACGTGGACTGGGAGTGCGTCCTCGGCCGCCGGGCCGTGGCCCAGCTGCCGACGTACGCCTTCCAGCGGCGCAGGCACTGGATCGACGGCCCCGCCGGGCCGGCCCGTGGGGCCGGTGGCGGGGGCGGGCCCCTGGAGGCGTTCTGGGCGGCGGTCGAGGACGGTGAGCCGGGCAGGGTCGCCGACCTGCTGGAGGCCCCTGAGGGGCTGCGCGGGCAGATCGGCGAGCTGCTGCCGCTGCTGGCGGCCTGGCAGGGGCGGGAGCGGGCCCGTGCCGAGGTCGCGCCGTGGCTGTACGACGACGTGTGGCAGCCGCAGCCCCTCGCCGCGGCCGCCGGGCCGGTTCGGCTGGACGGGACCTGGGTGCTGGTGTCCGATCCGCGGGACGAGGGGCTGGCGGCCGAGTTGGAGCGGGAGCTGCGGCTGGCCGGTGCGGCCGTGCAGCGTCTGGGGGCGGGCCTGGACCGGGCGGCGTTCGCCCGGGCCCTGAAGGGCCTGGTGCCCCCGCCGGCGGGTGTGGTGTCGCTGGGCGGGCTGGACGACCGCGTCGACGCCGAGGGGGTGCCGTACGGGTTCCGTACGTCGCTGACGCTCGTGCAGGCCCTGGTCGACGCCGTGGCCGACTCCGGGGCGGGCGTGCCGCTGTGGCTGCTGACGAGCGGCGCGGTCAGCGTGGACGGGGTGGAGGCGCTCCCGCGTCCGCTGCAGTCCCTGGTGAACGGCCTGGGCCGGGTGGTGGCTCTGGAGCAGCCCGCCCTGTCCGGTGGTGTCGTGGACCTGCCGGCCGAGCCGCACGCCGAGTGGGCCGCCCAGCTGGTGTCGGCCCTGGCGGCGGGCGACCACGAGGACCAGGTCGCGCTGCGGCCCGGCGGCGGGCGGTGGGTGCGCCGGATGCTGCGCACCGCTCCGCAGCGGCCCGACGCGCCGTGGTCGACCGGCGGGACCGCGCTGATCACCGGCGGCACCGGCGGTCTCGGCCTGCACCTGGCCCGCTTCCTGGCGGACCGCGGGGCCACCCGGCTGGTGCTGGCGTCCCGTTCGGCCCGCCGGTCGGCCGGGGCCGCGGAGCTCCGCGAGGAGCTCGCCGGCCGCGGGGTCGAGGTGGTGCCGGCCGACTGCGACGTCACCGACCGGGGGCAGGTGGAGCGGCTGCTCGCGGGCTGCGACACCCCCGACGCGCCGCTGCGGGTGGTCGCCCACCTGGCGGGGGTCACCCGGGGTACTGCCCTCGGGTCGATCACCGCGGAGCAGATCGGCGCCGAACTGGGCGGCAAGCTCCAGGGCGCCCGGCACCTGCACGAACTGCTCGGCGAACGCCCGCTGGACGCGTTCGTCCTGTACGGCAGCGGTGCCAGCCTGTGGGGCGGCGCCCACCAGGCGGTGTACGCGGCCGCGAACACGGGGCTGGACGCGCTGGCCCGGCACCGCCGTGCGCGGGGCCTGACCGCCACCGTGCTGCACTGGGGCGGCTGGGCCGGTGAGGGCATGCTCACCGCGGAGGCGGAGGAGCACGTCCAGGCGCGCGGGCTGCGCTCCATGGAGCCGGCGCGTGCCCTGTACGCGCTGGGCGCGGCCCTCGACGCGGACCTGACCGTGCTGGGCGTCGCCGACATCGACTGGAGCAGGTTCGCGCCGGCCTACTGCTCGGCGCGGCCGCGGCCGCTGGTCATGGGCATCGAGGAGGTGCGGGCGGCGCTGGCCGCGGCGGCCGCGCCGGCGGACGCCTCCGCCGGGGTGCGGCTGCGTGCCGAACTGGCCGGGCTGGGCGCGGCGGAGCGGCTGGAGGTGGTGACCGGTCTGGTGCGTACGGAGGTCGCGCACGTCCTGGGCCGGCCTGCGGCGGAGATCCCGCCGGGGCAGCCGCTGCAGCAGCTCGGTTTCGACTCGCTGATGGCGGTCACGGTGCGCGGCAACCTGGCCCGGCTCACCGGTCTGCCGATCACCACCGACGTCCTGATCCGGTACGGCAGTTGTGCGGGGATCGGCGGTCACCTGCTGGGTCTGCTGCTGGACGGCCGGGGTGGGGCGCCGGCGGTCGCGGAGGACGCGCCGGAGGATCCGTGGCTGCGGGTCCTCAAGCCGGCCGCCGCCGACGGGCCGCGTGCGCGGATCGTGTGCATGCCCGGCATGGGCGGCACCACGGGCGGTTACGTGCCGCTGGTCCGCAGTCTGCCGGAGGGGGTCGAGCTGCTGGGCGTCCAGCTTCCCGGGCGGGAGGCCCGCGCCGACGAGCCGCCGATGACGGACATGGGGGCCGTCGCGGAGGAGATCACCGCGGTGCTGGCCGGCCGCGGGGACGTGCCGCTGGTGCTGTACGGGCACAGCCAGGGTTCGTGGCTGGCGTGGGAGGTGGCGCACCGGCTGGGTGAGCGTGCGGACGCGCCGCCGCTGTCCCTGGTGGTGGCCTGTGCCCGCACGCCGTTCGCCAAGACCCCGGAGGCGATCCGGCGGATCGGTGAGGCGACGGCGGCGTGGGACGGGACGTCGGCCGGGGAGCTGGCCGAGGTGTACGAGGGGCTGCTGCCGCGGCAGATCCTCGACAACGAGGACCTGCTCACGGAGTACCTGCGGCGGCTGGTCGTCGACGTGGAGCTCGGGGAGAGCCACCGGGCGGCGCTGGGCGGCCTGCGGCGGGGCGCCCTGAAGATCCCCGTCCTGGCCGTGGCCGGCACCGCGGACCCGGTGGTGCCCGAGGAGTCCATGGAGGCCTGGCGGGAACTGACCCTGGGCCCGTTCGCCCGTCGGAGCATCGAGGGCACGCACGCCGCCCCGCTGGAGAACGCCGGGGCCATGGCGGCGGCCCTGGTGTCCGCCATCCCGCCGTCCCGGGCCGGATGAGGTCCGGCCGTCCTTCCCGTCAGCCGCCCACGTCGTCCACGGCATGCGCGTCGTCCACGTCGTCCTGTCGTCCACACCTTCCGGAGGAAAGCAATGCCAGAGATCGAGCGCCCCGATGGTGCCCGGATCCACTACCAGGTCCACGGGGAGGGTTTCCCGGTCCTGCTGCTCGCTCCAGGCGGGGTGAGCAGCCAGATCGAGTGCTGGGACGAGAACTTCTACCACCCGGTGCGTGAACTGTCCGGGCGGTTCCGGGTGATCGCCATGGACCAGCGGCACGCGGGTCGCAGCCCGGCGCCGACCGCCCCGTTCTCGTACGAGCAGACGGTGGGCGACCAGCTGGCGGTGCTGGACGGGCTCGGTGTGGAACGCGCCCACGTGGTGGCCGCCGGCAGCGGGTGCGTGCACGCCTGGGCGCTGGCCCGTACCGCCCCGGAGCGGGTGGTGTCGGTGGTCGCGCAGCAACCGGAGGGCCGGGACGCGGTCAACACGCTGGGCACGTTCTTCACGGAGTTCGACGAGGCGATGCGGCACGTGCGGGCCGCGTCCTTCGACGACCCGGAGACGATGGGGCTGCGGGCGGTCGTGGAGGCCGCCGTGCGGGAGCCCCGGTTCTCCCGCAACCCGGCCGCCGGCCCGTTCGCGCAGCGGCTGGCGGACGACCCGGAGTTCCGCGAGGAGTTCCTGAAGTTCACCCGTGAGAGCTATGTGACGCGGCTGGTCCGGTTCCGCGACGGTTTCCGGCCCGACGGTTCGGCGTACTTCTCCGTGCCGGAGGAGTGGATGGCGCGGTTCCCCGCCCCGCTGCTCGTTCTTCCCGGTGGCGACGAGCGGCACCCGGAGGGCCTGGCCAAGCGTCTGGGCGCCGAGGTGCCGCGGGTCCGCCTCGTCGACGCGGGCTTCGACGCCCCGGAGCGGGTGGCCGGAACGGTCGCGGAGATCACCGGGTTCCTCGCCGAGCACACCCCCCGCTGACGGAAGGAAGACGACCGACCATGCCCACCCTGGATTCCCTCGACATCACCAGCGAGGCGTTGATCAACGAGCGCGGCTACCCGTGGAAGGAGTGGGAGCAGCTGCGCCGCGAGGCGCCCGTGTACTGGTACCAGCGGCCCAACTACGAGCCGTTCTGGGCGTTGACGAAGTACGAGGACCTCGCCTGGGTCGCCGCGAACCCGCACCTGTTCACCGTGGGGCAGCGGGTGCAGATCGAGACGCCGGACGAGATCGAGCCATTCGAGTCGGAGCGGGTGCGCCGTGCGGAGCTGTACGGACACCCGGTCGACTACCACTACGGTCTGCCGTTCATGGACCCGCCGGGCCACCTGCAGGTGCGCAAGGCGATCTACCCGTCGTTCACCGCGGGCGGGCTGAAGGAGCTGGAGGCCAAGCTGAAGGTGCTGGCCGTGCAGCACGTCGCCGAGTTCACGGAGCTGCTCGACGAGCGCGGGCACGCCGACGTGGCGCACGAGCTGTCGGCGAAGCTGCCGCTGGCCGCGCTGTTCGACCTGCTGGGGGTGCCGGAGAAGGACTGGGAGTACCTGTTCACGCTGCACCACCAGATCGCCAGCGCGTTCAGTTCCGGTTTCAAGTCGCTGGAGGGCGAGGACCCGCAGGCCGCGTTCATGCGTCTGATCATGGATCTGGACGACTACATGGCGCAGCTGGTCCGCACCCGGATGGCGGAGGGCGGCGGCGACGGCAAGGACGTGCTGAGCCGGCTGGCGAACGCCCGCCTGAACGGCGAGCGGCTCCAGTTCCACGACATCTCGTACCACTTCACCAACCTGGTGCACGCGGGCAACGGCACCAGCCGCAACGCGATCGTCGGCGGGGTGAAGGCGCTGCTGGAGCACCCGGAGCAGTTGCGGAAGCTGATCGACGACCCGTCGCTGGTGGACAGCGCCGTCGAGGAGATCCTGCGCTGGACCTCGGTGGGCATCGTGTTCGCCCGGGTCGCCAAGCAGGACCTGGAGATCCGCGGCCAGCTGATCCGCAAGGGCGAGACGGTCGCCATGGTGCACCCGTCCGCCAACCGCGACGAGGACGTCTTCGAGAACCCGGACGTCTTCGACATCACCCGCTCCCCCAACAAGCACCTGGCGTTCGGCGGTGCGGGTGAGCACCGGTGCATCGGCAACACCCTGGCGCGGTTCGAACTGCGCGCCATGTTCAACGCGCTGCTGCCGCTGCTGCCGACCCTGGAGCTGAACGGCGAGTCGCGTCTGCACGTGCTGCGGATGGTCGTCGCGGAGTACGCGGAGCTGTCCGTCCGGCGCAAGAAGACCACCGCCGCCTGACGCGGCGGGGGCAAGGGAAGGGAGGCGAGGTGTCCGCACTGGAGACGGAGACGGCGACGGAGACGCGGACGGGGACCGGCGCCGCCGCTCCTGCCGGCGGCGACGGCGGGCGGCTGCTGCCGCTGCTGCCGACGACGCTGGCGGGGTTCGCGGACTGCGACGAGACGGACCTGACGGTGGTGGTGCCGTGGACGGGTCCCGCCATCGACCCGGAGACGGGTCTGCTGCGGGGGCCGCTGCCCGACCGCTATCTGATATCGGCGTCGAGCGGCTGGCCGAAACCGGATGCCGAAGAGACAACCGCTGACATGATTCAGGTCCTCATCCGAGAGGGCCGGCAGAAGTACGGAATGCTCGCGGCGACGTTCGCCTATTCCGAGCGCTGCTGGCACAGCGCGAAAGGGCTGTCCCTCTGGCGGGACGAGGAGTCCATGCGGGCGTTCGTGCAGTCGGCGGACCACGTGGTGGCCATGCGCAAGACGATGAAGGTGATGTACGCCTGGGAGTCCACGCACTGGGTGGCCACCGACACCGCGCGGCTCCCCACCTTCGCCGAGGGCAAGGCGAGACTCTCCGAGGTCCGCCGGGACCATCCCGTCCGATGAGGTCCGCGCCGCGCGCGGATTCCACGATGAGTTCCCCCCTGCCGGCCCCCCCAGAGAAATACAGGTGACATGAGCAAGCACATCGCGTTCTTCAACTTCCCGGCGTTCGGTCACATCAACCCGAACCTGGGCGTGGTGCAGGAGCTGGTCCGGCGCGGCCACCGGGTGACCTGCACGACCACCGACCACTTCGCCCCGGCGATCGAGGCATCCGGCGGTCACCCGGTCCGCTACGAGTCCGTCTTCGGCGACTACTACACCAGCCCCTACACGGAGGAGTCCCTCAAGGGCGAGGGCCTGAGGTGCCTGCGGGAGGCGATCACCCTGGCGGACGCGGCGGAGAAGGCCTACGCCGACGACCTCCCGGACCTCGTCGTGTACGACTTCATGGCGTGGGGCGCCCGGTTCTTCGCGGCCAGGCACGGCGTGCCGGCGGTCCGGCTGTTCCCGTCGTACGGGGCGAACGAGACCTTCGCGATCCACGAGAAGTTCCCGGTCGCCGAGATGACCGACCCGCTGGTGATGGACATGCTCACGCAGCTGGAGGCGCACCTGCCGAGCGTCGGTCTGGAAGGGGTCTCCGCGATGGAGTTCCTCACCAAGATCGAGGAGCTGGGCATCATCTTCCTGCCGCGGGAGTTCCACTACGACGGCGAGACGTTCGACGAGCGGTTCGTGTTCGCCGGGCCCTGCCTGGGTGACCGCTCCTCGTTCCAGGGCTCGTGGAAGCCGTCGACCGGCCGTCCGGTGCTGCTGATCTCCCTGGGTACGGCGGCGACCGGCTGGCCGGAGTTCTTCACCACGGCCGTGGAGGCCTTCAAGGACTCCGAGTTCGAGGTGGTCATGGCGGTCGGCGACCACGTCGACCCGGCCGAGCTCGGCGAACTGCCCGCCCACTTCCACGTGTCGCGGCACGTGCCGCAGCTGGACGTGCTGCGGCACGCGAGCCTGTTCGTCACCCACGGCGGGATGAACTCCACCATGGAGTCGCTCTACCACGGGGTCCCCATGGTCGTGATCCCGCAGATGAACGAGCAGCGGGCGAACGGCCTGCGGGTCGACGAGCTGGGCCTGGGCCGGCTGCTGACCGCCGCCGACACCACCGCGGAGCGGCTGCGCGAGCTGGCCGCCGAGGTCCACGCCGACAAGGACGTCAAGGAGCGCGTGACGGCGCTGTCCGAGCGGATGCGGCAGGTGAACGGCCCGGTCGTCGCCGCCGACGCCATCGAGGGCCACCTGGCCTCCGTCCGCTAGGGCCTTCCTTTCGGGCCGGGCCGGACCGGCCGTGCGCGCGCCCTCCGTGCGTACGTGCCTGCGTGCGTGCGGGGCGTCGGCGGCGGCCGGGCGCCGGGCCGGCCCGGAGGAAAGGCCCCAGCGGCATTCCGTAGACCGAGGAGATAGAGACAGTGAAGCGAATACTGCTGCCGGCGCTCGCCGTCGCCCTGGCGGCGACGACGGCGCCGGCCGTGGCCGTGGACGCCGGCGCGCCGCGCACGGCGCGGGCCGCCGCCACGGACGAGGCCGCCGCCGGGAAGCGGAACGCGTTCCCGCGCATCGGGCCGCTGACCGGACCCGCCGGGAAGAAGGGCTTCCGTTTCGGGGTGGCGAGTTCCGCCACCCAGATCGAGGACCGGAACCCGAACACGGACTGGTACAAGTGGACCGCGCCGGCACCCGAGGGCATGGGCAAGAGCCCGTTCGTCGGCGAGGGCGTCAAGGGCTACACCAAGGCCCTGGAGGACGTCCGGCTCATCGACGACCTGAACGTCGACGCCTACCGGTTCGGCGTGGAATGGGCCCGCATCGAGCCGAAGCGGAACGTCATCGACAGGGCGGCCCTGGACCACTACCGCAAGCAGCTGGACGCCCTCGCCGCCCGCGGCATCCGCCCGATGATCACGGTGCACCACTTCGCCAACCCGGTGTGGGTGGACGACCCCGCCGACAACGCGTGCGCGAACGGGCCCGGCGACGCCAACCTGTGCGGCCTCGACCACCCGCAGGGCGGGCCTCTGGTCGTCAAGGAGATGGCCGAGTTCGCCGGGCTGCTCGCCCGCGCCTTCGGCGACCGCGTCGACGAGTGGGTGACCGTCAACGAGCCGATGGTGTACATGACGCTGTCGCACTCCTTCGGCGCGGGCCCGCCCGGCAAGGCCAGCCTGCTCCAGGGCGACGTCCCCCGGTTCACCGCCGCGCAGCGCACGTACGTCCAGGCGCACGTCGCCATGTACGAGGCGATCAAGGCCGGCGACCAGGTCGACGCGGACCGCGACGGCGCGGCCTCCAGCGTCGGCCTGACCACGGGCGCGCAGGAGTACGTGCCGGTGCGCAACGGCAGGCTCAGCGACGACCCGAAGGACGTCGCGGCCCGCGACCGCTACCGGCAGTTCGTCGACTACAGCGTGGTCGACTCGCTGTGGCAGGGGAAGTTCGACAAGGACCTCGACGGCACGATGGACGAGGCGCACCCGGAGTGGAAGGGCAAGCTGGACTGGCTGGGCCCGCAGAGCTACTCCCGGACCGGCGTCTCCGCCCCCGGCGGCGACCCGGCCGGCATCCTCTACCCGGTGCTCAACGTCGAGGTGTGCCTGGCTGCGCCGAGCCTGCCCCTGCTGGACAGCACGTACTTCGTGCCGACGATGGGGTACGAGACGAACCCGCAGGGCCTGTCGACGGTGCTGCGCGAGTTCGGCGAGCGCTACCCGGGCCTGCCGCTGGTCGTCACCGAGTCCGGCATGGCGACCGAGTCGGGCACGCGCCGGGCCGAGCACCTGGTGCGGGCCCTCGACGAGATCCAGCGGGTGCGGGCCGAGGGCGTCGACGTGCGCGGCTACTACCACTGGAGCCTGATGGACAACTTCGAGTGGCTCGGCGGGTACACGCCGCGGTTCGGCCTGTACCGCGTGGACCGCTCCACGATGGAGCGGACGCCCACGGAGGCCGCCACCGTGTACGCCCGGATCGCCGCGCAGCGGGCGGTGTCCCCCGCGGACCGCGCCCGCTACGGCGGCACGGGCCCCCTGACCCCCGAACCGCCGGCACCGCCCGCGGGGCCCTGAGCCAGGACGCGCGCGACCCGCTGCGGCGGGCCCGCGCCGGGGCGGGCCCTTCCGGCGGGCACTGACCCACGGGCCGGTTCCCGCCGGCGGGGCGCACGCAGGCCCGACGCCCGCCGGCCCGACGTTCGCCGGCCGGGCGCCTGCCCGCCGGGCCGGAGTCCCGGGGCCGTGGGATACGGCCCCGGGATCGCCCCGGGGCTTCGTGCCGTTCGCGCGGGCGGGGGCGGCCGGGTGGGGCTCGCCGGGGGTGGTGGCGTCGGGCTTCGTTCCGCATGCGCTCTAGTACGCCCCGAGCCGGCCCGACCAGGCTGGATCCAGGTGTGTCCGTGCACGGGCCGGGGCGAGCCCGCGCGGACTCGGGTCCACGAAGGGCGAGGTATCGCATGAGCACGGCCACCACGACGGGCGACCACGGATCCTCCCCGGCGCTCGGGGACCTCACGCGACTCGTCCTGGACACCGTCGCGGAGCTGCTGGGCAGCCCCGGGCAGCCGCTGCCGGCGGACCGCCCGTTGCGGGAGCTGGGCCTGGACTCCGCCCGTACCGTCGCCCTGACGTCCCGGCTGTCCGAGCACCTGGGCCGGCCGGTGCCCGCCTGGGCCGTCTGGCAGTACCCCACGGCCGCCGCCCTCGCCGCCCACCTCGCCGGCGACCCCGGCGACCCCGGCGACCCCGGCGACCCGGCCCCGGCCGTGCCGCCCGCCGCCGCCGGCTCGTGGACCGCCGGCCAGTCCCGGGACGCCGTCCTCCACGAGCCCGTCGCGATCGTCGGCATCGGCTGCCGCCTGCCCGGCGGCGTCGACGGCCCGCAGGCGCTGTGGCAGGCCCTCACCGAAGGGCTCGACGCGGTCACCGAAGTGCCCGCCGACCGGTGGAACGCCGCCGACTGGCTGGACGAGGACCTCGACGCCCCGGGCCGGATGACCACCCGCTGGGGCGGGTTCGTCGACGACGTCGCCCACTTCGACGCCGGCTTCTTCCGCATCTCCCCGGCCGAAGCCCGGCAGATGGACCCCCAGCAACGGCTGGCCCTGGAAGCGTCCTGGTCCGCGTTCGAGGACGCCCGCATCCGCCCCGGCTCGCTCACCGGCACCCGTACCGGCGTCTTCCTCGGGACCATGGCGCAGGAGTACCACCTGGCCACCGGCGCGTCCGCCGAGGCCATCGGCACGCACTCCGCCACCGGCTGGGACGGTTCCGTCGTCTCCGCCCGCATCGCGTACGCCCTCGGCCTCCAGGGCCCGGCCATGTCCGTCGCCACCGCCTGCAGTTCCTCCCTGACCGCCACCCACCTCGCGGTGCGGAGCCTGCGCAGCGGCGAGTCCGACCTCGCCCTGGCCGGCGGGGTCAACGTGATGCTGCACCCGCACACCACCGTCGCCATGACGAAGTTCGGCGGCATGAACCCCGACGGCCAGTGCCGCGCCTTCGACGCCGGCGCGAACGGCTACGTCCGTGCCGAGGGCTGCGGTGTCGTCGTCCTGCGCCGCCTGTCCGACGCGCTGGCCGCCGGCGACCGCGTCTACGCCGTCATCCGCGGCAGCGCCGTCAACAACGACGGCGCGTCCAACGGCCTGACCGCGCCCAACCCCGAGGCCCAGCGGGACGTACTGCGCGCCGCGTGGCGTGACGCGGGCGTCGCCCCCCGCGAGGTCTCGTACGTCGAGGCGCACGGCACCGGCACCCTGCTCGGCGACCCGATCGAGGCGGAGGCCCTCGGCAGCGTCTTCGCCGAAGGACGCACCGGGGCCCTCGCGATCGGCTCCGCCAAGACCAACTTCGGGCACCTCGAACCGGCCGCCGGAGTCGTCGGCCTGATGAAGACGGCCCTGGCCCTGCACCACGGCGAGCTCCCGGCCAGCCTCCACTTCGAGACCCCCAACCCGCACATCGACTTCACCGGCAGCCGCCTCGAGGTCGTCACCACCCGCCGGCCCTGGCCCCGGGCCACCCGCCGCTACGCGGGCGTCAGCGCCTTCGGGTTCGGTGGCAGCAACGCCCACGTCGCCCTGGAGGGGGCCCCGTACCACCGTCGCGTCCTGCTCCCGGTCGCAGCCCCCAGCACACCGGAACTCGCCGCGGCCGCCCGGACCGTGTGCCGCGCCCTGACCGCGGAGCCGCCGGCCGGGACCCCCGCCGGCACCGGACAGCCGTACGGCACGGCACTGCCGTACGGCACCGGCGCCCACCGGGTCTTCGCGGCCGTCGACCACCCGTCGCTGGCCGCCGCGGCCCTGGACACCGCCGTCGCGGAGCTGCCCGGCAGGCCGGCCGGGCGGGCCGCCGTCGCCTGGTTCTTCTCCGGGCACGGCTCCCAGTGGCTCGGCATGGGCCGCGACCTCCTCGGCGAACCCGCCTTCCGTGCCGCGCTGGAGGAGTGCGACGCCGCCGTACAGGAGTTCACCGGCTGGTCCGTCACGGAACGGCTCTGCGCGGCCGACGGCGGTGCCGCGCTCCGGGGCACCGACGTCGTGCAGCCCGTCCTGTTCGCCGTACAGGTGGCCCTCGCCCGGACCTTGCGGTCGTGGGGCCGGGCGCCCGACGTCGTCCTCGGCCAGAGCATCGGCGAGGTCGCCGCGGCCGTCACCGCCGGCGCGCTCACGGTGCGCGAGGGCGCCCGCGTCATCACGGCCTGGTCCGCTCTGATCGCCGAACGGGCCGCCGGCCGCGGCACCCTGATCGTGTGCGACCTCCCGGCCGACCGTGCCCGCGAGTACACCTCCGGTACACCGCTGGACATCGCCGGTCACCTCGCGCCCGGCCAGGTCTGCCTGTCCGGGCCGACCGAGGCGGTCGTCCGGGCGGAGCGCGAACTGGAGGCCGCCGGAGTCCGCGTACACCGCGTCGACATCGACTACCCCTCCCACAGCTCCGTCCTGCGGCCCCTCACCGCCGAACTGCTCGACCGCCTCGGGGACGTCCGCGGTCGCGCCGGGACGCTCCCCCTGCTGTCCACCGTCACCGCCGCCCCCGTCGACGGCCCGGCCCTGGACGCCGCGTACTGGGCAGCCAACATGTGCGGGCCGATGCTGCTCGACGAGACCGTCCGTGAAGTGGCCCGGCAGTACGGGGACGACGTCCGCGTCGTGGAGATCGCCCCGCACCCGGTCGCCCGGGTGTCCATCGCCCGCACCCTGGCCACCGTCTCGGAGACGGCCGAGGCCCTCGCCACCTGCCGGCGCGACCAGCCGGCCCGCCAGGGCCTGGAGGACCTGGCGGGCCTGCTGTGGTGCGCCGGAGTGGACGTGGACTGGGCGGCGGTGACCGGCACGGGGTCCGTTGCGGTTCCTGTTCCGGTGGTGGTGTCGGGGCACACGGCCGCCGCGCGCGCGGAGAACGCGGGCCGGCTGGCGGAGTGGCTGGAGGAGCGGCCGGAGTCGGTGCTCGCGGACGTCGCGTACTCGGCTGCCCGGCGCACGGCCTTCCCCTACCGGGCCGGTGTCGTCGCAGGGTCGATGGACGAACTGATCACCGGACTGCGAACCATCGCCCACGACGACGCCACCGGCACGGGTCCGGTCACCGCCGCACCGCGTCTGGCGTTCCTGTTCTCCGGGCAGGGCGCGCAGCGCCCTGGCATGGGCCGCGACCTGTACCAGGCGTTCCCCGCCTTCGCCGAAGCCTTCGACGCCGTCTGCGCGCACTTCGAGGAGGACGTGAAGCAGATCGCGTTCTCCTCCAGCGACGACATCCACGACACGCACATCACCCAGCCCGCTCTCTTCGCCTACGAGGTCGCTCTCTACCGGCTCGTGGAATCCTTCGGGATCCGGCCCGATGCCGTCACCGGGCACTCGGTGGGCGAGATCGCCGCCGCACACGTCGCCGGTGTCCTGTCCCTGGCCGACGCCTGCACCCTCGTCTCCGCCCGAGCCCGGATGATGGGCGAACTGCCCCGCGGCGGGGCCATGGTCTCCGTCCGCGCCGGCGAGACAGACATACGTGAACTGCTCACCGGCAATGTCGACATTGCCGCCGTCAACGGGCCGCAGTCAGTGGTTCTCTCCGGTGGCGAGGAAGCCGTCCTCGCGCTGGCCGCGGTCTTGGAGGAGCGGGGTCACAAGACGCGGCGCCTGACCGTCTCGCACGCGTTCCACTCCACCCTGATGGAACCCATGCTCGACGCCTTCCACCAGATCACCCGCACGCTGACCTACAACCCGCCCACCATCGACATGCCACCCGTCGACGGCCAGCGGGACGCCGACTACTGGGTCCGGCACGTCCGCGACACCGTCCACTTCGACCAGCACATCCACCACCTCGACCAGGCCGGCACCCGCCACTACCTCGAAATCGGACCCCAGGCGGTCCTGACCCCCCTCACCGCCGAGAACCTGCCCGAAGACACCACCAGCCACCTCACCCCCACCACCCAACGCCACACCAACGAGGTGCAGGGCTTCCTGACCGCACTCGTCGAACTCCACACCCACGGCCACACCATCGACTGGGCACCCATCGTCGGCACCGGAACCCACCTCGACCTCCCCACCTACGCCTTCCAACGCGAGCGGTACTGGCTGGACGACCCGGCCGGCAGCGCGCCGGTGGGGACGCGCAGTCGCGCCGAAGAAGCGCTGTGGGAGGCGGTGGCCAGCGGTAGTCCCGAGGAGCTGGCGCAGTTGCTCGGGCTGGACGACACCGGGGCCGCGGCCGCCGTGCTGCCGCGCCTCGCCGCCTGGCACGGCCGCCACGCCCACACCGGCCAAGTCGCGGGCTGGCTGTACGAGGAGGTCTGGCAGCGGGTTCCCGCGCTCCGGGCCGCCCCCGGCCGGGCCGCCGGCCCCTGGCTGCTCGTCGCACCTCCTCCCGGCCTCGCCGCCGCGCTCGAAGCTGTGGGTGCGCGCGTGCACGTGGTCCCGGCTGCCGGAAGCCGGGCCGAGTACGCGGCCGGGCTGGCCGCCGTACCGGCCGGGCTCCTGGGCGAGTTGCGCGGCGTACTGGCCTGCACCCCGCTGGACGAGGCGGAAGCCGCCGACACCGGGGCCGCCCTGCCGTGCGGCACCTCGCAGACCCTCGCCCTGGTCCAGGCCCTCGGTGACGAGGGCGTCGGGGCACCGCTGTGGATCGTCACCCGTGGTGCCGTACGGGCCCACGCGGAGGACGCGGTGGCCCGCCCCTGGCAGGCACAGGTGTGGGGCCTGGGCCACGTCGTGGCCCTGGAGCACGGCAAGCGCTGGGGCGGTCTGGTCGACCTGCCCGAGGAGGTCGACCCGGCCACCGCCGCCCAGCTGCTGGGCACGGTGGCGGGGACCGACGGCGAGGAGCACGTGGCGCTGCGGCCCGCCGGCCGGTTCGTACGCCGCCTGCGACGCGTGACCGCGTCGGCTGCCGTGCCCGGCTGGGCCGGGCGCGGTACGGCGCTCGTCACCGGTGGCAGTGGTGCGCTCGCCGCTCACGTCGCCCGGTTCCTGGCCTCCCGGGGCACCGAGCACATCGTGCTCGCGTCCCGCCGGGGCCCGGCGGCCCCGGGAGCGGCCGGGCTGCGCGCGGAACTGGAGGCGAGCGGTGTGCGCGTCACCCTGGCCGCCTGCGACATCAGCGACCCCGGGCAGACGGCCGAGCTGGTCGCGGCGCTCCGCCAGGACGGATCGGCTCCGCTGCGGTCCGTGTTCCACACGGCGGGCGTGGTGGACGACAAGCTGCTCGACGGCCTCACCGCCGCCGAGGTGGAGGCGGTGGCCGCCCCGAAACTCGGCGGGGCGTGGGCCCTGCACGCGCTCACCCAGGAGTGCGAGCTGGACGCGTTCGTCCTCTTCTCCTCGGTGATCGGGACCCTCGGCAACACCGGCCAGGGCAGTTACGCCATGGCGAACGCGGGCCTGGACGCGCTGGCCGCGCACCGGGGGGCGGCCGGGCTGCCGGTGGTCTCCGTCGCGTGGGGGCCGTGGGCCGAGGGTGGTATGGCCGACGGCGAGACCGGCACCCTGCTGCGGGAGAACGGCCTGGTACCGATGCCCGCGGCCAAGGCCGTGGCCGGGCTGGAGCTGGCGCTGGCGTCGGCGCCGGCGCTGGGTGGCGGACGTACGGTCGTCGTGGCGGACGTCGACTGGCCGCGAGCGCTGACCGCCTTCAGTCCGCGCGGGCTGCGACCGCTGCTGGGGGAGGTCCCCGAGGCCCGGGCGGCGGCCGCCGCCGGGCGAAACGGATCGGCTGCGGGTGCCCATCCGCTGCGGGAGACGGTCGCCGGTCTGCCCGAGGCGGCCCGGATCCCGCACGTGCTGCGGGTGCTGGGCACCGAGGCGGCTGCCGTCCTGGGGGTGGCGGACCCGACGTCCCTCGACCCCGAACGGGGTTTCAAGGACCTCGGCTTCGACTCGATGATGGCGGTGCGTTTCAGCCACCGGGTCCAGGAGCGTTGCGGCGTCGTCACGCCCAGGACGCTGGTGTACGACTGCCCGAACCTGCTCGCCGCCGCCGGCTGGCTGCTGGCGGAACTGGCGCCCGCCGGGTCCGCGGAGACGGACGCCCCGGCCGGCGGGACGGCGGGGTCCGCCAGTCCCGCACGTTCCGCACGTTCCGCCCGGCGCTCCGACGAACCCCTGGCCGTGGTGGGCGTGGGCCTGCGGATGCCCGGCGGCGCACATGACCTGGACAGCTTCTGGGAGGTCCTCGCCGAGGGACGGGACACCGTGTCACCGGTCCCGGAGGACCGGTTCGACGTGGCGCGGTTCTACGATCCCGATCCGGACGCCGAGGGCAGGACGTACGTGCGGCACGCGTCCTTCCTGGACGACGTCGCCACGTTCGACGCCTCGTTCTTCGGCATCTCGCCCCGTGAGGCCGCACCGATGGACCCCCAGCACCGGCTGCTGCTGGAGGCGGCCTGGACCTCGCTGGAGGACGCCGGGTTCAGGCCACGCGACCTGCGGGACAGCAGCACCGGCGTGTTCGTCGGGGCGGGCCCCGGTGAGTACGGGAAGTACCGCCTGGGCTCCGGCGCGGACACGTACACGCTAACCGGCAGCCTGCCGAGCTTCCACGCCGGCCGGCTCTCCTACCACCTCGGGCTCCAGGGGCCGGCCCTCGCCGTCGACACCGCCTGCTCCTCGTCGCTGGTCGCCCTGCACCTGGCGGCCGAATCGCTGCGGAACGGGGAGTGCGACCTCGCTCTGGCGGGCGGCGTGCAGGTCCTCGCGGATCCGGGTGCGTTCGTGGCGCTCAGCCGGTCGCACGCGCTGGCGGCGGACGGCCGCAGCAAGACGTTCTCCGCGGCGGCGGACGGGTACGGGCGCGGCGAAGGCGTCGGCGTCATCGCCGTCATGCGGCTGGGCGACGCCCTCGCGCAGGGACGCGACGTACTCGGGGTCATCAGGTCGACGGCGGTCAACCACGACGGGGCCAGCAGCGGCATCACCGCTCCGAACGGCACCTCGCAGCAGAAGGTGCTGCGGACGGCCCTGGGAGCCGCCGGCCTGGCACCGGCCGACGTGGACTACGTGGAATGCCACGGCACTGGGACCTCGCTGGGCGATCCGATCGAAGTGCAGGCACTGGCGACCGTGTACGGCGACGGGCGCGGGGCCGGGCAGCCACTGGCCCTGGGCACGGCGAAGAGCGTCATCGGCCACCTGGAGTCGGCCGCCGGCATCGCGGGGGTCTGCAAGGTCCTCGCCTCGTTCCGGCACGAGGCCCTGCCCGCCACGTTGCACAGCTCGCCGCGCAACCCCAACATCGCGTGGGACGAGCTGCCTGTGCGGGTCGTGGACGAGTTGACGCCGTGGGCGCGGGGTGAGCGGGTGCGGCGCGCGGGCGTTTCGTCGTTCGGGCTGAGCGGCACCAACGCGCACGTGGTGCTGGAGGAAGCTCCGGTGGTCGAGGCTCGGGACGAGCCGCGGACCACTGCTCCGGCTCCTGTTCCTGTTCCGGTGGTGGTGTCCGGGCACACGGCCGCCGCGCGCGCGGAGAACGCGGGCCGGCTGGCGGACTGGCTGGAGGCACGCCCGGAATCGGTGCTCGCGGACGTCGCGTACTCCGCTGCCCGGCGCACGGTCTTCCCCTACCGGGCCGGTGTCGTCGCAGGGTCGATGGACGAACTGATCACCGGACTGCGAGCCATCGCCGACGACGACGCGTCCGGCACGGGTCCGGTCACCGCTGCACCGCGTCTGGCGTTCCTGTTCTCCGGACAAGGCGCGCAGCGCCCTGGCATGGGCCGCGACCTGTACCAGGCCTTCCCCGCCTTCGCCGAAGCCTTCGACGCCGTGTGCGCCCACTTCGACGGCGAGCTCAAGGCCGTCGTGTTCAGCGGCGGGCCCGAGATCCACGACACGCACATCACCCAACCCGCCCTCTTCGCCTACGAAGTCGCTCTCTACCGGCTCATGGAGTCCTTCGGGATCCGGCCCGATGCGGTCACCGGGCACTCCGTGGGCGAGATCGCCGCCGCACACGTCGCCGGTGTCCTGTCGCTGGCCGACGCCTGCACCCTCGTAGCGGCCCGAGCCCGGATGATGGGCAACCTGCCCCGCGGCGGGGCCATGGTCTCCGTCCGCGCCAACGAGACAGACGTCCGTGAACTGATCACCGGCAATGTCGACATCGCCGCCGTCAACGGACCGCAGTCAGTGGTTCTGTCCGGGGACGAGGAAGCCGTCCTCGCCGTGGCCGCGGTCCTGGAGGAGCGAGGCCACAAGACGCGGCGTCTGACCGTCTCGCACGCGTTCCACTCAGCCTTGATGGAACCCATGCTCGACGCCTTCCACCAGATCACCCGCACGCTGACCTACAAGCCGCCCACGATCGACATGCCACCCGTCGACGGTCAGCGGGACGCCGACTACTGGGTCCGGCACGTCCGCGGCACCGTCCACTTCGACCAGCAGATCCACCACCTCGACCAGGCCGGCACCCGCCACTACCTCGAAATCGGACCCCAGGCCGTACTGACCCCCCTCACCGCCGAAAACCTGCCCGAAGACACCACCAGCCACCTCACCCCCACCACCCAACGCCACACCAAAGAAGTCCACGGCTTCCTGACCGCACTCGTCGAACTCCACACCCACGGCCACACCATGGACTGGAGCAGTCAGGCCGGTGTCTCGCGGGTCGCTCTACCGACGTACGCCTTCCAGGGCGAACGGTTCTGGGTGGACCTTCCGCGCGACACCGGTGACGTAGCTGCCGCAGGCCTCGACTCCGCCGGGCACCCGTGGCTGAGTGCGGTCACGGAGCTGGCGAACGGTGAGGGGCACGTCTTCAGTGGCCGGATCTCGCGCCGCGAGTTCCCCTGGCTCACCGACCACATGGTGCACGGCACGGTCATCGTCCCCGGCACGGCCCTGCTCGACCTCGCACTCGCCGTCGGCCACCACCTGGGGTCGGGGCAGGTCGAGGAGCTCACCCTGCTGGAGCCGCTCGTCCTGCCGGACGACGGCGACGTCCGCCTCCAGATCACCGTCACCGAAGGTCACCTCACCATCCACGGCCGGCGCGACGAGTCCTGGACCCAGCACGCCGACGGCCGACTGGGCGAAAGCCGGGGACCCGCCGCCGAAGGCTTCGAGTCACTGCGCCAGTGGCCCGTCGCCGGGAGCGAGCGGGTCGACCTGAGCGACTTCTACGAGCACTTCCGCGAACAGGGCCTCGACTACGGACCGGCCTTCCAGGGCCTGACCGAACTCTGGCGGGACGAGCAGAGCGCCTACGGACTCGTCCGGCTCCCGCAAGACGTGCCCGCGGGAGACTTCGGCATCCACCCGGCCCTCCTGGACGCCGCGCTGCACACCTTCAAGGGCGTCGTCCCCGATTCCGGGGACATGGACGGCGTGCTCCTCCCCTTCGAGTGGGGGTCCGTGCGGCTGGAGGTGGCGGGTGGTACGGAACTGCGTGTTCGTGTCGACAGGGTCGAGGGCTCGTCGGGGGACGGCGCGCAGCTGCTTCGTGTGCTCGTCGCCGACGCGGCAGGTGCCCCTGTGGCCCAGGCCGATGGACTGCACCTGCGGCGGGCCACCGCCGACCGGATCCGAACGGCCACCGGGGTGGATCACCTCTACCAGGTGGAGTTCCAGCCGGTCACGAAGCCGGGGACGGGAGGGGTCGAGCAGACCGTCATCGACGCCCGGACCTGGACCGGCACCCCCACCGAGATCGCCGCACGCGGCCTGACCGCCCTCCAGGAAGCCCTCGCCGACGCCACGACGACCGGTGAACTCGTACTCGTCACGAGCGGCGCCGTCTCCGATCCGGCACACGCCGCTCTCTGGGGACTCGCCCGCTCCGCACGCAACGAACACCCCGAACGCGTCATCCGTCTCATCGACACCGACGACGACGAGGCACTCGGCGCAGCACTTCGGGTCACCGGCGAACCCGAGCTCCTCCTCCGTGACGGGCAGGTCTTCGCCCCCCGCCTGGTCCGTGCCACCGCCGACACGGACAGCTCCGCTCGAGAGCTGGACGCCGAGGGAACGGTCCTGATCACGGGAGGCACCGGCGAGCTGGGCCGGGCCCTCGCCCGCCACCTCGTGACCCGGCACGGCATCCGCCACCTCGTCCTCACCAGCCGCCGCGGCGACCAAGCCCCCGGTATCCACGACCTGATCGGCGAACTGACCGACGCCGGGGCCGAGACCGTCCAGGTCCTCGCGTGCGACGTCGCTGACGAGCGGCAAGTCCGGACACTCCTGACGGGGGTCGACCCGTCCCGTCCCTGGACCGGGATCTTCCACCTCGCCGCCGTCCTCGACGACGGACTCCTCACCGACCAAACCACCGAACGACTCGCACACGTCATGGCGCCCAAGGCCCTCGGCGCCCTCCACCTGCACGAGGTGTCCACCGAACTCGGCCTCGACCTCGACGCCTTCGTCCTCTACTCGGGCGCGGCCGGTGTGCTGGGTACGGCAGGTCAGAGCACGTACGCCGCCGCCAACACCGCACTCGACGCCCTGGCCGCGCTCCGCCACAGCCTGGGCCTGCCCGCCACCAGCCTCTCCTGGGGCCTCTGGCAGCAGCAGGACGGCAACGGCCTGGCCGCGCACCTCGGCGACGCAGACCTGTCCCGTATGCGCCGCCAGGGCATCGCCCCGCTGCCGCCGGAGCAGGGGCTCCGGCTGCTCGACCGGGTGGTCGGGCACGGCTCCGCGCACCTCGTGCCCGCAGCCCTGGATCTGGCGGCGGTCCGGCGGGGTGCTGAGGAGGACGGCGTGGTTCCGGCGCTGTTCCGCGCGCTGGTGCGTACGGGCGTCCGACGCCGGTCCGGCGGCACGGGCGCCGGCGAGGCCCCGGAGAAGTCGTTGCGCGAGGCCCTGCTGGCGCTGCCCGCCGACCAGCGCGCCGGGCGGGTCGGGGAGGTCGTCCTGAACGAGCTCGCGCAGGTGCTGGGGCTCGGCGGTACCGCCGGTCTCGCCCCTGACCAGGTGCTGAAGGAACTGGGGTTGGACTCGTTGATGGCCGTCGAGCTGCGGAGGCGGATCGCCGCGGCCACGGGCACGTCCCTGCCGGCGACCCTGGTGTTCGACTACCCGACGCCCGGCGCCATCACCCGGCTGGTGACGGAGCGTCTGGGGGTCTCGGACGCCCCGGCCCCGCAGGCGGGCCCGTCCGGCGGCCCCGCGGACGTACTGCGGTGGGTACTGGAACGTGTCTCCGCGGACCGGCTCCAGCGCAGTGGCCTGCTCGACGCACTCGTGGACCTGACGACGCGGGAGGACGACGGCCCCGCCGCCGACGGCGCAGGCGCGCCGCCAGCCGCGGCGTCGCCCACGTCCGCCGGGCCGGACCCGGAGGAGCGGTCGATCGACGACATCAACGCCGAGCTGAACGCGTTCCTCGAAGCCGCCGGGGCGGACGGCTGATCCCCACTCCCCCACCGAAACCGACACCGTCACGCAGAGGAAGCCCCCAGAGATGACTCAACCGGACCAGGCCCAACTGGAACGCGCTCTGCCCGCCATCCGCCTCCTCCAGAAGCGTGCGGCGGACCTGGACGCACGCTTCCACGAGCCGATCGCGGTCGTTTCGATGGCGTGTCGTCTCCCCGGCGGGATCGACACCCCGGAGGGCTTCTGGAAGTTGCTGGCCGGTGGCGGCGACGCCGTCGGCGGGTCTCCCTCCCACTGGGAGGGCCTGGACTACTACGACCCCGATCCGGAGGCCGTCGGAAAGAGCTACGCGCGCGAGGGCGGGTTCCTGGAGGGCGTGGAGGGGTTCGACGCGGCCTTCTTCGGGATCTCGCCGCGCGAGGCGCTGTCGATGGACCCGCAGCAGCGGCTGGCGCTGGAGACGTCCTGGGAGGTGCTTGAGCGGGCGGGGATCCGGCCGGAGTCGCTCCGGGAGAGCCGTACCGGCGTCTACCTCGGCACGATGAGCACCGACTACGGCAACCACCAGGGGCACGACTTCGCCGCCCTCGACGGCTACGTGAAGACCGGCAACGCCAGCAGCGTCGTCTCGGGCCGTGTGTCGTACGCGCTGGGACTACAGGGGCCGGCGGTCACGATCGACACGGCCTGCTCGTCCTCGCTCGTGGCCCTGCACCTGGCGGCCACTGCCCTGCGCCAGGGCGAGTGCGACCTCGCGCTCGCGGGCGGGGTCACGGTCATGTCGACCCCTTCCCTGCTGGTGGAGTTCAGCCGGCTCAAGGGGATGGCCGCGGACGGGCGCTGCAAGAGCTTCTCGGCGGGGGCCGACGGTGTGGGGTGGGCCGAGGGCTGTGGTGTCGTACTGCTGAAGCGGCTGTCGGCGGCCGAGCGGGACGGGGACCGGGTGCTGGCGGTGATCCGTGGCTCGGCGGTCAACCAGGACGGGCGCAGCCAGGGCCTGACCGCTCCGAACGGGCCGTCCCAGCAGCGCGTCATCCACGACGCTCTGGCAGCCGCCCGCCTCAAGCCGCAGGACATCGACGCCGTCGAGGCACACGGCACCGGGACCTCCCTCGGCGACCCCATCGAAGCCGGTGCGCTCGCCGAAGTCTTCGGACGGCACGAGGTCTTCCTCGGGTCGTCCAAGTCCAACCTGGGACACGCCCAGGCGGCGGCGGGTGTGATCGGCCTGATGAAGATGGTGCTGGCACTCCAGCACGAGATGCTGCCCAAGACCCTGCACGCGGAAGAGCCCAGCCCGCACGTCGACTGGGCGGACAGTGGCCTCACCCTGCTCCAGCAGGCCCGTGACTGGCCCAAGGGCGAGCGGGTCCGGCGCGCGGGCGTTTCGTCGTTCGGGCTGAGCGGCACCAACGCGCACCTGGTGGTGGAGGAAGCACCGGTGACCGTGGCTGCGGAGCCCCCGGCCGATGGCCCGGGCCGACTGCTGCCCGCGGTTCCCGTGGTGGTCTCCGGGCGCACCGAGGGGGCGGTACGGGGCCAGGCGGGCCGGCTGGCGGAGTGGCTGGAGGAGCGCCCGGAATCGGTGCTCGCGGACGTCGCGTACTCGGCTGCCCGGCGCACGGTCTTCCCCTACCGGGCCGGTGTCGTCGCAGGGTCGATGAACGAACTGATCACCGGACTGCGAGCCATCGCCGACGCCGGCGGTGGGGTCGGCCCGGCGGCTGCGGGTACACCGCCGCGTCTGGCGTTCCTGTTCTCCGGGCAGGGCGCGCAGCGCCCGGGCATGGGCCGCGACCTGTACCAGGCGTTCCCCGCCTTCGCCGAAGCCTTCGACACCGTCTGCGCGCACTTCGAGGAGGACGTGAAGCAGATCGCGTTCTCCTCCAGCGACGACATCCACGACACGCACATCACCCAACCCGCCCTCTTCGCCTACGAAGTCGCTCTCTACCGGCTCGTGGAATCCTTCGGGATCCAGCCCGATGCGGTCACCGGGCACTCCGTCGGCGAGATCGCCGCAGCACACATCGCCGGCGTCCTGTCCCTGGCCGACGCCTGCACCCTCGTAGCGGCCCGAGCCCGGATGATGGGCGAACTGCCCCGCGGCGGGGCCATGGTCTCCGTCCGCGCCGGCGAGACAGACGTCCGTGAACTGATCACCGGCAATGTCGACATTGCCGCCGTCAACGGGCCGCAGTCAGTGGTTCTCTCCGGTGGCGAAGAGGCCGTCCTCGCGCTGGCTGCGGTCCTGGAGGAGCGGGGTCACAAGACGCGGCGCCTGACCGTCTCGCACGCGTTCCACTCCACCCTGATGGAACCCATGCTCGACGCCTTCCACCAGATCACCCGCACGCTGACCTACAACCCGCCCACCATCGACATGCCACCCGTCGACGGCCAGCGGGACGCCGACTACTGGGTCCGGCACATCCGCGACACCGTCCACTTCGACCAGCAGATCCACCACCTCGACCAGACCGGCACCCGCCACTACCTCGAAATCGGACCCCAAGCGGTCCTCACCCCCCTCACCGCCGAAAACCTGCCCGAAGACACCACCAGCCACCTCACCCCCACCACCCAACGCCACACCAACGAGGTGCAGGGCTTCCTGACCGCACTCGTCGAACTCCACAACCACGGCCACACCATCGACTGGACACCCGCCCTCGGCACCGGAACCCACCTCGACCTCCCCACCTACGCCTTCCAACGCGAGCGGTACTGGCAGCGCATCAACTCGTCGGGTGATGTTGCGTCGGTGGGGCTGGAGACGGCGGAGCACCCGTGGCTCGGTGCGGTGACCGTGCTCGCCGATGGTGAGGGACACGTCTTCAGCGGCCGGATCTCGCGCCGCGAGTTCCCCTGGCTCAACGACCATGCCGTGTTCGGCACCGTGATCGCGCCGGGTACGGCCCTGCTCGACCTCGCACTCGCCGTCGGCCACCACGTGGGGCGCGGCCGGGTCGAGGAGCTCACCCTGCTGGAGCCGCTCGTCCTGCCCGAGGAGGGCGACCTGCGCCTCCAGGTCACCGTCAACCAGGGACACGTCGCCGTGTTCAGCCGGCGCGACGAGTCCTGGACCCAGCACGCCGGCGGCCGACTGGGCGAAAGCCGGGGACCCGCCGCCGCAGGCTTCGAGTCACTGCGCCAGTGGCCCGTCGCCGGGAGCGAGCGGGTCGACCTGAGCGACTTCTACGAGCACTTCCGCGAACAGGGCATCGACTACGGACCGGCCTTCCAGGGCCTGACCGAACTCTGGCGGGACGAGCAGAGCGCCTACGGGCTCGTCCGGCTCCCGGAAGAGGTGCCCGCGGGAGACTTCGGCATCCACCCGGCGCTCCTGGACGCCGCGCTGCACGTCCTGAAGGGATCGGCGGCCGCGCAGGAACGTTCGACGGGGGTCCTGCTTCCGGTCGAGTGGACGGACGTCGAGCTGTCGGCGGTCGGCGGAACGGAGTTCCGTGTCCGTGCGGATGTCGACACGTCGGGCGCTGCTCTTGATCTCTGGCTGTCGGACCCGGCCGGTGAGCCGGTTGCTGCCGGTCGGCTGCACCTGCGGGAGGTGACCGCCGACCAGATGCGGACGACCGCTCCGGTGGATCACCTGTACCGGGTGGAGTTCCAGCCGGTCACCAGCCCGGTGACGGCAGCGGCCGAGCGGACCGTCATCGACGCCCGCGCCTGGACCGGCACCGCCACCGAGATCGCGTCACGCGGCCTGACCGCCCTCCAGGAAGCCCTCACCGACGCCACGACGACCGGCGAACTCGTCCTCGTCACGAGCGGCGCCATCGACGACCCCGCCCAGGCCGCTCTCTGGGGACTCGCCCGCTCCGCACGCAACGAACACCCCGAACGCGTCATCCGTTTCATCGACGCCTCAACCGCCGATGAGGACCTGGCGCCTGTCCTGTCCGTCAAGCGGGAACCGGAGCTCGTCCTCCGTGACGGACAGGTCCTCGCCCCACGGCTGGTCCGCGCCACTGACGAGACCGACGCAGAGGGCCGACGTCTCGACCCGGCAGGCACGGTCCTGATCACCGGCGGCACCGGCGAGCTGGGCCGGGCCCTCGCCCGCCACCTCGTGACCCGGCACGGCATCCGCCACCTCGTCCTCACCAGCCGCCGCGGCGACCAAGCCCCCGGTATCCACGACCTGATCGGCGAACTGACCGACGCCGGGGCCGAGACCGTCCAGGTCCTCGCGTGCGACGTCGCTGACGAGCGGCAAGTCCGGACACTCCTGACGGGGGTCGATCCCTCCCGTCCCTGGACCGGGATCTTCCACCTCGCCGCCGTCCTCGACGACGGACTCCTCACCGACCAAACCACCGAACGACTCGCACACGTCATGGCGCCCAAGGCCCTCGGCGCCCTCCACCTGCACGAGGTGTCCACCGAACTCGGCCTCGACCTCGCCGCGTTCGTGCTCTTCTCCTCCACGTCCGGTGTCCTCGGCAGCAGTGGCCAGAGCAACTACGCGGCCGCCAACACGGCCCTCGACGCGCTCGCCGTGCTCCGCCGCAACCAGGGCCTGCCCGCCACCAGCCTCTCCTGGGGCCTCTGGCAGCAGCAGGACGGCACTGGACTGGCCGCACACCTGGGGCAGGCCGAACTGGCACGGCTGTCACGGCGCGGGATCGGTGCGCTCACGACCGGCCAGGCGTTGGCCGCCCTCGACGCGGCGCTCGAACAGCCCCACGCGCACCTCGTCCCCGTCAAGCTCGAAGCGGCTGCTCTGCAGCGGGCGGCGGCCGAGTCCGGGGAGGAGGTCCCCGGACTGTTGCGCGGCTTGGTGCGCGTACGGGCGAACCGTGCTAGGGCGAGTGCCGAGGGCACGGATGGGTACGCCTACGCCCTGCAACGGCAATTGCTGCCGCTCGCCGAGCCCGAGCGCATGCAGTTCCTGCTGCGGCTCGTACAGCGCGAGGCCGCGGTGGTACTGGGTGTCGCGGACGGCGAGAGCATCAAGCCACAGCAGCTCTTCTCCGAGCAGGGCCTGGACTCGCTGATGGCGGTGGAGCTCCGGCGTCAGCTGTCCGCCGCGACCGGAATCACCCTGCCGGCCACGCTCGCCTTCGACTATCCGACTCCCGCTGCCGTGGCCGGCCTGTTGCTCGACCGCCTCGACCTCGACGCCGGGCCGGACCCGGCCGACGTCACCAACTGGCAGCCGGGCTTGGCCTCCCCGGCCGACGACCCGATCGCGATCGTGTCCATGGCGTGCCGCCTGCCCGGGGGGATCGACACACCCGAGGGCTTCTGGGAGCTGCTCGTGGCGGGTGGCGACGCGATCGGCGGTCTCCCCTCCCGCTGGGACGGGCTGGACCTGTACGACCCCGACCCGGAGGCGGTCGGCAAGAGCTACACCCGCGAGGGCGGGTTCCTCGAGGACGTGGCGGGGTTCGACGCGGCCTTCTTCGGGATCTCGCCGCGTGAGGCGCTGTCGATGGACCCGCAGCAGCGGCTCGTACTCGAAACCGCCTGGGAGGCGCTGGAGCGGGCCGGCATCCGGCCCGATTCGCTGGGCGGCAGCCGGACCGGCGTCTACCTGGGGGCGATGAGCTCCGACTACGACCGTCAGGGGCAAGGTCTCGAGGCCCTGGACGGGTATCTCGGTACGGGCAACGCGGGGAGCATCGTCTCCGGCCGCGTGTCGTACGCGCTCGGACTTCAGGGACCGGCCGTCACCATCGACACGGCCTGCTCCTCGTCGCTCGTCGCCATGCACCTGGCCGCCGGCGCCCTCCGGCAGGGCGAATGCGACCTGGCGCTGGTCGGCGGCGTGACGGTGATGTCGACGCCGACGTCGTTCGTGGAGTTCAGCCGGCTCAGGACGACGTCTCCGGACGGCCGTTGCAAGAGCTTCTCGGCGCGGGCGGACGGGGCCGGCTGGTCCGAGGGCGTCGGCATGGTGGTACTGAAGCGGCTGTCCGCGGCCGAGCGGGACGGGGACCGGGTACTGGCGGTGATGCGTGGCTCGGCCGTCAACCAGGACGGGCGCAGCCAGGGCCTGACCGCTCCGAACGGGCCGTCCCAGCAGCGCGTCATCCACGACGCACTGGCCGCCGCCCGCCTCGCCCCGACCGACATCGACGCCATCGAGGCACACGGCACCGGGACCTCCCTCGGCGACCCCATCGAAGCCGGTGCGCTCGCCGAAGTCTTCGGACGGCACGAGGTCCACCTCGGGTCGGCCAAATCCAACATCGGCCACACGCAGGCGGCGGCGGGCGTCAACGGCGTGATCAAGATGATCCTGGCGCTCCAGCACGAGATGCTGCCCAAGACCCTCCACGCGGAGGAGCCCAGCGCACACATCGACTGGGAGTCCACCGGCCTGAACCTGCTGCGGGAGGCCCGGGCGTGGGAGCGCGGGGAGCGGGTGCGGCGGGCGGGTGTGTCCTCGTTCGGTCTCAGCGGTACGAACGCCCACGTCGTCATCGAGGAGGCGCCCGAGCCCGCTCGGGCCGCTGCGGGGGCCGGGCCGGCTCGTAGCCTGCCCGTCGTCGTATCCGCTTCGGACCAGGCCGCGCTGCGCGAGCAGGCCGGGCGGTGGGCGGACTGGCTGACCGAGCACCCGGACGTCCCGCTCGCCGACGTCGCGTTCACGGCGGCGCGGTCCCGCACGCACTTCGCCGAACGGGCGGGCGTGGTGGCCGACTCTTCCGCGCGGGCGGCGGAGCTGCTCCGGATGCTGGCGGAGGGACGGTCTCACAGCGACATCGTCACGGCTTCGGCGGTGGAGCGGGGCGGTGTGGTGTTCGTCTTCCCCGGCCAGGGCAGCGAGTGGGCCGACATGGGCCGCGAGCTGTTGGAGCAGTCACCGGCGTTCGCGGAAGCGGTACGCGACTGCGATGCCGCTCTCGCCCCGTACCTGAACGGCCGGTCGATCGAAACCATCCTGCGCACCGCCGACACCACCCACTGGCACCGCCTGGACGTCATCCAGCCCGTCATGTTCACCATGTA
>NZ_JBIBBM010000025.1:0-66467 GCF_042900645.1 Streptomyces sp. NPDC012888 | reverse complement strand
TCACGTTGATCGCCGGGAAGAGCAGCGTGCCCTCCTGCATCATCTCGTACAGGCGGTGCACACCCGTGGTGGTCTCCTCCGTCACGCCGCGGATGCCGGACGCGAGCTTGACCCAGTCCAGCTTGGTGTTCTGCAACAGCCCGAGGACGACGGCGAGTTCCTCGTTGTCGGCCGTGGCCGGGTCGGGAACGGCGCCCGCCTTCTGGTACTCCACGCCCTTGTGGACCAGCAGGGTGGCGTCACCGCCGTCGTCCAGGATCATGTTCGGCCCGTCCTGGCCGGGCCAGGTGAGGGCCTGCTCGGTGCACCACCAGTACTCCTCCAGCGTCTCGCCCTTCCAGGCGAACACCGGGATGCCGGCGGCGGCGACGGCGGCCGCCGCGTGGTCCTGGGTGGAGAAGATGTTGCAGGAGACCCAGCGGACCTCGGCGCCGAGGGCGACCAGGGTCTCGATCAGCACCGCGGTCTGGATCGTCATGTGCAGGGAGCCGGTGATGCGCGCGCCCGCGAGGGGCTGCGCGGCCGCGTACTCACGGCGGATCGACATCAGGCCGGGCATCTCGTGCTCGGCGAGGGTGATCTCCTTGCGGCCGAACTCGGCCAGCGAGATGTCCGCGACCTTGTAATCCGTGAAACCGGCGGGTGCCTGCGAAGGCATGGGTACTCCTTGTTTCGAGAGTGCGGAAGATGAAGGGTGCGTGCCGCGCGGTGGCCCGGCACGCCGGGGGAGGCCCCCCGGAGGTCAGCGGTCGCCCAGGACCGGGGCCAGCAGCTCGGCCGCGTCGGCGCCGTAGGCGCGCGCCGCGGCGGCCGACAGCCGCCCGGGATCGACCTCGTAGGCCTGGGAGCCCACCACGCCCAGCGTTTCGGCGGCCAGCACGCAGCCCAGCCGGGCGGCCGGCTCGACCGCCAGGCCCCGGGCCACACCCGCCAGGAAACCGGCCCGGAAGGCGTCACCGACACCCGTCGGATCGGCCACGGCGGCGTCCGGGACGGCGGGGACGACCACCGGGTCGTGGCCCCGCCGGTCGATCCGGACCCCGGCCTCGCCCAGGGTGGTGACCCAGGAACCCACCACGCCAAGGACCTGCTCGCGGTCCCAGCCGGTCCGCTCCAGCAGGAGCGCGGCCTCGTACTCGTTGGTGAACAGCCAGCGGGCGCCGGTCACCAGCTCCCGCACCTCCGCGCCGTCCAGCCGGGCGAGCTGCTGCGACGGGTCGGCGGCGAACGGCAGACCCAGTTCCCGGCACTGCGCGGTGTGGCGGAGCATGGCCGCCGGGTCGTTCGGGGAGACCAGCACCAGATCGGGCCGGTCCGCCCCGGGCGCGGTCAGCGCCGCCAGGTCGATGTCCCGGGCCTCCTGCATGGCGCCCGCGTAGAACGCCGCGATCTGGTTGGCGTCCTCGTCGGTGATGCACATGAACCGGGCGGTCTGCCGCTCCGCCGAGACGCGGACGGCCCCCGTGTCGACCCCGTGCTCCTTGAGCCACACCTCGTACTCGGCGAAGTCGCCGCCCACCGCCCCGACCAGCAGGGGAGTGAGGCCGAGGCCGCCGAGACCGAAGGCGATGTTGGCCGCGACCCCGCCGCGGCGCACCTCCAGCCCGTCGACGAGGAAGGACAGGGAGACATGGGCGAGCTGGTCGGGGATCAGCTGATCCGCGAACCGGCCGGGGAAGACCATCAGGTGGTCGGTGGCGATGGAACCGGTTACGGCGATGCGCACGTCGGGAATCTCCTCGGGATCGAAAACGCACTTGGCCCGCTGGTCAGAGCCCGGCGGCGGACTTCAGCCGCTCGGCCCGGTCGGTGCGCTCCCAGGTGAAGTCCGGCAGCTCGCGGCCGAAGTGGCCGTAGGCGGCGGTCTGGGTGTAGATGGGGCGGAGCAGGTCGAGGTCGCGGATGATCGCGGCCGGGCGGAGGTCGAACACCTCGGCGATGGCCTTCTCGATCCGCTCCTGGGCGACCACGCCCGTCCCGAAGGTCTCCACGAACAGGCCGACGGGCTCGGCCTTGCCGATGGCGTAGGCGACCTGGACCTCGCAGCGGGAGGCCAGGCCCGCGGCGACGACGTTCTTGGCGACCCAGCGCATGGCGTAGGCGGCCGAACGGTCGACCTTGGACGGGTCCTTGCCGGAGAAGGCACCGCCGCCGTGGCGGGCCATGCCGCCGTACGTGTCGATGATGATCTTGCGTCCGGTCAGGCCGGCGTCACCCATCGGGCCGCCGATCTCGAACCGGCCGGTCGGGTTGACCAGCAGCCGGTAGCCCTCGGTGTCCAGCTTGATGCCGTCCTCGACGAGCTCCCCGAGCACGTGCTCGACCACGTACTCCCGGATGTCGGGCGTCAGGAGCGTGTCGAGGTCGATGTCGGCCGCGTGCTGCGAGGACACCACCACCGTGTCGAGACGCACGGCGTGGCTGCCGAGGTACTCGATGGTGACCTGCGTCTTGCCGTCCGGGCGCAGGTAGGGGACGGTGCCGTCCTTGCGGACCTCGGTCAGTCGGCGGGAGAGCCGGTGCGCCAGCTCGATCGGCAGCGGCATCAGGTTCGGCGTCTCGTCGGTGGCGTATCCGAACATCAGGCCCTGGTCGCCCGCGCCCTGCCGGTCCAGCTCGTCCCCTCCCTCACCCGCGGCACCCTCGACCCGCGACTCGTAGGCGGTGTCGACACCCTGGGCGATGTCCGGGGACTGCGCACCGATCGACACCGACACGCCGCAGGAAGCGCCGTCGAAGCCCTTCGCGGAGGAGTCGTAACCGATCTCCAGGATCTTCTCCCGCACCAGGGCGGGGATGTCGGCGTAGGCGGAGGTGGTGACCTCGCCCGCGATGTGGACCTGACCGGTGGTGATCAGGGTCTCCACGGCGACGCGGGACGCGGGGTCCTCGCGCAGCAGCGCGTCGAGGATCGAGTCGCTGATCTGGTCGGCGATCTTGTCGGGGTGGCCCTCGGTCACGGATTCCGAGGTGAACAGGCGACGGGGCATGGCTCTCCAGACGTATGAGATGTGCTCAGGACTCTGGTGGGGAACGGTCGAGGACCGCTGGACCAGAGGTCGACGTCACACCACCCCGCCGCCCGCCGGGACGCGCCGGCACCGGGCCCGCCGCCCCGCCGGGACCGGCTTGGGCGGATTTCGAGCGCGTGTTGAGTCCGGCTTCTGATGATGGCCGCTCCGACACCGGCCGTACCCGGTGCCACTGTGTCGAAAGGGCCCCGCTTCAATGAGCATCGTCGAACAAACACCGCTGGAGGCGGCGCGTTTCACCACGCTGCGCGAGCGGACCGCCGAACTCCACGCCGTACGGGAATCCGCCGAGGCGGGACCGGGCGAGCGGGCCACCGCGGCCCAGCACGCCAAGGGCAAGCTGACCGCCCGCGAGCGCATCGAGATCCTGTTCGACGAGAACACGTTCAACGAGGTCGAAGGGCTGCGGCGGCACCGCGCCACCGGCTTCGGCCTGGAGGACAAGAAGCCCCACACCGACGGCGTCGTCACCGGCTGGGGCAAGGTGCACGGCCGCACCGTCTTCGCCTACGCCCACGACTTCCGCATCTTCGGCGGCGCCCTGGGCGAGGCCCACGCCGAGAAGATCCACAAGCTGATGGACCTCGCGGAGGCCGCCGGAGCCCCCGTCGTGGGCCTCTGCGACGGCGCCGGCGCCCGCATCCAGGAAGGCGTCACCGCCCTCGCCGGCTACGGCGGCATCTTCCAGCGCAACGTCCGCAACTCCGGCGTCATCCCCCAGATCTCCGTCATCCTCGGCCCCTGCGCCGGAGGCGCCGCGTACTCGCCGGCCCTCACCGACTTCGTCTTCATGGTGCGCGGCACCTCCCAGATGTTCATCACCGGCCCCGACGTGGTCCAGGCGGTCACCGGCGAGGCCGTCACCATGGAGCACCTCGGCGGCGCCGACTCCCACGCCGCCACCTCCGGCGTGGCCGCCTTCGCCTACGACGACGAGCGCAGCTGCCTCGAGGACGTCCGCCACCTGCTCTCCCTGCTGCCCGCCAACAACCGCGAACTCGCCCCGGCCGGCGACCTGGACGACCCCGCCGACCGGCGCTGCGAATCGCTGCTGGACCTCGTCCCCGCCCGCTCCACCCAGGGCTACGACATCCGCGACCTCATCGAGGAGGTCGTCGACCACGGCGACTACTTCGAGGTCCACGGCCAGTGGGCGCAGAACGTGGTCTGCGCCCTGGCCCGCATGGGCGGACAGGTCGTCGGCATCGTCGCCAACCAGCCCGCCCACCTGGCCGGCGTGCTCGACATCCAGGCCTCCGAGAAGGCGGCCCGCTTCGTCCAGTTCTGCGACGCGTTCAGCATCCCGCTGATCACCCTGATCGACGTACCGGGCTTCCTCCCCGGCGTCGACCAGGAGCACAACGGCATCATCCGGCACGGAGCCAAGCTGCTCTACGCCTACTGCAACGCCACCGTCCCGCGGATCAGCCTGGTCCTGCGCAAGGCCTACGGCGGCGCCTACATCGTCATGGACTCCCGTTCCATCGGCGCCGACATCGCCCTGGCCTGGCCCTCGAACGAGATCGCCGTGATGGGCGCCGAAGGCGCCGCCAACGTCATCTTCCGCCGCGAGATCGCAGCCTCCGACGACCCGGAGGCCACCCGCGCCCGGCGCATCAAGGAGTACCAGACGGAACTCATGCACCCCTACTACGCCGCCGAACGCGGACTCGTCGACGACGTCATCGACCCCGCCGACACCCGCTCCCGGCTCATCGCGGCGCTCGACATGCTCCGCGCCAAGCACGCCGCCCTGCCCGGCCGCAAGCACGGGAACCTCCCCCTGTGAGCGCCGACGAGAGCACGGCCCTCACCCTGGCCGCCATGCGGATCACGGCGGGCAACCCCACCGCGGAGGAGGTCGCCGCCATCGCCGTCCTGCTCACCGCCCGGCTGCGGCTGCTCCACGAGCACGAACAGCAGGAGCAGCAGGACACCCGCGCCTCGGTGCACCGGCTGCCCCCGCGCGCACCCCGGATGACCCCGTACACCGCTCCCCGCTCCTGGGCGTCCTGACCGGCGGGCCCCGGCGCCGGCACGGCCCGGCCGGACCCCGTACCGGCCGGCGGCCGGCCCCGCCCCGTAAGCTGAACGCTCCGAACGACAAGGGGAGTCGCCCGCCGTGCTGACCGCTCTCACCGGCACCTTCGAGGACCGCCCCGACGCGCTCACCGTGGCCGGCCGCAGCACCTCGTACGAGGAACTGCTCGCCGCGGCCCGCGCGGTGGCCGCCGAAGCCGCCGGAGCCCCCGCGTTCGCGGTCACCGCCACCCCCACCCTGGAGACGGTCGCCGCGGTGGCCGGCGGCCTGCTCGCCGGAGTGCCCGTCGTACCGCTCCCGCCGGACGCCGGCCCCGCCGAACGCGGCCACATCCTCGCCCACTCCGGGGCGGCCGAACTCGCCGTCGACTTCGCCCGCCGCACCGCCCGCTGGCTCCCCGCCGAGGCAGGCCCCAGCGGCGTCGGCGCCGTCAGGAGCGCCAGTGGCGTTAACGGCGTTAACGGCGTTAACGCCCCGGACCGCGCGCCCGCCGAACCCGTCCCCGCCGAACCCGCGTTGGTCCTCTACACCTCCGGCACCACCGGCCCGCCCAAGGGCGTCGCCCTCGGCGCCGACGCCCTCGCCGCCGACCTCGACGCCCTCGCCGCCGCCTGGGCCTGGACCCCCGACGACACCCTCGTCCACGGCCTGCCCCTGTTCCACGTCCACGGCCTGGTCCTCGGCGTCCTCGGCGCCCTGCGCACCGGCTCCCGCCTCGTCCACACCGGCCGCCCCACCCCCGGCGCCTACGCCGAAGCCGGCGGCAGCCTCTACTTCGGCGTCCCCACCGTCTGGACCCGCGTCGCCCGCGACCCCGCCGCAGCCGAAGCGCTGTCCGGCGCCCGGCTCCTCGTCTCCGGCAGCGCCGCGCTGCCCACCGCCGTCTCCCACGCGCTCGAACGACTCACCGGCCACCGCCCCGTCGAGCGCTACGGCATGACCGAGACCCTGATCACCGTCAGCGGCCGGGCCGGCACCCCGCCGCGCCCCGGGACCGTCGGCACCCCGCTGCCCGGCATCCGCACCCGTATCGCCGCCGAACCGGGCGCCGACATCGGCGAACTCCAGCTGACCGGACCCACCCTGTTCTCCGGCTACCTGAACGACCCGGCCGCCACCGCCGCCGCCTACACCGCCGACGGCTGGTTCCGCACCGGCGACATCGCGGCCATCGACCCCGCCGACGGCGTCCACCGCATCGTGGGCCGAGCCTCCACCGACCTCATCAAGTCCGGCGGCTACCGCATCGGCGCCGGCGAGGTCGAGAACGCCCTGCTGGACCACCCCCGCGTGCGGGAGGCCGCCGTCGTCGGCCTCCCCGACCCCGACCTGGGCCAGCGCATCGTCGCCTTCGTCGTCGCCGAGGGCGTCACCGGCGAGGAGCTCACCGAGTACGTCGCCGCCCACCTCTCCGTCCACAAACGGCCCCGCGAGGTCCGGTTCGTGCCCTCGCTGCCACGCAACGCCATGGGCAAGCCGCAGAAGAAGCTCCTGCTCGACCCCGGCCGCGACTGACCGGCGCCGCCCGGCGCGCCCTTGCCGGGCCGGGCCGCCCCGCCCAGAGTGGACCCCATGACCTCGCCGAAGCCCACCACCTCCACCACCCCCGCCACCCCGGCCGAGACCCTGCGGGCCTTCGCCCGCACCCGCGCCGCCCTGGACGGCAGCGAGGTCACCTTCCACTGGACCGGAGACGTGCACTCCTTCGGCCCCCAGGAGGACTACCGGCACCTCTTCGGCTTCGAGGGCGTCAACGTCTCCCGCCTCGTCCCCGACGAGACCGGCACCGGCTACCGCCTCCTCACCCGCGAAGCCGCCGCCTACCTCGACCCCCGCACCCGCGAGATCCTCGACACCTGGCAGGACAAGAAGGTCGTCCACGTCTGGAACGACCCCGCCAACCTGCACCTGCGGCCCTTCCCCATCCCCACCACCGACCTCGGCGACCAGCTCTGCTTCAGCCTGGAGATCCCCCTCTCCTACCCCTCACCGCTGCCCGTCGCCGAATACCCCGCCAACTCCGCCGACGACACCTACCGGGCCCTGGAACTCTTCCAGTTCTTCGCCCCCGCCGACGTCCTCACCACCGGCGCCCCCAGCGTCCCCGCCACCATGACCTGGACCCGCATGTCCCCCTGGCTGCCCTGGATGGAACAGGGACCTCGCCCCGGCGGCCTCGTCTTCCACTGCCGCGGCCGCAAACTCGGCCCCTCCGAGACCCTGCCCGAGCGGCTCCACCGCCACATCACCGCCCACCACCCCGAGTTCACCCGGGCCCCCGAGCGGTGGACCGAACCCAACGAGTCCAGCTGGACGTACTTCCGCCGCATGCCCCGCCCCTGACCACGCGTCCGCCCTTCGTCGAGCGGCCCTCCAGCGCCCGCTGGGACCGTCCGGGAGGACACCCGCGAGCACCGGAGGCAGGGCCATGACGACCGCACCGTCCACCACCCCGCTCCCCGGGGCGCCCCCGGCCACCGGCGACACCCACGGCACCGGCGACACCCGCGGCACCGGTCGCACCGGTCGCACCGTGCGCCCGCCCCGCCCAGGCCTGGCGCTCGCCGTCATCGCCGGCTGCAACGCGATGATCCAGCTCGACGACGCCATCGTGAACATCGCCCTGCCCGGCATGCGCACCGACCTCGGGCTGTCCGCGCCCGGCTCCTCCTGGGTCCTCAACGCCTACCTGCTCGCCTTCGGCGGACTGCTGCTCCTCGGCGGCCGGGCCGGCGACATCCTCGGCCGCCGCCGCGTGTTCGTCACCGGCGTCGCCCTGTTCACCGCCGCCGCCGCACTCCGCGGCCTCGCCACCGGCGCCGAACTCCTCGTCGCCGTCCGCGTCCTCCAGGGCATCGGCGCCGCCCTCGCCGCCCCCAGCGGACTCGCCCTCGTCCTGTCCATGTTCGCCGAGGGAGCACCCCGGAAACGGGCCATCGCCGTCTGCACCGCCGCCGGTGCCGTCAGCACCGCCGGCGGGCTGCTCCTCGCCGGCGCCCTCACCTCCCTCAGCTCCTGGCGCTGGGTGCTCTACCTCAACGTGCCGCTCGGCCTGGCCATCCTCGCCGTCCTCGTCCTGGCCCCCGGCACCATCACCGAGACCCGCCGCAACCCCGGCCGCTTCGACCTCGCCGGCGCCCTCACCTCGGCGCTCGGCGCAGCCTGCGTCGTCCACGGCCTCGCCCGCGCCGCCGAACACGGCCCCACCGACATCGCCGCCGTGGCCTGCACCGCCGCCGGCGCCCTGCTCTTCGTCCTGTTCACGACGATCGAGCGCCGCGCCGAACAGCCCGTCGTCATGCTGCGCCTGTTCCACAGCCGCGACCGCGTCCTCGCCTACGCCGGCACCCTCGCCGTCCCCGGCTCGATCATGGGCGCCTACTTCTTCCTCAACCAGTACTTCCAGCAGCTCGCCGGGTACGGCGCCCTCACCGCCGCCCTCGCCCTGACCCCGCTGCCCGCCGCCATGGCCGCCACCGCCGGCCTCGCCGTACGCGCCGAACGCCGCCTCGGCCCCCGCCGGCTCATGGCATCCGGCGCCACCCTGCTGGTCGCCGGCAACGTCTGGCTCTCCCAGCTGTCCGGAACCACCGGCTACCCCACCGGCATCCTGCCCGCCCTGCTCCTCCTCGGCGCCGGCATGGCCTGCTGCGTCATCCCGCCCACCGTGCTCGCCACCTCCGGGCTGCGCCCCGACGAGGCGGGCGCCGCCTCCAGCGTCCTCAACGCCGTGCAGACCCTGGGCGGCTCCCTGGGCCTGGCCATGCTGGTCTCGGTGGCCACCCGGGCCGGTGCCGCGTCCCCCACGTCCGCCATGTCCGCCGGCTTCACCGCCGGTGCCACCTGCGCCCTCCTGGCCCTCACCACCGCCCTCCTCATCCGCCGCCCCCGCCCCACCCCCTGACCGAGGAGCGGCGACGTGAGCGGGCGGCCCGCTCAGCCCCGGCCGAGCGGGGACGGGGGCGAATCCGGCGTCGTCCGGGGGAAGGCCCGTCGGTAGTCGCCCGGCGACACGCCGATCTGCTTGAGGAAGTGGTGGCGGAGGTTGTTCGCCGTGCCGAGGCCGCTCAGCTCCGCGACCTTCTCGATGGGCAGGGCCGTCGATTCCAGCAGGCTCTGGGCCCGCGCCAGGCGCTGGTTGAGGAGCCACTGAAGTGGGGTCGTCCCGGTGGCCGCGAGGAGCCGCCGGTGGAGGGTCCGCGTGCTCATCGCCGCGCGCCGGGCCAGGTCCTCGACCGTCAGCGGTCGGTCCAGGTTCGTACGGGCCCAGTCCAGTACGGGCCCCAGGCTCCTGTCGTCGGTGGTGGGCACGGACAGGTCGACGAACTGCGCCTGTCCGCCGGGCCGGTGAGCGGGCACCACCATCCGGCGGGCCAGCTGGTTGGCGATGTGCGCGCCCAGGTCCCGGCGCACCAGATGGAGGCAGAGGTCGAGTCCGGCGGTCATCCCGGCGCTGGTGAGCACGTCGCCGTCGTCCACGTACAGCACCGAGTCGTCGACCTGCACTTTCGGGTAGCGCGCGGCCAGTTGAGCGGTGTGCATCCAGTGGGCGGTGGCACGCCGTCCGTCGAGCAGCCCCGCCTCGGCGAGGGCGAAGGCTCCGGTGCACAAGGAGACCATGCGGGCGCCCGCCTCGTGGGCGCGGCGCAGGGCCGTGATCAGTTCCCGTGGCAGCGGCCTGCCCTCGTCGACACAGGGGTCGGGCACCGAGGGCACGATGACGGTGTCGGCGCCGACGAGGTCGTCGAGCCCGTGGCGGGTCCGCAACGACAGCCCCGTCCCGGTCCGGGAGCCGTCCTGCCGACGCTCGCCCGTACTGCACAGCCGCAGGTCGTACCACGGGTCGGCCAGGTCGGGCTGCGGCTTTCCGAAGACGGTGCACGGGATGCTCAGCTCGTACAGGTCCCAGGAGGGCAGTCCGATGTCCTCGGTCACGACCAAGGCGACGGAACCAGGATTCATGACCCGAAGGGTATGGCAGGAATTTGGTGGTCCGCGTCACCAGTGCCACTGTTCCCGGCCACCCAGCGCTGCGATCTTGGTCCTCACGTGACCGACCGCCACGGAGGCGGACGAACAGGAAGTCGTGACATGCGTTCTGATCACCCGGCGGTAACCGTCATCGGACTGGGCTCGATGGGCTCGGCACTGGCCTCCGTACTGCTGGACCACGGCCACGGGACCACCGTGTGGAACCGCTCGGCGCACAGGGCACGGCCGCTGGCCGACCGGGGCGCCCGGGCGGCCGCGACACCCGAGGAGGCGATCGCGGCGAGCCCTCTGGTCCTCGCGTGCGTCCTGGACCACGAGGTGCTGCACGCCATCCTCGATCCCGTCGCCGGCTCCCTCGCCGGAAAGGTCCTCGTCAACCTCTCCTCCGGTTCCCCCGAGCAGGCCGCCGAGGCCGCCGCCTGGGCCCGGTCCCACGGCGCCGACTACCTCGACGGCGCGATCATGACCACCCCGCCGGGGGTCGGCAGCCCCGAGATGATGTTCCTCTACAGCGGTTCCCACACCGCCTTCGAAACCCACCGCCCGACCCTGGGGTCCCTGGGCGACCCCCTGTACCTGGGCAGCGAGCCCGGCCTCGCCTCCCTCTACGACGCCGCCCTGCTCGGCCTGATGTGGTCCACCATGACCGGCTGGCTGCACGGCACCGCGCTGGTCGGCGCGGAGAAGACACCGGCCACGGCCTTCACCCCGGTCGCGGTCCGCTGGCTGACCGCCGTATCCGGCTTCCTGACCACCTACGCCCCCCAGGTGGACGCCGGCCGCTACCCCGGCGACGACGCCACGGTCGACGTCCAGATCGCCGCCGTCGACCACCTCATCCACGCCGCCGAGGCCCGCGGCATCGACAACGCCCTGCCCGAACTCCTGAAGTCCGCCATGGAACGGGCCAAGGCAGCGGGCCACGGCTCCGACAGCTACGCGAGCGTGATCGAGGTCCTGAGGAACCGGGGAGTCCACGCATGACCGGCACACCTGCCGTCACCACCCGCCCCGCGCACGACCCGGCGACCACCCCTCCCGCCGCGCCATGGACGCGCCTCCTGGCCGACGCCACCGACCACTGCCTGGCCGCCCTCCTCGAGGTGGCCGGCCGGGACTGGTCACGTCCCGCCCACGACCTCGACTGGACCTGCCGCCAGACCCTCGACCACCTCGCCCTCGGCCTGACCGGCTACACGGGCCTGCTCATCTCCCGCCCCCACGACCGCTACGTCACGCTCTTCGCCTCACTCGACCCGCAGGCCCCCGTCCCCGACTGCCTGGACGGCCTCCGGATCGCCGCGTCCCTCCTCACCTCGACCGTCCGCGACACGACTCCCGACGCGCGCGCCCATCACCCCTGGGGCCGCTCCGACGCCGCCGGTTTCGCCGCCATGGGGATCACCGAACTGACCGTCCACACCTACGACATCACCCGCGCCCTCGGCCTGCCCTGGGCCCCGCCCGACCGCCTCGGCACCGCCGTCCTCGACCGCCTCTTCCCCGACGCTCCGTCCGGGCACGCCCCGTCCGACACCCTGCTGTGGTGTACGGGCCGCATCCCGCTCCCCGGCCTGCCCCGGCGCGCGGACTGGCAGTGGGACGGAACCGTGCGATGACCCCCCTCGCGGCCGGTGCCCGGGGGCGGGCCGGGCCGACGCGGGTGCGGGTGCGGGTGCGGGTGCGAGGCCGGGTGCGGGTGCGGGGCCGGGCGGCGCCGGGCCCTCAGGCGAACGCCCCCACCACCAGGTCCGCCAGCAGCGCCCCCGCCCGGCCCCCGGGGTCGAGGTCCGGGTCGTAGATCGTCACGTTCAGGCCGACGCACCGCGGCGACCCCACCAGGACCCGCAGCAGCCCGGCGAGCTCCGCCGGGAACAACCCGCCCGGGTCGGGGCCGTCCACGGCCGGCATCACGCTCGGATCCAGCACGTCGGCGTCCAGGTGCACCCAGAACCCGTCGGTGACGGGCGGCAGCAGCCCGTCCAGCGCGCGCCTGGCCACCGCCGCGGCCCCCCGCTCGCGGATCTCCCCGACGGTGGCGGCGAAGATCCCGGCCCCGCGCAGCTCCGGCAGGTCGCCGTCGCCGTCCCGCAGCCCGAACAGGCGCACGTCCTCGTCGCGCAGGTACGGGCCGAGCCCCTCCAGGTCGCTCAGATCGGCCTGGCCGCGCCCGGTCGCCAGGGCGAGCTCCTCCCCGCCTGCGGCCCCGACGGGCCCGTTGACGTCCTCGTTCCCCGGATGGCGGAAGTCGGCCGAGCCGTCGACGGCGGCCAGCCCGTAACGGCCGAGGCGCCGCAGGGCGAGCGAGGCGCCGAGCTGGATCGAGCAGTCGCCGCCCAGCACCACGGGGAACTCCCCGGCCCTCAGGTGCCGTTCGAGCCGGTCGGCGAGGGCGACGGTGTACGCGGCGAGCGGCCCGGCGTGGAACACCCCGTCACCCTCCTTCCACCCGCCGCGGTCGTAGCGCGGCGGCACCACGACCCCGCCCTCGCGGGCACCGAGCCGGCCCAGCAGACCCTGCTCGCGCAGGGCCCCGGCGAGCTTGTACACCCCGGGCACCGTCCCCGGCGCGGGCGGGCGCAGCCCCAGGTTGGACGGGGCGTCGACGAGAACCAGGTTCCGCATGCCCACATCCTCCGTCGAGCCGGGCGTCCGGACCAGGGTGCCGCGGCATGTGGTTGGCTACACCACATGGGTGAACAGAAGGACCCCGTCCACGCACCGCCCCCGCCTCCCGCACCGCCCCTCGACCCCGAACTGGTCGCCGCAACGGCCTCGCTGACGACGGGTCCGAGGGAGCCGATCACCCCCGAGAACCTCCGGGAGCACCAGCGGAGGGACGCCGCGACCCGGTCCCGGCCGACCGCCGGCGACCTCCGTGCCGACGGCCTCTTCGAGGTGGCGGAACTCCGGGTGCCCGGACCCCCGGACGCCCCCGACGTCACCCTCGTCAGCGTGCGGCCGTCCGGGCGCCCGGGTCCCCTGCCCCTGCTCTACTACATGCACGGCGGAGCGATGATCATGGGCAGCGCCTGGTCGGTACTGCCGCGGATCCTCCGCCACTGGGCCCTGCCGCTGGACCTCGCGGTGATCTCCGTCGAGTACCGGCTGGCGCCCGGGGACCCCTACCCCGCGGCCCTGGAGGACTGCTACGCGGGCCTGGTGTGGGCGGCCGGCCACGCGGCCGAACTCGGTGTCGACGCCGACCGGATCGTCGTCGGCGGCAAGAGCGCCGGCGGCTGCCTCGCCGCCGCCCTCACCCTGCTCACCCGCGACCGCGGCGGCCCCCGGCCCCTGGGGCAGCTCCTGCTCTCCCCGATGCTCGACGACCGGGCCGCCACCGTCTCCTGCCACCAGATGTCGGGCCTGGACACGCTGGACCGCACCACCCTCACCACCGCCTGGCGGGCGTACCTCGGCGACCGCCACGCCGCCGCCGGCCCGCCGCCGCACGCGGCCCCGGCCCGCGCCACGGACCTCTCCGGCCTGCCCCCGGCCTACATCGACGTCGGCTCCGCCGAGATGTTCCGCGACGAGGACATCGCCTACGCCGACGCGATCTGGCGGGCCGGCGGCCAGGCCGAGCTCCACGTCTGGCCGGGCGCCTTCCACGGCTTCGACACCCTGGCCCCCGAGGCCGCCGTCAGCCGGGAAGCGCAGGACGCCCGGACCCGCTGGCTCCGCCGCCTCCTCGGCCCGCCCGCCGGCTCCACGCCGTCGACCGGCTCCACGCCATCGACACCATGACCGCGCCCGCGACCACCGCCAACGGCCACGCCCCGACCCACACCACCCCGGCCGGCACCGGCGCCTGCACCCCCGCGACCGCCCGCACGGGCCGGCGCACCGGACCGCCCCGCGCACGTCCCGGCCGCTTCCCTCTTCGAAAGGCCCTGCCGGCCCGGGGGTCACCCCCGCCTAGCGCCGCCACGGGAACGGTTCGCGGTCGGGCTCGACCCAGCCGCTCCTGGCCGTTTCGCCGGCCAGGGTGGCGGGGGCGTAGAAGCGGGTGAGGAGCTTCTTGTCGAGCAGCGCCGGATGCGCGGCCACGAAGGTGTCGAAGTCGGCCGTGTCCGTCTCCCCGGTGTGGTGGCCCACCAGCTCGACCCAGGCGCGGCTGACGGTCGCGTTGTACTTCCGCGGTGCGCCCGCGTAGCGGGCGGTGCGGCGGATGCCGTCGCTGACCAGGTCCACCGCCGCGGCGGTTCCGTGACGCCTGACGGCCAGCCAGGTCAGGTGGACGTGCTGGCGGTGTCCGAAGCGCCCGGCCCGGGCCGTCACCTCGTCCATCAGCGTCGCGAAGGGCGACGGCCCGGTGCTTGGGTCCTGGTTCTCGTCCTCGTGCTCGTTCTCGCTGGTCATGTCCGGTCCTCGGTGAGTCTGTCCAGTACGGCGTGGAAGCCGGCGACGGCCCCGGCGGGCAGGCCGTCCAACGCGCGGTCCTCGAGATCGGCCAGGGTCCGGCGGATCCGGGCGGCCGCCGCCCGCCCGGACGCGGTGAGCTCGACGTGCACCGCGCGCCGGTCACCGGCCCGCCGTGCGCGGGTGATGTGCCCCCGGCGTTCGAGCCGGTCCAGGACGCTGGTCAGGGTGGTGGGACGGCTGCCGACGGCAGCGCCCAGCCGGGACACGGTCCTGGCCCGGCCGTCCGCGAGGTTGCCCAGGACGTTGATCTCCGCGGCGGTCAGGTCGAGCTCGGCCAGCTCGGCGGTGAGGAGGTGCAGCGTGGCGTGGGTGGCCCGCTGCAGCGCCAGCAGTACCGACGGCTCGGACGATGCGGATTCGGAATTCACGATTTCGTATATTACGAGATCGTATTACTGGGGGGCAAGGGCAACCGGCCGCCCGGCCGCCGGGCCCGGCTTCCACCCCCAGGCGGTGAGCATGCCGGCCGACAGCGCGGCGCATTCCTCGGACTCCAGGTAGCGCACCGCCCCGTCCACGTCCGCGTCCTCGACCAGGCCGGTGGCGACCATCGCCGTCCTGCTCCGCTGCCACGTGTCCGCCCAGAAACGGCTGATGGGACTGTCCGGCACCAGCGGCGGCACGTGGATCTCGGCGGCGACGTGCGCGAGCCCCGCCCCGCGCAGCAGCTGCGGATACGAGGGCACCCAGGAGACGTCGGTGCCGATGGTGGCCCGCAGGCCCTGCCACATCGCCCGCATCGCCGCGGTGTACGGAGTGGCGGGCGCCCGGTCGCCGGTCAGGTCGACCGCGTCGCTCAGCACCAGGACCCCGCCGGGCGCGACCAGCCCGGCCAGCGTGCTGACCAGGCGTTCGTGCTCGCGCAGGTGCATCAGCACGAACCGGGCGTGCACGAGCCGGAACCCGTCCCCCGGGCCGAAACTCCGGGCGAAGTCCGGGGCGGTGACGTCGGCCTGCCGGACGTCGAGCCCGGGCCGCCCGGCGAGGAAGCGCACGTCGCGGTCCACGGCGACGACACCCGCCACCCCGGCCTCGTCCAGCAGGCGCCGCGCGACCGTGCCGGTCCCGGCGCCCACGTCGAGGCAGTGCCACCCCGGGCCGGCCCCGAGCGCCCGCAGGCGTGCCACGGTGATGTCGTCGTAGGCGAGGGCACCGAAGTCGATGCGCTCGCCCTCGCCCGCCTCCTCGGGGCGGAACACGGCCTCGCCGTACCGCCCGTCCTCCGGCCCGGCGCTCACGTCGGGACCCGGAGGGCTTCAGGGGCCGGCCGGAACACGGGACCGCCGCAAACCTGCATGGCGTCACCCCTTCGCGTGGTGGGCGGACGAGCGGCCGGCATCCGGGCGGCCGTCCCACCGATCCTCTCCCGGCGACCGGCCGCCCGCACGGGAGGCGCCGGCCGCCACTGCCGCACATGGCGGACCCGTCCGCCGGGTGGTGCCGGCCCGCCCGCGGGGTGCTGCCGGGACGCTGTCGGTGGTGCTGTGGCGTCGCCTGACGCCGGGGGTGCCAGGGGGGCATCCGATGCCATGCGGCGCCGTCCGGCGCCGTCCGGCGCCATGTGGCGCCAAGTGGTGCCAGATCTGTGTCGTCCGGCGTCAGGTCGGACCGGTAACCACATTCCGTGAGGCCCCTGTTTCCGCAGGTCAAGCCCACTAGGTGCCATCTCGGCCCCCCATCGGCATCACTGCCACTTGCGCATGGTGCCACGATGGTGCCATGATGGCGTCATGGACCTCACCCCGTATGTCGACACTCTCCGCCGGGAACTCGCGGTGGCCGCCGAAGCCGGCGGGGAAGACGCCCGCGAGCTGGCCGAGAGGCTCACCGCTCCCCTGGAGTCGGCGACCCGGCTGACCATGCTCAACGTGCTCTCCGCCGCGATGGACGAGATCACCCGTGACCTCGCCCCCGGCTCGGTCGACGTACGGCTGCGCGGCCTGGACCCCGACTTCGTCGTGACCCTGCCGCCCGCCGAGGGCGGCGCCGTCGCCGAGCCGGCCCCCGCGCCCGTCGAGCAGTTCGGCACCATCGCCCCGGCGGACGGTGACGAGGGCGGCACCGCCCGCGTCAACCTCCGTCTGCCCGCCCACCTCAAGGCCCGCGCCGAGGAGGCCGCGAGCCGCGAGGGCCTCTCGGTCAACGCCTGGCTGGTCCGCGCCGTCTCGGCCGCCGTCGACGGCGGGCACCGCCCCCGGCCCGCCGAGAAGCCCCGGACCGTCGGACAGAGCATCACGGGCTGGGTGCGCTAGCCGCACCACCGCCCGCCCGCACCACGCCACCCACCACGTCCCACCAGCGGGGACGCCCACCAGAGCCATGAGGACGGGACAACCATGCCTGCTTTCGAGACCCCCGGACCGATCTCCGTCACCGCGCACGTCGAGGCCGGTTCCATCCAGTTCGTCGCCGGTGACCGCGCCGACACCGTCGTCGAGGTCAAGCCCCGGGACCCCCAGAAGGACCGGGACGTACGCTCCGTCCAGCAGACCGAGGTCACCTACTCCGGCGGCACCCTCACCATCGCCACCCCCCGGCTGCGCAACTCGCTCCGCCGCCCCGGCACGGTCGACGTGACCGTCGAACTGCCCGCCGGCTCCGCCGTCGACGTGACCGGCGCCTGGGCCCAGGTCCTCGGGGAGGGCAGGCTCGGCGAGGTCCGCGTCAAGACGTCGAGCGGCGACGCCCGGCTCGACACGACCGGCCCGCTGAAGCTGACCGCGTCACACGGATCGATCACCGTGGACCGCATCGAAGGCGCGGCCGAGATCACCACCAGCTCCGGCAGCCTGCGCGTCGGCCTCGCCGACGGCCCCGCCGTCCTGAAGAACTCACACGGCACCACCACCGTCGGCGCCGCGACCGGCGAGCTGCGGGTGAGCGGCGCCAACGGCGACATCGAGATCCGGCGCGCCGAGGACTCCGTCACCGCCACCACCGCCCACGGCACGGTGCGCGTGGGCGAGGTGGCCCGCGGCACCGTCCAGGTGGAGACCGCGTACGGCGCCATCGAGATCGGCGTCCGCGAGGGCACCGCCGCCTGGCTCGACGTCAGTTCCGGTGCCGGCCAGGTGCGCAACATGCTCAGCGCCTCCGGAGCGCCCGAGGACACCGAGGAAACCGTCAAGGTCCGCGCCCGCACCCGCTACGGCAACATCGACATCCTCCGCGCCCGGGCCTGACGCGGAAGGCCCCGGCCCACCTCCGCCGCCCGCCCGCCTGTCCCGCCCCGCCCCACCCCACCACCGCACCCGCCGCCCACCCCTCGAACGGAGGGCCCCGTGCCTTCTTCTGTCATGCCCACATCAACGTCGACCTTCCGGGACGCGGTCTCCGTCACCGGCCTGCGCAAGTCCTACGGCGACAAGACCGTCCTCGACGGCATCGACCTCCACATCCCGGCCGGCTCCGTGTTCGCGCTGCTCGGCCCCAACGGCGCCGGCAAGACCACCGCCGTGAAGATCCTCTCCACCCTCATCACCGCCGACGGGGGACAGGCCCGCGTCGCCGGCCACGACCTCGCCGCCGCCCCCCAGTCCGTACGCGCCGCGATCGGCGTCACCGGCCAGTTCTCCGCCGTCGACGGCCTGATCACCGGCGAGGAGAACATGCTCCTCATGGCGGACCTGCACCACCTCTCCAAGCGCGAGGGACGCCGCGTCACCACCGAACTGCTGGAACGCTTCGACCTCACCGGAGCCGCGAAGAAGCCTGCCTCCACCTACTCCGGCGGCATGAAGCGCCGCCTCGACATCGCCATGACCCTGGTCGGCGACCCCCGGATCATCTTCCTCGACGAACCCACCACCGGACTCGACCCCCGTTCCCGGCACAACATGTGGCGAATCATCCGCGAACTGGTCGCCGACGGCGTCACCGTCTTCCTCACCACCCAGTACCTGGAGGAAGCCGACGAACTCGCCGACCGCATCGCGGTCCTCAACGGCGGCAAGATCGTGGCCGAGGGCACCGCCGACGAACTGAAGCGGCTCATCCCCGGCGGACACGTCAAGCTCCGCTTCGCCGACCCGTCCGCGTACCAGGCCGCCGCCTCCGCCCTCACCGGAGCCGCGACCGACGACGAGGCGCTCTCGCTCCAGATCCCCAGCGACGGCAGCCAGCGCGAACTGCGCTCCGTCCTCGACTGGCTCGACTCCGCCGGCGTCGAGGCGGACGAACTGACCGTGCACACGCCCGACCTCGACGACGTCTTCTTCGCCCTCACCGGCACCAACCAGCCCACCAAGGACGCCCGATGAGCCTCTCCCTCGCCGTACGCGACTCGTCCACCATGCTGCGCCGCAACCTCCTGCACGCCCGGCGCTACCCCTCCCTCACGCTGAACCTGCTGCTCACCCCGATCGTCCTGCTGCTGCTCTTCGTCTACGTCTTCGGCGACGTGATGAGCGCCGGCATCGGAGGCGCCGGCGCCGACCGCTCCGCCTACATCGCCTACCTCGTCCCCGGCCTGCTTCTGATGACCATCGGCAGCACCACCATCGGAACCGCGGTCTCCGTCTCCAACGACATGACCGAGGGCATCATCGGCCGCTTCCGCACCATGGCCATCCACCGCGGCTCCGTGCTCGTCGGCCACGTCATCGGCAGCGTGCTCCAGGCCGTCCTCAGCGTCGTCCTGGTCGGCGCCGTCGCCGTGGCCATCGGCTTCCGCTCCACCGACGCCACGCTCCTGGAATGGCTCGCGGCCTTCGGCCTGCTCGTGCTCTTCGCCCTGGCACTCACCTGGATCGCCGTCGGGATGGGCCTGATCAGCCCGAACGCCGAGGCCGCCAGCAACAACGCCCTGCCGCTGATCTTCCTGCCGCTGATCTCCAGCGCCTTCGTACCGGTCGACGCGATGCCGGGCTGGTTCCAGCCGATCGCCCAGTACCAGCCCTTCACCCCCGCCATCGAGACCCTGCGCGGCCTGCTCCTCGGCACCGGAATCGGCCACAACGGCTGGCTCGCCCTCGCCTGGTGCCTGGCCCTGGCCGCCCTCGGCTACCGCTGGGCCAAGGCGGTCTACGACCGCGACCCCAGCTGACCCGCACCCCGACCCGACACGTCCCGACCCTCCGACAGGCCCCGCGACCGCGGGGCCCTTTCGGCTTCAGCGGACCCGCCCGCAGTGCGGCGCGCAGCGCCGAGTCGCCGGCTGGCCGGCCGGCCCGGCGTGGCCGACCCGGACAAGCCGCGGGCCGTCGGGGCCGGCACCGCCCACGACGTCGGCACGCGGCTCCCGCGCGGGGGCTCAGGGGGCGGCACTGCCTGACCCCGACCCGGGCCGGGTGTGGAGGATGTCCCGGGCCTGCTCCGCGGCGCGGACGATGCTCTCGCTGACGAAGTCGACGAACCGCGCGATGTTCTCCAGGCGGGCAGCGGCCGGGGTGCCGGGTCCCAGGACGCCGACGCCCTGCCGCGCGGTGTCGACGATGTACGTGCTCGCGCGGGCGCTGGCCATCATCGACTGGTACCAGACGTCGTCGTCCACGAAGTAGCGCTCGCGCCGGCGCTCGTCGCGTTCCCGCCGCACCAGGCCCTGCCCGTCGAGGAACGCGATCGCCTTGGAGACCGACGCCGGGCTCACCTGGAGCCGTTGGACCAGCTCGGACGCGGTGAGGCTGCCCGCGTCGGTGGTGTAGAGGCACACCAGCACCCGGGCCGGCATCTTGGCCAGGCCCGACTGCATGAGGACGGTGGTGAACGCCTCCTCGTACTCGCGCACGGCCTCCGGGTCGCGTCCGTGCGCCGGTGCGGCCGTCGTGGTGCCGCGCGGCGCGGCCTGCTTGCGGCGGCGGGCGCGCTGCTCGGTGGCGCGGTGGGCGATGTCGGCGCGGTACGCGGTGGGGCCGCCGTTGCGCATCACCTCGCGGGTGATGGTCGAGGTCGGGCGGTCGAGCCGTCTGGCGATCTCCGCGTAGGCGAGGTCGTCGGCCAGTCCCAGCGCGATCTGCCGGCGTTCGGCCTGGGTGAGTCTGCCTCCCGGCATCGCGGCCTCCTTGATGGTCCGTGGTGCCCCCACCCTAGCGTTCACCTCCATTCCATTGCAACGCCTGACGGGGCGTATGTTGCGTTAGATTCAGGCCTGTTGCAACGAATGAATGCCTCTGACCTGCGCAAATAGCATTTCTGTGCAACGAGTCTGTTGCCGCCATCGTGAACGCAACTTAATGTTTCCAATGTCAGAAACACAGACACCGAGTGCAGGAGAGCACACCATGCAGACGTTCCCCACCACCGCCCCCGTCGTCGCCGTCCTCGACGTCCCCGCCGGGCACATCCGGCTCGTCGCCGCCGACCGGACCGACACCACGGTCGAGGTCCGGCCGGCGGACGCCGCGGACAGCCGCGACGTGAAGGCGGCCCAGCGGACCGAGGTCGCCTACGCCGACGGCGTCCTGCGGATCGGCTCCCCGATGCCGAAGAACCGCCTCCTGGGCGGCTCCGGATCCATCGAGCTCACCATCCAGCTCCCCGCCGGCTCCCGCGTCGAGGCGAAGGCGGCCAGCGCGGAACTCCGCGGCGTCGGCCGCCTCGGCGACGTCGTCTTCGAGGGCGCGCACGGCACGGTCAAGCTCGACGAGACCGCCGGCGCACACCTCACCCTCGACGCCGGCGACGTCTCCGTCGGCCGCCTGACCGGCCCCGCCGAGATCACCACCCAGAAGGGCGACCTCCACATCACCGAGGCCCTGCACGGCACGGTCGTGCTGCGCACCGGACACGGCGGCATCTCCGTCGGCGCCGCCCGCGGGGTCTCCGCCACCCTGGACGCCGGCACCGCCTACGGCCGGATCCGCAACACGCTCCGGAACGGCGACGGCTCCGCCGCCGCGCTGAACATCCAGGCGACCACGTCCTACGGCGACATCACCGCCCGCAGCCTCTGACGCGGCCGGCACACCGCACCACGCACACCGCACCACGCACACCGCACCACGCACACCGCACCCGCGCACCGTGCCGTACCACGCACCACCGGCCCACCTCACCAACACCCGGGAGAAGCCCCCACCATGACCACCACCGTCCCCACCCACACCCCCACCCCCACCCCCACCCCCACGACCGCCTCCGCCATCCCGTCCGCCTGGACCGGCATGGTCCCGGTCGACGACACCGCACTGGCCGTGACCGACACCGGCGGCCCCGGCCGCCCCGTCGTCTACCTCAACGGCTCCTACGCCGACACGTCCCACTGGCGCCGCGTCATCGCCGACCTCGGCCCCGGCTACCGGCACATCACCTACGACGAGCGCGCCCGCGGCAAGTCGCGGCTCTCCTCCGACTACTCCTTCGAGGCCTGCGTCCGCGACCTCGACGCCGTCCTCCGGGCGCGGGGCGTGGACCGGCCGATCCTCGTCGGCTGGTCCTACGGCGCGGCCCTCGCCGTGAACTGGGCCGCCCGCAACCCCGACCGCACCCGGGCCGTGGTCTCCGTGGACGGCGCGCTCCCGCACGAGTGGCTGGACGACGCCGCCCGCGCCCAGATCCGCAAGCTGTTCCGCCGGCTCAGCCCGCTGTTCCCGGTCGCCCGACGGCTCGGCCTGGCGGCCCGGATGGACGCCCGGCAGCACGCCGAGATCAACATCGAGGCCAACGAGCTCTGCGCCCCCGCCGTCCTCGAACCGGTCCTCGACGCCGTGACCGCACCGGTCCGCTACGTGCTAGCCACCGGCGGCAACCTGGGCGGCGACCCGGAGCTGATGGAGCGGATCCGCGCCAACCTCGACCCGGTCCGCGCCCGCAACCCGCACATCCGGGTCAGCGCGAAGGTCCCGAGCAACCACTCGAAGATCCTCCGCAACGACTTCCGGGCCGTCGCGGACGCGGTCCGCGAACTCGCGGCCACCACCGGCCACGAGCCCGCCTGACCGCCCCGACCCGGGGCCGGGCGCCAGACCCCCGGCCCACGCCCCGGCCCACGCCCCGGCCCCCGGCCCCCGCGCGCCGGTCAGCCGGCGGCACCCGGCATCTGCTTGACGCGGTCGACGACCGCCCGGGTCATCACGGCGGCGGTGAACACGACCGTGCCGGGCTTGATCAGGCCCTGCTCCCCGGACTCGCCCTTCACCTGGACGGTGCGCTCGCCCAGGAACGCGAGGGTCCCGCGGTCGAAGATCCACTCCTCCCGCTGACCGGACTGCTCGTCGAGCCGGGCGACGGCGATCCCGTGCCGGCCCGCGGCGTCCACCGCGTCGTCCACCGTCACCACACCCGGGATCTTCGCCGCGGCCTTGTAGAGCGCGGCGGTGAGCGCGGCCGGCGGGTGGCTGCCGCGCAGCAGGTCGCCGATGGTGGTGAAGGCCTGCTGGTCGGGTCCGTTGCCCCGGCCGGCGGTCTCCTGGTAGATGCGCCGCAGCAGGGCGTCCGGGTCGGTGGGGAGCGCGACGAGGTAGTCGTGGCTGGGCGAGTTGAGGCTCGGCTGCGGAGTCCGGCCCGTCTCGTCGGGCCCCTCCAGCGTCACCCCCTCGGGGCCGGTGTTGCCGGGCTCGATCAGCCAGCCCTTGGTGCCGTCGGGGGAGTTCCACTGGTGCCGCATGTGCAGTTCCTCGCTGACCAGCTCGCTCTTGCTCCCGACGGTCCGCACGTACGTCGTGGCCGTCTTGCTGCCGACGTAGAGGAACTGGTCCGCCCGCACCGCCGCCGAACCGGACGCGGGGGAGGAGGCGGCGGCCAGCGAGATCCGGTCCAGCAGCTGCGGGGTGCCCTTCGGGTCGGCGGCGCCGATCCGCGTGGTCAGCACCGGACCGGTCGCCACCGTGGACCCGGGCCCGTCGACCGCGCCGCGGTCCACGTACGCGAAGAAGCCGGTGGCGAGCGCCCCGGCCAGGGCGAACGCGGCGGCGGGCACGAGGACCGCACGGCGCAGGAACGGATTGCGCGGCCCGGCGCCACGGGCGGGCGTGGCGGCGGTGGCGGCGTCGGCGGGGCGGAGGTCTTCGTGGATCCGGGCCATCAGGCGCTCCTTGTGGAACTGGTGGCGGCCCGCGGGGAGTTCCCGTGCGGCGAACTCCAGGAGGAGCGGCTCGTCGTCCCCGCCGGCCGGGTGGGGCCGGGAAAGGTCGGCGTTCATCGGATTCCTTCCTGTGCGGACCGGACCGCGGTCGCGCGGTCGCCATATGTCTGTCGGAGCGGGGCGGCGGGTTCCCGCCCGTGCCTGGCGAGTTCCGCCTCGGCGAGCTTGCGCAGCTTCGTACGGGCCCGGGACAGCCGGGAGCGGACGGTCCCCACCGGGATCCCGAGGACCCGCGCGGCCTCCGCGTACTCCAGCCCCTCACCCAGGCACAGCAGGAGCACCTCGCGCTCGGCCCGGCGCAACGCGCCCAACTGCGCCAGCGTGACCCGGATCCGCCGCCGGTCGTCCAGCCGCCCCGCGACCTCCTCGGCGTGGTCGGGCACCGACACGGCGCCCGCCGTCGTGGCCGCGGCGACGGCGGCCCGGTAGCGCCGGTTGCTGCGGCAGTGGTTCCGGGCGAGGTTGGTGGTGATGCCGAGGAGCCACGGCCGCAGCGAGCCGCCTTCGGCGTCGACGGTCCCGCGCAGCCGCCACGCCTCCATGAAGGCCGCCGACATCACGTCCTCGGCGACGGCCCAGTCCCCGGTCATCCGGAAGGCATGGTTGTAGAGGGTGCGGGCGTAGCTGTCGAACAGCTCCGCATAGGCGTCCGGATCCCCGGACCGCACCCGGTTTCGCATCTCTGTCGTCACCCCTCTCGGCTGTCCGGCAGCCACGGCCGGGTTCCCGTGACCTCCACCACACCCCCGCGGACCGGCGGGGCTCCCCGCTCGCGTACGGAGCGTACGGAGCCGTCCCGGGCCGTCCGGGCCGGCCCTCCCCGGGTCCGCCGGGTTTCCGGATCCCCACCAGGGGGAGGATCCGCGCGGTACCGAGGCGAACCGGTCTCGGACACGGCAGAAAGGGCGTGACAGATGCCGCAGCAGGGCACCGTCAAGTGGTTCAACGCGGAGAAGGGCTACGGCTTCATCGCCGTCGACGGCGGAGGGCCGGACGTGTTCGTGCACTACTCCGCCATCGCGGGCGACGGCTACAAGAGCCTCGACGAGAACCAGCGGGTCGAGTTCGACGTGAGCCAGGGCCAGCGGGGCCCGCAGGCGGAGTCCGTCCGCGTCCTCTGAAGGCCGCCCCCGGGCCCGCGAGGGCGGGCCCCGATGCCGGGGGCGGGGCAGCGGAGGACCCCGGGCGGTGGGCAGACGCCCGGGACCTCAGCGGAACTCTTGGACCACCTGGATCGCGCCGACGATGTGGGCGTTGAACTCGTCCAGCTCCTCGGCAGGGACCCACAGCTCCAGGATCGTCCGCCCGCCGGCCTGCCGGACGGGGTAGCGGCTCAGGAACTCCGAGTCGACCTCGAAACGGGTGACGAAGCCGGCGCCGTCGTGCTTCACGTTCCAGTCCCGCGCGATCCTGACCGCGTAGTCCTCGTTCAGGACCGGGTAGAAGATCGGCTGGTCGGGCAGCCGGGGCGGCCAGGCCCGCCAGCCCAGCTCGCGCACCAGCTCCAGCTCCCTCGGGCCGGTGGGGCGCCACAGGGTCGTCGTCGCTCGCGGGCTGGTCATGCGCATCACTCTCTGGACGTGGACCGCCGACAGGGCACGGCGGTTCGGAGGACCGGACGCTACCGGCAGCCCACACCCGGCCGCCACGTGTTTCCGCCCGGCACACGCCCGCGCAGGCCGGGGCGGGCCGCCGCACCGTGCCCCGCCCGGTGACGGGCGTCACATCCCCCTCCTGTCAGCAATCGCCGCGCCGCCCCGTTCAAAGGGCACGCGAACAGACAGGAGCCCTGCCATGAAGCACCGCATCGTCGTACTCGGCGCCGGATACGCCGGGGCCTTCGCCGCCGGGAACCTGGCCCGCCGGCTCTCTCCGGCCGACACCGAGATCACCGTCGTCAACGCCGTGCCCCACTTCGTCGAACGGATGCGGCTCCACCAGCTCGCCACCGGCCGGGACCTGACGTTCCGCAAGCTGAGCGAGGTGTTCGCGGGCACCGGCGTACGGCTGCGCGTGGCGCGCGTCGCCGGAGTCGACGCCGAGCGCGGCACCGTCGCCCTGACCACCGGCGACGACGACAACGGCACCGGCACCGGCCCCGGCGAGGCCGAACTCGCCTACGACACCCTGCTCTACGCACTCGGCAGCACCGGGGCCGACCACGGCGTCCCCGGCGTCGCCGAACACGCCCACGACGTGACCGGCCTGTCCCAGGCGCTCCGCCTGCGCGACCGCCTGGCCGGCCTGCGCGCGGGCGGCACCGTCCTCGTCGTCGGCGAGGGGCTGACCGGCATCGAGACCGCCACCGAGATCGCCGAGGCCCGGCCCGACCTCTCCGTCTCGCTCGCCGCCCGCGGCGAGCCGGGCGCCTGGCTCGCCCCCGCCGCCCGCCGCCACCTGCGCCGGGCACTGGACCGGTTCGGCATCACCGTCCACGCACACACCGCGATCGAAACGGTGGAGCCGGCACGGGCGGTCGCCGCCGGCGGCAGGTCCCTCCCGGCCGACGTCACCGTGTGGTCGGCCGGCTTCGCCGCGCACCCCATGGCAGCCGCCGGCGGCCTGGAGGTCACCGGGAGCGGCCGGATCGTCGTCGACCGCAGCATGCGTTCGGTCTCCCACCCCGACGTCTACGCCGCCGGTGACTGCGCCCACGCGATCGGCGACAACGGCAATCCCCTGCCGATGTCCTGTGCCTCGGCCGGCTACACCACCATGCAGGCCACCGCCGCGATCATCGCGCGCCTGACCGGCGGCCCCGTCCCGACCACCGGTCTGAAGTACCACGGCAACCACATCGGCCTCGGACGACGGGACGCGATCTTCCAGATGGTGGACGGCGCGGCCAGGCCGAAGTCCTGGTACCTGGGCGGCCGGACCGCCGCACGGCTCAAGTCGGGCGTGATCGCCACGGCCGCCTGGAGCATCGTCCACCCGACCTTCGGCATGCCGGCGCGGCGCCGCCGCCCGGCCACCACCACCCTCCGCCCCGGCCCCGGCGCGGAGACGGCGGCCGCCTAGGCTGCCCCGCATGGACTCCGCGGCGATCGACCGGTTCGAGGCCGGCCGGGACCGGCTGGCCTCGCTCGCGTACCGTCTGCTCGGGTCCGCGGCCGACGCGGAGGACGTCGTCCAGGACGCGTTCCTGCGCTGGCAGGCCGCGGACCGCGAGCGCATCGAGGTGCCCGAGGCGTGGCTGACGAAGGTCGTCACCAACCTCTCCGTCGACCGGCTCCGCTCGGCGCGGGCCCGCCACGAACGCGCCGCGGGGGACTGGCAGCCCGAGCCGCTCCTGGACGGCGACCCGATGCTGGGCCCCGCCGAGACGTTCGAGCAGCGCGAGTCGGTGTCCCTGGCCGTGCTGACCCTCATGGAGCGCCTCTCGCCGGTCGAGCGGGCCGCCTACGTCCTGCGCGAGGCCTTCGCGTACCCCCACGCCGAGATCGCCGGGATCCTCGACATCACCGAGTCCGCGAGCCAGCAGCACCTCCACCGGGCCCGCCGCCGGATCGCCGCCGGACGCCGCACCGGCGACGGGGCGGACCCCGCCGCCGCGCGCCGGATCGTCGAGGAGTTCCTCGCCGCCGCCGTGTCGGGGCGCACCGAACGGCTGGTGGAGATGCTCACCGCCGACGCCACCCTGGTCTCCGACGGCGCCGGCCTGGCCGGGCGGCTGCTGCGGTACGACACGCGCGAGCGCGTCGCCTCCTTCGCGCGGGCCGGCTTCAGGCCGACCCCGGCGAAGCGGCGGCTGGCGGGCGGCACACCCGCGCTGTACGTCGAGCTGGTCAACGGCTCCCCGGCCGTCCTCGCCGTGGTAGGCGACCGGGTCGTGGGCGCCGTGGCGTTCGAGGTCTGCGACGGCAGGGTGGCGGCCCTGCGCGGCATCGCCGCCGCCGGCCGGCTCACCCGCCTCAACGAGGCGTGGCGGCGGTACGCACCCGGCGCGCCGGCCGTCGGGGCCTGGTGACCGACGCGCTCAGCGGGCCGGCGCCGCGCTGCGGTGCTCCTGGGGGCTGATGCCGTACACCCGCTTGAACGCCGAGCTGAGGGCGAACCCGCTGCCGTAGCCGACCTGCCGGGCCACCGCGTTCAGCGTGTCGTCGGACTGTCGTAGCAGGTCGGCGGCCAGGGCCAGGCGCCACTCCGTCAGGTAGGTCATCGGCGGCGTGCCGACGGCACTGCGGAAGCACTCCGCCAGCGTCGCCCGCGACACGCCGACCCGCGCGGCGACCCGCGCCAGCGTCCAGTCGGCCGCCGGTTCCTCGTGGAACAGGCGCAGCGCCTCCCCGGCCACCGGGTGGGTGTAGGCCCGGTACCAGGCCGGAGCCTCCGTCTCGGGCCGGTCGAACCACACCCGGAGCACCGAGATGAGCAGCAGGTCGAGGAGGCGGTCGAGCACGACGCCCTGGGCCGGTCCCTGCTTGGTGACCTCACGGGTCAGCACCGGGAGCAGCGTCGAGTCCCACGAGTCGGCGGACACGACCAGCAGCGGCGGCAGCACGTCGAGCAGGCGCTGGCCGACCGCGCCGACCTCCTCGTACACGCCGAGCATCAACTGCACCGGCCCGTCCGGGTTGCTGCCCCAGGTGCGCACCCCCAGCGCCATCCGTTCGCGCAGCTCGACGCCCTCGGGCGTCACGCACTGCTGCCCCGGGTTCACGATGACCTGCTGCGGGGTCGCCGGGTCGTCGCACATCACGTACGGGTCCGGCCCCCGGACGATGGCGACGTCGCCCGGGCGCAGCCGCACCGGCTCGCCGCCCTCGGGCTCGATGTACGCTTCGCCGCTGAGCATGACGGCGAGGCACAGGGGGGACTCGTCCTGGACCCGGATCGACCACGGCGGGTCCAGCACGATGCGGAGGAGGAAGGCACCGCTGGCACGCGGTCCCTCAAGTAATCCTGCGAGAGCGTCCATTGACCCAGAATAGACGACCGGACATGCAGTCCGGCATCTCGGCCATGGACCGTCCAGACGCCGACGCCCAAACTTGAGGCATGACAACAAACGAGCACACCACGTTGGTTCTTGGCGGTACCGGCCGGGTCGGTCGCCGGGTGACGAAGCGACTGGTCGAGCGGGGCGTGAACGTCCGGGTCGGCTCCCGCTCCGGCAAGCCCCCGTTCGACTGGGAGGACTCCTCGACCTGGGCGGACGCCTTCACCGGTGTCCAGTCGGCCTACCTGATGTACTACCCCGAGGTCGAGTGGCCCGGCGCCAGCGACGCCATCGCCACCGTCGCCGGACTGGCGGTCGACGCGGGCGTCCAGCGCCTGGTCCTGCTGTCCGCCCGCAACCAGGACGAGGCCGTCCGCTGCGAGGACGCCGTCACCGCCCTCCCGGTCGAGTGGACCATCGTCGCCCCCGCCTCGTTCAACCAGAACTTCGACGAGGGCGTGTTCCTCGAACCGCTGCGCCAGGGCGTGCTGGCCCTGCCCGCCGGCGACAACGCCGACCCCTTCGTCGACGCCAACGACATCGCCGACGTCGTGGTCGCCGCCCTCACCGAGGAGGGCCACGTCGGCCAGCGCTACGAGCTGACCGGCCCCCGCCTGTGGACCTTCGCCGAAGGCGTCGCCGAGATCGCCAAGGCCACCGGCCGCGAGCTCCGCTACGAGCCCATCACCCGGCAGCAGTTCGCCGACGCCATCGTCGACGACGGCGCCCCGCGCGCCTTCGCCGACCCGCTGGCCACGCTCATCTCCGAGTTCTTCGACGGCCGCAACAGCTCCCTGGCCGACGGTGTCGAGCGTGCCCTGGGCCGCAAGCCCCGCGACTTCGCGGACTGGGTCGCCGAGATCGCCCGCACCGGCGTCTGGAACGCGGCCTAGAACAGCGACTCGCCGGGGATCCGGGCCGAGCACGAGGCGGGGGAGGCCGGGGGCCGTCACCGACGCGCCCCCACCCTCCCCCGCCCGGCCCGCCCGCCCCGCACCGGCACCGTCCCCGACCACCCGACCCCTCGGGAGAGTCCATGCAGAACCACACGACCGTGCGGTCCGGGGGGCGATCGTGAGCTCCTGGAGAACCGTCACCCTGGTCGGAGCCACCCTCACCTCGGGACTGACGGCGGGCCTCTTCGCCGCCTGCTCCTACGCGATCATGCCCGCGCTCGCCCGCAGCGAGGACCGCGTCCTCATCGAAGTCATGCAGAACATCAACGAGGTCATCCTCAACCCGGTGTTCCTGAGCTGCTTCGCGGGCGGCCTGGCCTTCTCCGTCGCGGCCACGGCCACCCACCGCCGCACCCCCGACAGGGCCCTCCGCACCTGGATCACCGCCGGCGCCGTCTGCTACCTGACGATGCTCGCGATCACCGCCGGCTTCCACGTCCCGCTCAACTACGACCTGGCCGCGGCCGGCGACCCCGCCGGCATCCAGGACACCGCCGCCGTCCGCGAGGCCTTCGAAGACCCGTGGGTCCTGGCGAACCACGCGCGCGCCCTCGCCAACACGGCCTCCTTCGCCTGCTTCTCCTGGGCCCTGGTCCTCCTCGGCCGTTCCGGGACCCGCTCCCACGCCCCCGCGCCGCGCGGACGGGTCCCCTCGGCGGTCTGACCCGTCGCACCGTGCCCGAGCCGGCCTTGCGGTGAAGTTGCGGCCTCCCCCGCACGATGCTGGGGATGACGAAACTAACCCGGCTCTGGACCTCGTTCGCCCGACAGGTCGACGCCCGCCCCGACGCCACGGCCCTCGTGACCCGGGACCGGCACCTCACCTACGGCGAACTCGCCGACCTCGTGGCCGAAGCCTCGGTCCGCCTGGACCGGCTCGACACCACCGGCGGCGAACCGATCGGCATACCCGCCACCAAGACGCCCCGCACCATCGCCCTGGTGCTGGCGTGCCTGCGGGCGGGCCTCCCCGTGGTGCTCCCCTCGGCCACGCTGCCCGCCACCACACTGCAACGCCTCCTGGACCGGGCCGGATGCCGTCACGTCGTCCACGCCGACGACGACGCCGGCGCCGCCCGGACCGGCGCGGCGCCGGCCCCAGCCACCCCCGCCCGGTCCGGCGCCGCTCCGGCCCCCGCCGGCCCCCGCGGACCCCACGACCCCGACGACGTCGCCTTCGTGCTCACCACGTCGGGGTCGACCGGCCTGCCCAAACTGGTGCCGCTCACCGCCGGCGCGGTCGAGCGCTTCGCCGACTGGGCCGCCGCCCGGTTCGACCTCGGCCCCACCGCCTCGGTGCTCAACTACGCCCCCCTCAACTTCGACCTCTGCCTCCTCGACGTCTGGGCCACGCTCCACCACGGCGGCCGCGTCGTCCTCGTCGACCCCGACGCCGCCACCAACGGCCGCCACCTCCTCGACGCCATCGAGGACAACGCCGTGACGGTCGTCCAGGCCGTGCCCATGGCCCACCAGCTGATGGTCGACGCCGCCGGCGATCCCGCCCGCCGGCTCACCTCGGTCCGCCACCTCCTCTTCACCGGCGACCACATGCCCGCCCGCTGCCTCGCCCGGCTGCCCGCCGTCTTCCCCGCCGGCCGCTTCTACAACGTCTACGGCTGCACCGAGACCAACGACAGCTTCCTGCACGAGGTGGACCGGCACGCACCACCCGCCGACGCCGTCCCGCTCGGCACGCCACTGCCCGGCGTCGAGGCGGTCGTCCTCGACGACGAAGGTGCCGTGGTCACCGGGCCCGGACGGGGCGAACTGGTCGTCGCCACACCGTTCCAGTCCGCCGGCTACCTCGGCGCCGACCCGGCCCTGCCCGGCCCGTTCGTCGACGCCCCCGAAGGCCGCCCGCCCGGCACCGCCACCCGCTTCTACCGGACCGGCGACGTCGTGCGCCGCGACGGCGACGGCGTCCTCCACCTGGAAGGACGCAACGACCACCAGGTCAAGGTGCGCGGCACCCGGGTCAACACCGCCGTGGTCGAACAGGTGCTGCTCGACCACGAGGAGATCGCCGAGGCCGTCGTCCTCGCCGTCCCCGACCCCGTCGCCGGCCACCTGCTGCACGCCGTCGTCCGCCGCGTCCCCGGGGCCACCGTCAAGACGCTCGGCCTCCGCCAGCACTGCGCCCGGCACCTGCCCACCGCGGCCATCCCGTCCAACCTCCGCCTGTCCGAGGACCCCTTGCCGCGCACGTCCACCGGCAAGGTCGACCGCCAGTCCCTCGGCCGGCACCTGATGTCACCTCGCCCCGAGGCGACCGTCGCCAGAAAGGAACCGGCACGATGAAGAACGAGCACCTCATCAAGCGCTACGTGATCGAGGAGTTCATGCCCGACGTCGACGCGTCGGAGCTGACCAACGACTACGACCTGCTCACCAACGGAGTGGTCGACAGCCTCGGCCTGCTCAAGCTCATCGCCTGGATCGAGACCGAGTTCGACGTCACCGTCGACGACGCGGCCCTCGACCCGGACAACTTCCGCACCGTCGACGCCATCGAAGCCTTCGTGGCACGGGCGTCGGCCCCGGTGGAGGTGAGCTGACCCGTGCACGACGCGTCCGCCGCCCTGCTGGCCGGCCGCCCGGTCGACACCGCGACGTGGTCGTCGTTCTGGGACGAGCTGAGTGCCGACACCCTCGACCCCGGCGAGCCGGCGTCGCTCCTCGCGGCGCTCGACCTCGACACGGTCGCCCCCGAGACGCTCACCGACCTGGTGCGGTCCCTGCACGCGCGCCGCACCGGGCCGGTCCGCCCCTTTCCCGGGGCGGTCAACGTGGTCGGCACGGGCGGCGGCGCATCGACCTTCAACGTCTCCACCGCCGCAGCCTTCGTCGCCGCCGCCCTCGGGGCGCGGGTCGTGAAGACCGGATCGCGCGCCTACAGCAGCAAGTACGGCTCCATCGACCTGCTCGTCCGCCTCGGCATCCCGCTCACCAAGTCGTACGACGAGACCGCCGAGTCACTGGACCGCCACGGCGTCGCCTTCGCCGGCTACTTCGTGTACCCGGTCGAGCTGACCGTGCTGGCCCGGCGCATCATGCCGCAGCCCATGCGGCCCTACGGACGGGTACTCAACACACTCGGCCCGTTCCTGCCCGCGCTGCCCGGCACCCGCCAGCTCACCGGCCTGTCGAACCCGGGCCTCCTGCCCCTGGCCCGCAGGCTCGCGACAGCGGTCGACGACCGCGACATCTGGCTGTGCACCAACGACGTCGGCGCCGACGAACTGATCAGCTTCGCCGACAACGCCGTGGACCGCGGCCCCGGCATGCCCGCACTCCAGCTGGGCCGCGACGGCCTCGGCACGGTCGGCGGCACCCTGACGGACCTGGCCCCGGTGGCCGACCCCGCCCGCGTCGTCGGACACTTCCTGGACGTCGTGTCCGGGCGGGCCGGCGAGGTCGCCACCCAGACCGTCGCCCTCAACGCCGCCGCCCTGGCCATCGCGGCCGGGCAGGAGACGGAATGGCGCCCCGCCATGGCCGCCGCCGTCAAGGCGATGCGGCGCGGCCTGGTGCGCGACCTCGTCGAGACCGTACGGGCCGCCGGACCGGCACCCGCGCCCGCGCGGGCACAGCTGGCGAGGAGCGGCGTCCGGTGACCGCCTTCTTCCCCCGCCCGCCCGGCCTGGCCGTGTTCCTCAACGCCGGCGACCCGCCCCTCGACGTACTCGACGACGTCGCCGACATGCTCGACGACCACGAGGTCGACGTCCTCGAACTCGGCGTGCCGTTCCCCGACTCGATCAGCGACGGGCCGGTGATCCGCCGGTCCGCCGACCGGGCCCTCGCCGCCGGGACCGAACTGGAGGACGCGCTCGCCTTCGTCGAACGCTCCCGCAACCGGCACCGGCACCTGCGGGTGGTCGTCCTCGCAGACTGGGCCCACACCGTCCGCCCCCGCTCGATGGCCCGGGTCGTCACCGCCATCGCCGAATCCGGGGCGGCCGGGGCGCTGCTCCACGGCGCCCCGCCCCGGGCCCGCCCCGACTTCTACGACCGGGCCGGCGCCGCCGGACTCCCCGTCGTCACCACGTGCTACGCGTCCTCCGACCCCCGCGTCGTGGCCGAGGCGGCGGCCCACGCCTCCGCCTACGTCTACCTGGTCACCCACTACGGCCAGAGCGGCGCGGGCCCGGCACCCGACCCGGGCGCGCTCCGCGCCCCCGTCGACGCCCTGCGGGCCCTGACCGGCGCACCGATCGCCGCCGGCTTCGGGGTGCGCACCGCCACCGACGTCGAACGGGTGCACGCGGCGGGCGCGGACGCCGCCGTCGTCGGCAGCGCCGTCGTAGCCCGCGCCGAGGCGTCCCTCCTCGGCGGCGGCGACGTCGTCACCGACCTCGCCGCCCTCGTCACCGACCTCCGTCCCCACCACAGCCCCCGGTCCCCGCGACCGGTCACCCAACCCTGAGAGGAGCGCTCCCATGATCGTGCGCGAACTGGACGACGTCACCACCGTCGACTGGGGCAACGGCCTCAGCCGCCGCTTCCTGCTGGAGGCCGACGGCCTCGGCTACACCGTCACCGACACCACCGTGCGGGCCGGCACCAAGTCCCTGCTGGAGTACCGCCGCCACCTCGAGGCCTGCTACTGCATCGAGGGCTCCGGCGAGGTCGTCGCCCTCGACGGCACCACGCACCGCATCACCCCCGGCACCCTGTACGCGCTCGACGAGCACGACCCGCACTACCTCATCGCCGACCCGGACACCGACCTGCGCCTCGTGTGCGTGTTCTCTCCCGCCCTCCGTGGCGACGAGCGGCACAGCCTCGACGCCGGCCCGTCCGCCTACTGAGGCCGCGGGCATGCGCACCTGGGACGAAGACCAGCTCGCACTGCGCGAGGGTATGGAGCGGTGGTGCCGCGACCTCGCCGTCACCGGGCACGGTCCCGCAGGGGACGGTTTTCCATGGGACGCGTGGAAGCTGGTCCGCTCCTCGGGGCTGCTCGGCCTGCCGTTCGACCCCGCCCGGGGCGGGGCCGGCCTCGACCTGCTCACCACCATGTTCGTGCTGGAGGCCCTCGGCGAGGGCTGCCGCGACGGAGGCCTCAGCTTCTCCGCCGCCACCACCATCTGCAGCACGGGCGTCCCGCTCCAGCACTTCGGGACCGACGAGCAGAAGGACCGGTACCTGCCCCGGGTGTGCTCGGGCGAACTGATCGGCGCCCACGCCATCAGCGAGCCCGACACGGGGTCGGACGCCCTGAACATGCGGACGACGGCCGTGCGGGACGGAGACCACTTCGTACTCAACGGCAGCAAGAGCTTCGTGACCAACGGCCCGATCGCCGACGTGGTCGTCGTCTACGCCAAGACCCGGCCCGAAGGAGGCCCCCTCGGCATCACCGCCTTCCTCGTCGAGACGGACACCCCCGGCTTCTCGGCCGGCCGCCCGCTCAAGAAGATGGGCCTCGCCTCCTCCCCGATGAGCGAGCTGTACTTCGACGACTGCCGGGTACCCGCCGACCGCGTCATCGGCGGCATCGGACGCGGGTACCTGCTGCTCGAACACGTCATGAAGTGGGAGATCCTCTGCTCCTTCATCATCAACGTCGGGGAGATGCGGCACCGGTTCGAGCGCTGCCTCGAATACGCCCGCACCCGCACCCAGTTCGGCAAGCCGATCGGCTCGTACCAGGCCGTCTCCCACAAGCTGGTCGACATGCGCATCCGGCTGGAGACGGCACGCCGGTGGCTCTACGACACCGCCGAGCGCCTCGTCGCCGGCGAGGACGTCACGATGGACGTGGCGATCGGCAAACTGCTCACCAGCGAGGCCAACGTGGCCTCCGGACTGGCGGCCATCCAGGTCTTCGGCGGCAACGGCTACATGTCGGAGTACGGCCTCGACACCGAGCTCGCCAACGCCGTGGGCAGCACCATCTACTCGGGCACGACGGAGATCCAGTACAACCGGATCTCCTCGCTGCTGGGGCTGTGACCGTGCTGCTCAAGGTGTGCGGCGCCACCAGCCGCGAAGACGTGGAGCTGCTCGGGGCCGCCGGCGCCGACCTCATCGGCCTGTGGCGCGGGGTCCCGGGCGGCCACGCCGACCTGCCCCCCGGCCGGTTCACCGCCCTGGCGGAGGCGTGCCGCGCCGCCGGGGCGGCCGCCCCCGGGCGGCCCGCACCGGAACCCATGCTGGTCACCTTCCTCCGGACCCCGGCCGCCATCCTCGACGCCGCCCGCACCGCCGACGTGCGGTGGCTGCAACTCCACGGCTACCAGCCCCCCGGCGTGGTGGCCGCCATCAAGCGGGGATGGCCGGAGGCCACCGTCGTCAAGGTCCTCCACGTCACCGGCGACGCCTGCCCCGAACGCCCGCTGCTGGCCTCGTACGAGCGGGCCGGGACCGACCTGTTCCTGTTCGACGCCGTGGGCGCCGGCGGGCGGGTCGGCAGCACCGGCCGCTCACTGGAACCCGACGTGGTGATCGACCTGGCCGAGGCGACCTCGCGGCCGTTCCTCGTCGCCGGGGGCATCTCGGCCGCCAACCGCACCCACTACGAGAAGGTCGCCGCCCACCCCCGCTTCGCCGGCGTCGACGTCGACACCGCGGCACGCGACCGCACCGGAGCGTTCTGCGCCCGGAGCGTCGCGGACATCCGGGAGCAATGGCGTGCCTCCCCCGACCTGGAAGGGGTGATCCCCTGATGCCCCCCTCGTTCACGGACGCCCTCACGGACGCCCGACGCCCCGTGATCATGGAGCTCAAACCCCGCTCGGCCGACGGGGAGGACCTGTTCCGCGGCCGCAGACCGGCCGAGATCGTGGCCCGCTACGAGGCCGCCGGCGCCCCCTGCCTCTCGGTCGTCACCGGCCGCTGGTTCGGCGGCGACACCGGCCTGCTGGCCGAGGTGACCGCCCTCACCGACCTGCCCGTCCTGCAGAAGGACTTCATCACCAACACCGGCCAGCTGCACGCGGCACGCGAACTCGGCGCGTCCGCCGTACTGCTCACCGCCGCACTCCTGCCCGCGGCGGCGCTGGCGCGGCTGACCGGAGCCGCCCTCGCGCTCGGCCTCACCCCGTTCGTCGAGGTGGCCGACGCCGCCGAGATCGAGGCGCTGCCGTCCTGCGAGGGCTGTGTGGTGGCCGTCAACAACAAGGACATCCGCGTCCGCGAACGCGGCGACGCCGACACCGGCCGCAGCCTCCGGCTGCTGCCGGACGTGCGGCGGACCGGCACGCCCTGCCCCGTCAGCGCCAGCGGCATCGACGACCCGCAGGTCGCCGCCCGGCTCCTCAACGCCGGCTACGCCGGACTGCTGATCGGGACCCGGCTGCTGCAGGCCGACCGTCTGGAGTCATGGTGCGAGGAACTGGACGCCCTGCGTCCTGCGTCGCCCGCGCTCCCTCCAGCCGGCTGAGCGACAGCTCGTCCCACTCGAAGGCCAGCGGCACACCCAGCTCGTTGGCGGCGGCCATCACCCGGGCGGCGAGGTCGTTGGCCTCCAGGCACCGCCGCCCGGCGACCAGGGCCCGGGCGACCCGCAGCGGCCGCTCCTGGTCGTACGGGTCGAGCTCCATGGCCGCCTCCAGCCGGTCCAGCGCCTCCTCCAGGTCACCCGACTCCAGCGCGGCCGCCAGCACCACGTCGATCAGACCGAGCACCCGCCAGTGCACCACCTCACGGCGCTGCGCGATGCGGTCGTCGTACAGGTCGTCGGGCAGCAGCGGCCCCGTGAAGGCGGCGAGCGCCTCCCGGGCACGGGCCACGCGCTCGCCGTCCTGCACGGCGGCGACGGCCCGCGCCAGGTCCTCGAACGAGTGCAGGTCGACCCTGCACGTCGACAGGCACAGCAGCTGCCCCCTGCGGATGACGAGCGAACCGTACGTGGCGCGGGCCCTGGTCAGGACGTTCTTCAGGCGGCGCTGGCCGACCCCGGGCATCTCACCCGGCCACAGCGTCTCGACCACCGTCTCGACCCGAACGGACCCGCCCGCCAGCACCAGGTGCTTCACCAGCTGGGCGGCCCGGCCGGTCCCGTTGATCACCCCCTGGCCGTGGCGGACCTCGAACCCGCCGAGCACCCGCAACTCGTAACCGCCACCACCACCGCCACCGCCACCGCCGCTGGGCGCGGCCGCCACCACGGGCGGAGGAACCAGGACCGCCGACCGCAGGACCCCGACCACCCGGCGCTCCCGGCGGTCGGGCAGGTCGGGATGGCCGAGGCCGGCCGCCCGGTCGAGGGCCACCAGCAGACGCTGGTGCGCGGCGTCGACGTGGCCGCGGGCGTGCAGGACGTAACCCGTCAGCAGCTCCGCCTTCCACCGCAGGCAGGGGGCGACCTCCCCGTCCTCCAGCATCCGCTGCAGCAGGTCGGCCGCCTCCTGCTCCCCCCGGCGGGCCCCGATGAACGCCTCCGTCAGCGCCAGGGTCACCGGATCCTCCATGCCGTGCTCCCGCGCGGCCGCCAGCAGCCGGGCCGCCGGCGCGTCGGCACCGACCGCGGCGCAGGCGTCGGCGGCCTCGCACAGGAACAGCAGACTGCCGGTGTTGTGGATCATCTGGCCGAGGTGGGCCTCGGCCAGGGCGAGCTGCTCCAGCACCCCCGACCTGTCCTGGGCGTTGGCCGCCACGATCAGACGGGTCCACGCGGCATGACCGGTCACCCACCCGATGTGCAGCAGTTCCGCGAGCCGCATCGCGTCGTCCAGGATGGCCGGCGCCCGCTCCGCCTCGCCGCCCAGCGCCAGCAGCCGCGCCTCCATGACCAGGCACAGCATGCGGTCGAACTGCGTGTCGCTGGAGGCACCGAGCTGCCGCAGCAGCACGGCACCCTCGCCCGTCTTCCCCAGGGCGGACAGGACCCGCGTGGCGAGACCCCGCCGGACCGCGGCGACGCGCGCCGGCTCGCCCAGCTCGCCCCACGCGATGGCCGCCTGCCGCATGGCGCCCTCGGCCCGGCGCAGGCTCGGCCCGTCGGGACGGTCGGACAGCGCCACACCCAGGGCCTCCAGCAGACTGGCCTGGGCACGGGTGCCCTCGGCGGCCTCCTTGAGGAGCCGCTCGACCTGCGGCAGCACGTCGGGATCACGCAGCAGCGCCCGCTGGATCAGCCATTCGCTCTCGACCTCGACGGCGAGGTCCTCGTCGGTGTCCCGTTCCCGTACGACGCGCAGCGCCCGGCCGATGACCTCCCGCTCCTCGGCGAGCTGGCCGAGGTTGCGGTGCGTGCGGGCCAGGTGCAGCAGCCCCTGGGGCGCGGCCTCGGCCGCGGGCCCGAGGCGGGCCATCAGGTGGATGAACTCCACCGGGTCGAGCTGGTTGACGCGCGAGGTGGGCAGCCTCGCGACGAGCGCGGCCGCCTGCTCCGGATCCCCGCTGTCCACCAGCAGCCCGGCCGCGGCCAGTTCGGCGCCCTGGGACACCAGCAACGGCGCCGCCCGCTGGGCGATGGCCGGGTCGAGCGGCACCAGCGCGGACAGGATCTCCCGCGACTCGGCGCACAGGTGCGACCAGCCGTCGGCACCCACGGCGAACGGGATGCCCGCCCGGATGAGCCGCCGCAGCAGCCCCGGCTCGCCCAGACCCTCCACCAGACTGTCGTTGACCATCGGGAACGCCGCCACCTGGGTCAGCAGATACCGGTCGGCCGGGTCGAGTTCGGCGGCGTAGTGGTCCATCAGCTGCCGGATCAGGCCCGGACGCCGGAGCAGCCCCGTGGCGGCCGCCATCCGGTCCGACTCCCGGGCGAGCCTGCGCAACATCACCAGCAGCAGCGCCACCCAGCCACCCGTCAGGTCGTACAGGGTGGTGGCCAGCCGCTCCCCGTCCTCCTCCCCGATCCCGATCCGGGCCAGGGCCGTGGTCTCCTCCTGCGTGAGGCGCAGGTCCTGGGTGTTGAAGCGCTCGGCGGTGCCCTGGAACTCCATGGCCGCCAGCGGCGCCGGCAACAGCCGGCTGCTGACCAGGATGCGCAGCGGCGGCATGCCGTCCCGCACCAGATCGGCCAGCCAGGCCGCGGCCTCGTCGGTCAGCGCCTCGGCGTTGTCGACGATCAGGAGGCCCGGCCCCGCCGACGCCGCCAGCAGCTCGCCGATGCGCCCGGCGGCGCCGGTGGCCGCCCGCGGCCGGCCGGTCCGCTGCTCGGCGGCGTCGAGGATCACGGACGTCAGCTCGTCGACGCCGACCGGGCGGTCGCGCGGCAGCCGCACCTCCAGGCCACCGCCGGCGCCGGCCCGGACCTGCCCGACCAGGACGCTCTTGCCGAATCCCCCGCCCGCCTCGATGAGGACCGAGTGCCTGGCGTTGACGATGTCTTCCACGAGCCGCTGACGCGGGACGAAAGGCACTCGAGCCATGAGAGGCAGTCCCCTTCTTCTGCCGGGCTGGACCGGCGCCCCCCAGGACCTCCGGCAGCACTCCAGGCGATTGGGGTCCGACTGTACGCCAGCGATGACGCAAGGTGATGATCCGTCACCCATGTCTGTCACCTAGCACCGTTCACCGCCCCGGGGCGCCGGAGAACCCCCTCCTCAGGGCCGCTCGGCCCCGGTGCGCGACAGTTTGTCGTTGCCCTGGCGCGGCCCCGGGACCATCCGCTGCAGGGAGGTGACGTGGCGGCGCCGGGCCCCGCTCACCTGCTCGTCGACCGCCTGCCGGACCACCTCGTGCCGGAACCCGTAGATCGCCGGCCGGTCGGGGTGCTGCGAACCCGCGGCGGTCACCTCGGCGAGGATCCCGCCCTGTAGCAGCGCTTCGAGCGCGTCCAGCGCCGCCAGCACGTCCAGCCCCGCGGCGCCCGCGACCTCGTCGAAGTCGACGGACGGGCCGGTGACGGCCGCGACCTGGAGCAGCCTGGAGGCGTCCGGGCCGACGGCGGCCTGCTTGGCCGCGACCAGCCGGGCGACGGCCGGCGGGACCGCGTCGGGCCCGGCCGGGTTCCGCAGCATCTCCAGGAGCATGAACGGGTTCCCGCCGCTGCGGGCGTGCAGCCGGCGGACCGGATCGGCGTCCGCGCCACCGCCACCGCCACCGGCCCCGCCCGCCGTCCCGCCCGCGCCGCCCGCCCCCAGCTCCCGCACCAGCGCCCGCGCGGCGTCCAGGTCCAGGCCGCCGAGGGCCACCTCGGTCCCGTCACCGGCGTGCTCGCACGGGAGCAGCGCCTCGTCCAGACCGGTCCGCACCCGCCGCCAGGCCGACGTCGGCAGGTCGTTCCGGGCGGCGACGACCACGCACAGCCGGGCACCGGCGGTGGCGCGCAGCAGGTGCCGGAGCAGAGCCACCGTCTGCGGGTCCGCCCAGTGGGCGTCGTCGACCAGCACGGCGCAGGGCCGCTCACCCGCCGCCACCAGCAGCAGCTGGGTCAGCGCCGCGAACACGACCGGCTGCGCGGGCAGTTCACCGGGAGGGCACGGCCCCCCGAGCGAGGGCAGCAGCAGGCGCAGCACCCCTCGGACGGCGGGCCCGACCCCGTCGAGCAGGTCTTCGGGCGAGGCGGCGACCAAGCCGTCCAACGCCTCCACCACCGGCTGGTACGGCACCACCGCACCCTCGTCGCACCGGCCGACCAGCAGCAGCCCGCCCTCGGCGGCCACCATCGCCCCGGCCTCGCGCAACAGCCGCGTCTTGCCGACCCCCGACTCGCCCGTCACCAGGACGAACTGCCGGCGGCCGCGCGCCGCCCTCCCCCAAGCGCCGGCCAGCGCCGCCATCTCGTCCTCCCGCCCCGCGAACGGGACCGGACGGCGCCCGGCGGCCGGGCCGGCACCCGGCGCGGCCGGCGCCGACGACGGGCCCAGCAACGCCAGATAGGCCGCCTCCGTCTCCGGCGACGGATCTACGCCCAGCTCCTCGGCCAGGTACCGGCGCAGTCGCTGGTACGCCCGCAGGGCCTCGCCCCGGTTCCCCATGGCCTCGTGCACCGCCATCAGGCACCGGTGAGCGCTCTCCCGCTCCGGCGCCCGGGTCGTCGCCTCCTCGGCGAGCAGCACCGCCCGCACGTGGTCCCCCGCGCCCGTCGCCGCCCGGCCTGCGACCTCCAGGGCCGTGACCAGGTGCCCGGCCAGCCACTCGCGCCGGCCCGCGGCCCAGTCGCCCTCGTGCTCGGACAGGAACGGGAAACGCAGCCGTTCCACCGCGCCCGTGGCCAGCCGGTCCGCGGTGGCCACGTCACCGGCGGCGAGCGCCTCCTGCGCCGCGGCCACCGACCCGGTCGCCTCCTCCACGTCGACCCGCACGCCCGCGCCCAGCGCCAGCACGTACCGGCCTCCCCGCATGACCAGCGGGTTCCCCTCCTCGTTCCGCAGCGGCCCGACCAGCGCCCGCAGCCGGCTCACCAGCGTCCGCAGGGCCGACGCCCACGTGGGCGGAAGCTCACCCGGCCATATGACGTCGGCCAGCTCGTCCCGCGTCACCCCCTCCGGACCGGCGAGGACCAGCCGGGCGAACGCCACCCGGGCCTGCGCGCTCTGAAGGTGGTGCACGGTGCCCGCGCACCGCACGGCCATCGGTCCCAGCAGCTCGATCTCGGCCATCAACAGCCCCCCGTAGCCTGAAAGTGCCTGTGGTTCCGACAGGTTCCGGCCCGGTGGTACCAGCGGGGCCCCTGCCCGCGACACCGCCCCGGTACCACCGCGGTCCCGCGGCCCGGGCGGTGCCGCCCGGCCCGGGAGCCGCCCCTGGGCTTGCGAAACGCTTGCACCGGCCCCCGTACCGTCCGGCCGTCGGGCCGTCAGGCCGATCACGATGATCAGGAGTGCGCCATGCAGCTTCCCACCCTCGAAATGTCCGTCAGCCGGCTGATGGCCGTGAGCCGGGTCAAGGACTTCGACCCGGACTCCCCGCTCACCACCTCCGGCGTCGACTCGCTCGACCTCATGGAATGGGTCGCCGACATGCAGGAGCGTTACCCCGACCTCGGCGTGGACGAGTCCGTCGTCGAACTCGTCGACGACACCGCCACCTTCCGGGGCATCCACCAGCAGCTGCTGGCCGCCCACGGCGTCTCCCCGGCCGCCGCCGCGGCCGGCGACGCGTGACCGCGGAGGCACGCATGTCAGGAATCGGCATCATCGGGTGGGGCAAGTACCTCCCCGAAGGCAGGCTCACCAACGCCGAACTCGCCGAACGGTTCGGCGTGGACGACGACTGGATCGTGCAGCGCACCGGCATCCGCGAGCGGCGCGTCGTCGGACCGGGCGAGACCACCGCCTCGCTGGCCGTCGAAGCCGGCCGGCGGGCCCTGGAGAACGCCGGCCTCCGGCCCGACGAGATCTCGCACCTCATCGTCGCCTCGGGCACGCCCGAGCAGCTGTCGCCGGCCACCTCCGCGTTCGTCCAGCGCGAACTGGGCACCGCGGGCGGCGCCCACGACGTCAACGCCGAATGCGCCAGCTTCGCCTACGGCTTCGTCGTCGCGGCCGGCCTCATGGCGATCGACCCCCGCCCCATCCTGCTGATCGGCACCGACACGCACTCCCTCGTCGTCAACCCCGAGGACCGCGACCTCTCGGTCCTCATCGGCGACGGCGCCGGCGCGGTCGTCCTCGCGCCCCACGACCGCAGCTGGCTGCGGACCTGGGACATGGGGTGCGACGGCTCCAAGGTCGACAGCCTCAAGGTCCCGGCCGGCGGCAGCCGCCTCCCGGCCAGCGAGGAGACCCTCCGCCAGAAGCAGCACTACGCCCAGATCAAGGGCAACGAGATCTACCTGCACGCCGTCCGCTTCACCGTCGGCTCGGTACGCCGCACCCTCGAGGCGGCCGACCTCGGCCCCGAGGACATCGACCACCTGCTGCCCCACCAGGCGAACATGCGCATCCTCGACTCCATCCTCGAACACAGCGGCGTCCCCAGGGAACGCCTGATCACCAACATCGAGCACTACGGCAACACCGGGGCGGCGTCCATGCCGATCGCCCTCGCCGAGGCACTCGACGCCGGACGCGTCAAGAAGGGCGACCGCGTCCTCTTCGCGGCGTTCGGCGCCGGCATGGTCTGGGTCACCGCACTCATCGAATGGGGCGCGGGCGAGCCGACGGAGTGGCGGTCATGAGCGCCCCCGCCACCGACGACCGCCCCTTCGCGGCGCAGCGTCCCGAGAAGCCCGTCGCCCTCGTCACCGGAGCGTCCGGCGGCTTCGGCGCCGCCGTGGCCATCGAGCTCGACCGGCTCGGATGCCGCGTCGCACTCCACTACAACCGCGCCGAGGACGGCGCCCGGGAGGTCAGCGAACGCCTCACGAACGACTCCGTCGTCGTCCAGGCCGACATCGCCTGCTGGGGCTCGGTCACCGCGATGCACCGCCGCGTCACCGAGGAACTCGGCGACGTCGACGTCCTCGTCAGCAACGCGGCCATCCGCAAGGACGCCCTGATGATGGCCCAGTCACCCGAGGTGTGGAGCGAAGTCGTCCAGACCAACCTCATGGGCACCTTCCACGTCTGCCGCGCCGTCCTGCCGTCCATGGTCAGACGGCGGTGGGGGCGCATCATCAACGTCGTCTCCCCGTCGGCCCTGGTCGCCACACCCGGCCAGACCGCCTACGCCGCCTCCAAGTCCGGGGTGATCGCGCTCACGCGCACCCTGGCCACCGAATGCGGCCGGCGCGGGGTGACCGTCAACGCCGTCTCACCCGGCTTCATGGAGACGCGGATGACGGCGAGCGCCACCGACAAGTTCCGCCAGAACCTCGCCGCCAACCTGCCGGTACCCCGGCTGACCACCCCGGAGGAGGTCGCACCCGCCATCCGCGTCTTCCTGGACAACGACTACGTCACCGGGCAGGTCCTCAGCGTCGACGGCGGAATCTCCCTCACCTGAGACACCCCGCCGGCACGGGAGGAAACCGAACATGACGGTCACCGACACCGCCCACCACACGGCCCGGCTGCTGTGCTGGGCGGGCTCGGACCCGGCGGACGAACGCGCCGCCCGTGCCAGGGTCGCCGGCGCCCTGCGCGCCGGTGCCCCACCACCCCCACCGGTCCCGGGGCCGGTCCGCGGGGCGGTGGTCACCACGGCGGCCCGGGCCCTCGACGACCTCGCGGCCGCCCCGGTGCGACGGGCCCCGGCCGGCGGACCCCGCCCCGTCGCCCTGCTGCTGCCCGGCCAGGGCTCCCAGCACCAGGGCATGGCCACCGGGCTGTACCGCGACGAACCCGTGTTCCGCGCGGCCGTCGACGACGTCCTGGAACGGTGGGGAGCCGAGGGCGAGGCCATCCGCGCCGACTGGCTCGGCACCGGCACCGGCCCCGGAATCCCCATCGACGACGTACGCCGCGCCCAGCCGCTGCTGTTCGCCGTCGACCACGGCCTGGGCCGGCTCCTGCTCGGCTGGGGCGTCACCCCCGCCGAGGCACTGGGCCACAGCGCCGGCGAGGTCGTCGCGGCGACCCTCGCCGGCGTGCTCACCGTCGCGGAGGCCGCCGCCCTGGTCCACGGCCGGGTACGGGCCGCCGCCCGCGTCCCGGCCGGCGGCATGCTCGCCGTGGCCGCCTCCACCCGGACGCTCCGCCCCTACCTGTCCGGGCAGGTCGCCGTGGCCGCCGTCAACGCACCACGGCGTACCCTGCTGGCCGGCCCGCGCGCCGAACTGGCCGCCGTCACCGCCCGCCTCACCGCCGACGGCCTGACCGCCCGACCGGTCCCCGCCACCACCCCCTTCCACAGCCCCGCGATGGAACCGGCCGTCGCCGCGGCCGAACCGGCCTTCCGCACACCACCCGGACCACCCCGCTTCCCCGTCCGCTCCGGCTACACCGGACGCCTCCTCACGGCCGGTGAAGCGGGCTCCCCGCGTTTCTGGGCCCGCCAGATAGCCGACACCGTCCACTTCGGACCCGCCCTCACCGCGATGCTCGACGGCGGCGACCGGCTCCTCGTCGAATGCGGACCCGGCCGCACCCTGTCCGCCCTCGCCCACCAGCAACCCGCCGTACGCACCGGAGGCAGCACGGTGCTCTCCATGCTGCCCGGCGACCGGCCCGACCGCGCCGCCGCCCTCGACGTCGCCGCCGCCCTCTGGTGCGAGGGCCACGACCTCCTACTCGGCGACCGGCCGGCGACCACCCCGAGCCCCCGGTGAACCGGCCCCGCCCGGACGGGCTTGCGCTCCCCTTGCGACCCGGGGCGTACCAACGACACATGCATACGGACCTCTCACGCCGGAAGATCCTGTCCGGCCTGGCAGTCGGAGCGGGCGCGGCGGTACTGGGGTGGAACCCCAACACCAAGGCATGGGCCACCACCCCCGGTTCGACGACAGGCATCGCGCAGGCACCCGCCCTCGACGGCACGCTCGTCCTCCCCGCCGACGCGTCGGCGTTCAGCAAGGACTTCGGCCACCTGTTCACCCGCCAGCCCCGGGCCGTCCTCACCCCCGGCTCGGTCGCGGACATCCAGAAGGTCGTCCGCTTCGCCCGCAACAACCGGATACCCGTCGCCGTCAACGGCCAGAGCGGAACCGGCACCGAGGACCGCGAATCGCACTCCCACTACGGCCAGGCCCTGGTCGAGGGCGGCATCGCCATCGACCCCAAGCCGCTCGGCATGATCCACGGCATCTCGCGCGGCATCGCCGACGTCGGCGCCGGCGTCACCTGGTCCACCCTCGCGCTGCGCGCCCTCGAATCCGGCCAGACCCTCCCCGTCTACAACGACTTCGCCCACCTGTCGATCGGCGGCACCCTGAGCGTCGGCGGCCTCGGCGGCACCAGCCAGCGCTACGGCGCACAGGCCGACAACGTCGAGTGGCTCCAGGTGGTCACCGGCACCGGCGAACTGGTCACCTGCTCCCGCACCACCAACCGCGCGCTCTTCGACGCCGTCCTCGTGGGCGGCGGGCAGTACGCCGTCATCGTGCGGGCCGGCGTCAGGCTGATCCCCGCCGAGACCACCGCCCGCTCCCTCGAATTCACCTACACCGACCGGGCCGCCTTCCTGCGTGACTCGCTGGCCGTCATGCGGGCCGGCGTGGTCCACGACCAGAACGGCTACGCCGAACCCGCACCCGGAGGCGGCTGGACCTACCGCCTGGCGCTCGGCATGTTCTACTCGGCGCCCGCCCAGCCCGACGTCGCCGCCCTCCAGGCCGTGCTCTCGCCCGAGGCGACCGCCGGCCCCACCGCCGACATGCCGTTCCGCGACTGGCTGCTGCGCTTCGAGCCGAACTGGGCCGCCCTCAAGGCCGCCGGCTTCTGGGGTGCCAGCAAGCCCTGGCTCATGATGTTCGTCGGCCTCGACAACACCCCCGCCTACCTCGACACCGTGCTCGGCGAACTGACGGCCACCCAGATGGGCCCCGGCCCGGTCCGCATCTCCCCGATGGACGCCAACGCCGTCACCCGCCCCAACTTCGTCCTGCCCCGCCGCCGCACCAACGAGTTCTTCGAGGTCAGCCTCATCCGCTTCCCCGCCCCCAACCACCCCGACGTCCCCGGCCTGCTCGCCCAGAACCGCCGCTTCTACGACCGTGCCGTCGCCCTCGGCGCCAAGCGCTACCTCGTCGGCTCCGTGCCCTCGATGACCCGCGCCGACTGGCAGACCCACTACGGGACGCGCTGGACCCAGCTCTGCTCCCTCAAGCGCCAGTACGACCCCGCCGGGATCCTCACCCCGGGCCAGGGCATCTTCGGCTGACCCGCCGACGGCCCGCGCCCCGCGACTCCAGCAAGGAGAACCAGCAATGCCGGCACAACGCCCGGAAGACCTCCCCGGCCTCATCGCCGAGGCCTTCAACACCAACGACAAGCAGGCCATGCTCGACCTGTACGAGCCCGACGGCATCCTCGTCACCCCGCCGGACGGCGCCCAGCAGGCGGGGCTCGCGGCCGTCGACGAAGCCCTGACCCCCATGTTCGCCGCCATCACGGCGGCCGAGATCACCATGACCAGCGCGATGCGCGCCGGCGACATCGCCATGACGCACGCCGACTGGCACCTGGTGGGCAAGGACGAGGCCGGCGAACCGATCGACCTCAGGGGCAAGGGCACCGTGGTGTCCCGCCGCCGGCCCGACGGCACCTGGCGGATCCTCTTCGACGACCCGGTCGGGGCCTGAAGGAGGACCGAGTGCAGCAACCGTTCACCGTCCGCATCCAAGCCCGCGGCTACGAGGTCGACCGCCAGGGCCACCTCAACCAGGCCGTGTACACGCAGTACGCGGAACACGCCCGCTGGGAGTTCCTGCAAGCCGCCGGCCTCACCCCCGACGTCCTCGGCGAGGCCGGGACCGGCCCGGTCCTGCTCAAGACCACCATCCGCTTCCAGCGCGAGCTGCGCACCGGCGACGAAGTCGACGTGGGCTGCGCCATCAGCGGATCCCGCGGCAAACTCGTCGAACTGCTCCAGCAGTTCCAGACGCCCGGCGGTATCCCGGTCGCCCGGATCGAAAGCGTCATCGGCCTGCTCGACCTCACCACACGCCGCCTGCTCCCCGACCCCCTCGCCACCCTGCGCGAGCTGGCCAAGCGGCCCGACATGCTCGGAACCGACACCTGAACGACCACGGGAGGGCAGCAGCGACGAACGCCTCCTCGGAAGTGCGGAACGCCGCGCGGCAGCCGGCCGCGCGGCGCCCCGCCCACGCACGGCACGAACCGACACCCACCAGCCCCCGGATCCCCGGGGTGACCACCGCCATGGGCCGCCTCCCGGACGGCCCGGACGCACCCGCCGAGGACACCTGGCGGGCCGTGCTGTCCCCCGCCGAACTGCGGCGCGCCGGCACCTACCGCTTCGACACCGACCGCCGCCAGTTCCAGTACACCCGCTGGATGCTCCGCACCGAACTCTCCCGCCTCGCCCCCGTCCCACCGCGCGACTGGGAGTTCGTCCAGTCCCACCACGGCAAACCCGCACTCCACCCCCGGTTCGGGCTGGACCTCCACTTCAGCCTGTCCCACTCCGGAGGCGTCTGCCTCGTCGGCATCGCCCACGGCCACCCGGTCGGCGTCGACGTCCAGACCTGCGCCACCCTGCACGAACCCGGCCACGTCGGACGCCGCCTCGTCACCAGGAGCCTCTCACCGGAGGAACAGACCGACCTCGACCGCGTACCCGCCCACGACCGGCGGGACGCCTTCGTCCAGCTCTGGGCCCTCAAGGAGGCCTACGCCAAAGCCGTCGGCCTCGGCCTGCGCCTCCCCTTCCGCCAGATCGCCTTCCGCACGGACGGCCACGGCACGATCCGGCTCCTGCGCACCGCCGCGGTCCCCGACCCCACCCGCTGGGCCTGCCACGCACCCCAGGCACCCACCGGCTTCCGCATCGGCGTCTGCGTGGCCACCTGACACACTTTCCCCTCCGCGGGAACGATGTGCGCCCCACGACCTCCCGTGCCCTCGGACGGGAACCGCACCCACCCCAGCACCCGCCACCCCACCTGCGATTTCCCCCCGGGGGTAACGATGTACCGCACTCCCGTCAGGAAGCGTGGAGATGCCTCACCGTCGCCAGGGGAGCGTCGTCCCCGGGCTCGGCCACCGCCGGCAGACCCGTGGCCCTGGTACCGAGCCGGTAGAACTTCACGCCCACCGCCGTGTAAGCGAGCTGCAGCCACCCGTTCTCGGTCAGCCGCCCGATGCTGCGCGATGCACTGGTGGTGCTCAGACCCAGCATCCGGCCGATGTCCGTGGCCGTGGTGCGCACGGGCTCGCCCATGGCGACGGCCGTGGCGTAGTACATCAGCACCTTCACGTCCGCGCCCTGCCTGAGCTGCGACCGCAGGAGGAGATCGTTGAGCTCGGCGGCCTCCATGAAACGCGGGGCGAACGGATCTGCGATCTGCGAGGTCATGACGCCTCCTTCTCCCGCGGGCGGGTGGTCGAGGGATGCCGTGCGTGCTGCGTGGCGTGCCGTTGCTGCCCCGAGGAACCGTCGTAGGCGACCCGGGGATTCAGCTTGTAGAACTTCACCCGGCCCACCTTCTCCGCCTCCAGGAGGTAGCCCCCGCGGTGAAGGTTACCCACCGACCTGCTCACCGCATTCGGACGTAACTCCAGGTCCACGCCGATCTCCCGGAAGCTCATGCGCAACGGCTCGTCCCCCGGCGGCGAGTTGAACAGGTAGTAGCCCCAGACCAGCTTGTCGTTCTTGGTGTACCCGCTGTCCCTGGAGTACAGCGCCGCCCCCAGCCGCTTGCTCGCGTTGACGTGCCGCCCGCCCCCGCTCCACGCGAACGGCTTGTCGTTCTTGTCGAGCAGCTCCAGCTGGAGGTACTCGCCGGTCGCGGTGTTCGCTGCCGGCCTGGCCCCACCCATACCACTCCTCACCTCACGCTTTCCCTCGGAGGGGAACGTGGTAGGCGACCGTAGTTGTCCTTCCCCCTGGAGGGAATCCTTCCACCGCGACTCCCCGGAACCCCCCTGCGATCATTTCCCCTCCAGGGGAAAGACGCGTCCCGATCCGCAACTCGAATAGCCCTCAGCGATACACCACATCCCCCCTGACCTGCGCCGATCCCAACCCCCTCTATAGGCACCCTTCCCGCCCCGCGTTCTGTCCCCGGACCCGGCGCGCATGCCACCATGACCGCCATGACGAGCACAGGGCGGACCACCCCGCTCACCGTCGGTGTCGAGGAGGAGTTCCTCCTGGTCGACCCCCTCACCCGCGAACTGCGCGCCGACGCCGAGAAGGTGGTCACCGAAGCCGCACCCGAACTCGGCGACCGCATCGGCCCCGAACTCACCCGCTACCAGGTCGAGACCCGCACCGACCCCCACGTCCACCTCGCCGACCTCGCCGACCAGATCCGCTCCACCCGCCGCACCCTGGCCCGGGCCGCCACCCGCCAAGGCCTGCGCGTCACCTCCACCGGCACCCCCGTCCTCGCCCCACCCGGCCCGCCACCGCTGACCGACGCCCCCCGCTACGCCCGCAGCGCCGCCACGTTCCGGGCCCTGGACGACGAGCAGCTCGCCTGCGCCTGCCACGTCCACATCGGCGTCCCGGACCTCCCCACCGCCCTCCGGATCAGCAACCACCTGCGCCCCTGGATCCCCCTCCTGATCACCCTCTCGGCGAACTCGCCGTACTGGGCGGGCCGGGACACCGGCTACGCCAGCTGGCGCACCACCACCTGGGGCCGCTGGCCCGTCGCCGGCCCCCCGCCCTTCTTCGCCTCCCCGTCCCACTTCGAGGACCTCGTCGCCGGCTTCCTCGACAACGGCACCCTCCTGGACCGCGGCGGCCTGTACTGGGACATCCGCCCCTCCCACCACCAGCCCACCCTGGAGTTCCGCGCCGCCGACGCCACCGCCACCTCCGACGACACCGCCCTGCTCGCCGGCGTCGTCCGCGCGATGACCGCGACCGCCATGGCGGCCATCGCCGCCGGCGAACCACCCCCGCGGCCCGCCACCGAACTCCTCCGGGCAGCCTGCTGGCGCGCCGCCCGCGACGGCCTCGCCGGACACGGCATCGACCCCGCCACCGGCCGGCTCGTCCCCGCCACCACCCAGATCGACCGGCTCCTGACCCACCTGCGACCCGCCCTCCACCACCACGGCGACACCGACCTCGTCGACACCCTCTGGTCCCGCCTCCGCGCCCACGGCAGCCGCGCCGACGCCCAACGCGCGGCCCACCACCCCCGCGCCCGCCTCACCGACGTCGTGGACCACCTGATCGCCACCACCCCCCTCTGAGCCCCAGGCGGACCACACGACACGGAGCCGAGCCCCCCGTTCCAACATGTGGCCGTCCCCCACCCGCCGTCCCCGCAGCGAGTACCGTCGTCCGGTCGATCAGCCCGTCCGTCCACCCAGGAGAACCACCATGACCGACCTGGACTCGCTGCGAGCAAGCCTCGCCTCAGGTGAGCACGAGTTCGCCGACACCCTCGCCTTCGTCGCCGAGCACTACGAGTACCGGCCCCAGGCCTTCCGCAACGGGGAACTCGAGAACGCCGCCGGCGAGAACGAGGGTTCCTGCAAGACCCTGGGACTGGCCCTGCTGGAAGGACTCAGCGACCAGGAAGCACTGCTGGCCTTCGGCGAGCACTACCGCAACGTGCTGGCGACCCCGGACGGCACCGACCACGGCAACATCCGCAACCTCGCGGCCCACGGCCTGGCAGCGGTGACCTTCGCCGGACAACCGCTGACCCGCAAGAACTGAACAGCCATCACCCGGCATCGACATCGGCGTACAGCAGGTGGTGGTCCGAGTAGGCCGTCGGAACCACACGCTGCCCCAGCGGGACGACGCCCCGCAGCAGGACGTAGTCGAACTTGGTCTCCCAGTCGGTGGTCGGCTCGCACGCCCCGGCCCCACACCGCCCACCGGCGTGCGGCCCCAGGAGGACGTCGAGCTCGGAGGCGGTCGGCCGCGCGTTGAGATCACCGAGAACGATCACACGGTCGTGCCGGGCGACGGCTGCACCGAGCACGCCGGCCTGCTGCGCCCGCACCGCCTCCTGACGCCGTTCGGCGAGGTGCGTGTTGAAGACACGTACGGGCCGGCCACCCACCACGGTCGTGACCGCCATGTACCCCCGGTCCTCGGACCCGCCATCGGGGTACTCCTCCACGACGACGCCCGTCATCGGTGCCGCCGAGAGCACCGCCTGGCCGTAGGCCCCGGGACGCCACGGCAACCCACCGCACCGGTTCCAGTTCCGCAGCACCGTCCCGTACTCGACGTGGTAGACCAGCCCGTACGCCGCCCGCAGACGCTGCCGGATCTCCTCGACATCACGCACGCACGCCTCCTGCAGCCCGACCACCTCGGGCGCGTGCGCGGCGATCTCCGCCGCCCGCTCGCCGTTGCCCACGTCACACGGGTTGCAGATGTTCCACGTCATGACCCGCCCGGCCACGACCGAGCCGGACCCGTCGAACAGCTCACCCCGCGGTGCACTGGAGCCCACGAACAACACGCACCCCACCACCACACCGACACCGACGAGCAGCCGCATTCCCCTACCCACCACCTCCGCCTCCCCTCCGCCGACCCCAGAATCCGACACCCACCCGCGCGAGGCCAGAGGACGATCACCAAAAGACGAACCACAGTACGAGGTCGACAGCACCACGTCCGAACAGCGTCAGGTCCGACGCGGACCGGACAGGGTCACCAGCCGTGCTCCGGCCGCGGCACGTACCTCGGGCGTCTCCATAGGGTCATCGCGCAGAAGGGCGATCCGCGCCAGGGTCTCCGGGGTCGCGGGTGCAGAGGCGATCCCCAGCAGCCGCGCCGTCTCCTCGCAGTCCCACAGGGACTCGGTGTACACGTACTCCAGGCCGTCCCCGTCGATCGCGGCGAGTGCCTCCAGGTACGCGGTCCGCTCATACGAGTGCGGGGTGCTCAGCCAGAAGCGCCGCAGGCAGGGCACTGCGCCGGCGGCGCCGGGACCGAACCGGGCCAGACGCCGGGCCGTCCGGTCGGGGCCGCACCAGGCCCGAGCCGCCCATTGCTCCGCGAGTTCCTCCACGAGTCCCGGCAACGCCTCGGGGCCAGGGTGGTCGGCCAGGATCTCGGCACCCAGCCGAGCCAGCCACGCCCGCTCATCCTGCGCCCAGCCGCGCGCCGCCGGCACGGCGGCGGCGCCGAGGCGCTCAACGGCCCGCCTGAGCAGGGGCAGAGCTCGGCGGCCGTCCCGGGTGCCCAGCGAGGGCACCAGCGGGACCAGTCCCTCGGAGGGCTCCCGCCGGTTCAGCGCACGCAGTGCATCGACCTTCTCGGCGGCTTCCCCACGGGCGTCGGCGAGCAGGGTGAGGAGGTCCGCGGTCCTGAGCCCGGACAGCGACGGCCGCGCCACCGACGGCCGGCTCCGTACCTCGATCCCGAACCGCGTCCACGGCTCGGCGAACCACGGAAGCTCCGCTTCTCCTCCCATCCGAGCACGTGCCACATCACCGAGGTCCTCCCACCACTCCACCGGCCAGCAGGCTGACACCGACTCCAACACCACAACCCAATGCCCACCCGTCCGGACATACGCCCGAAGCCCCTCCCGGGCCTCGTCCGATCCGGCAAGAGCCAGCAGCTCCAACACCTCACAGGCCCGCAAGCAGGACTCCTCGTCCCCCGCCAGCTGGTCCACGACCGGCGCCGGAGACAGCTCCAGGTCCCGCACCAGCCGCGCCAGGTACAACGACCGGTCGTCGGTGCCGTCCCACCGCCAGTCACGGCGGATCCCGTCGTACACGAACACAGCGGAACCCTGCGGGTCCCGGAGCGCGCGCACCGCGCCCAGACCACGCCCCCGCTGCAGCAGCCCCTCGACGCAGTCGGGGTGGGCGTATCTCATCTCGCACTCATCGCTCATCACCGCGAACCCTGCCCGACGCGGACGCCACCCCGCCAGTTCCCCCGGCGACCGCGCACCGGGCGTGAAGCCGTGACAGCGGGTACGCGCGGCCGGCCACCTCCCCCGGGCGGGGGAGGCGACCCCTACCTACGGACGATGCCCGGGCACCGGGGCCGCAGCGACGCTTGCGTGGCACATGCCCTCACCCGTCGAGACCGGAGCATCCTCATGCTGAAGTGGACCCTGCGCGCCGCCGCCGTCCTCGCCATCGCCGCCGTGATCGCCACCCCCGTAGCCGCGCCCGCACCCGAAGCCGCCGTCGCCACCCCGCCCGCCACCGCCACACCCGCAGCCAGCCGCGCCACCGCCCAGCTCCCCTCCGATGGCCGGCTACCGGGTCAAGTACGTGCTGGCCACCAAGCTGGTCAACGAGCTCGTTGAGGCCGCCGAGGAGAAGCAGCTCTCCAAGACGATCGCCCGCTACGGCCGTGTTGATCTTTTGTGCATCGACGAGCTCGGCTACATGGAGCTCGACCGCCGCGGCGCTGAACTCCTCTTCCAGGCCCTGACCGAACGCGAGGAGAAGAACAGCGTGGCCATCGCCTCGAACGAGTCGTTCGGCGGCTGGACCAAGACGTTCACCGACCCCCGTCTCTGCGCGGCCATCGTCGACCGTCTCACTTCAACGGCACGATCATCGAGACCGGAACCGACTCCTACCGCCTCGCCAGCACCCGGGCTCGCGCCGAGGAGTCGGCCAAGGCCGGCTGACTGCTGCCGCTACTTGCCTTGACGGCCCCGCCGCCCTCAGGGCGGCGGGGCCGTCAGTTGGATGCACCCAATCCGCCAAATGAGACGATGTTTAACTGGTTGTTGCGCAGATCGCGTAGAAGTGCCCGTTAGTGGTAGGTGCTCCGTCAAGGGCCTGGACTGTGACTCTCCAAGCCGTTTGATCCGGGGTGGGGCCGGACTCGAGCACGTGGATGTCGTGAATCCCAGAGTCGTCCGCAGAGGCTCCTCCCCCGATAACGTGCTTGCCGGTGGGGCAGTCAACGTCAGTCGCAACAATGCCATTGTTGAAAACTGCGAACGGTTCCGACACCACTTCATACCCCGGGATGCCGTTATTCGCGGGCGGAGTTGTTGTCGTCGCGGTCTGGTGGCAGGAAGTTGCCTGGTTGAACTGGTTGTTGTCGCCGTTCACATTGTTCTGAACTCCACACAGCAGTGGCGACAGCAGCCCGAGCAGGTTGTCGTCGGCATGGGCCTGTCCGGAGCCCGCTGCCGCCATGGCCATCGCGGCTGTCAGACTTGCGAAGATCCGACTAATCTTCCTCAAGAGAACACTCCTTGCTCGACGACAGCATGTTGATCAATCAGTCGAGCACTCTATCTCTGGCAGATCGCGACGTCGCGAACTGGCACGGCCGCTTCATCCATTCAGTGGTATGACCACCTACGGTGGTGAGTCGCGGCAAGACAACTGGCCATAAAGAACTTCCGGCGAGGTCGATTCACAGATCTCTTCCCCAGAGAGATTCAGGCGCAATTGCATTTGACCTCAAGGCAGGTGAACCGATTGGACTTAATTCTGCAGGCCGCAGATACTCGGGGATGGTTGTGCGCGAATGTCGGTCTAGACCGGGAACGGGCCACCGGATGGGCACTCGGCCGCGTCCTGCAGAACTGCCTCTGGGAGATCGAGGACGGGGCGGTCACAACAGCCCAAGCGGAAACCATCGCCCAAGCGCTACTGGGCTCCTGACTCCTCCGCTCACGGGGCCAGCCAGCTCGACCAGGGCGGGGACGCGATCAGTGCCTATCTCCTTGCGGCCCCGGACAAGACGGCCAGTCATGGTGGAACTCCCGCCGGCGCTTTCGCCGCCGCCACCCTCGCCGCCTCCGCCGTCGTCTTCACCGGCGGCAGCGCCAGCGCCGCCCCCAGCTGCCAGGAATGGAGCGACCAGTCCACGTACAGGGTCTCCTGCACCGGTACTTCCCGCGCCTACCTCGACTACGTGAAGTGCCAGAACGGCAAGACCGTCTACGGCGTCACCACCAGCAACGGCGGCTGGTCCTACGCCTACTGCTCCAGCGTCGGCTCGATTCGCGCCACCGCCGGCACCTACAAGTTCGTCTAGACGAAAGCTCCGGGCGCATGAGGCGAGGGTCTGGCTGGAGACCCTCGCGGCGCCCAGTACGTGCCGCCACCGGCGTCAGCGCCCGTCGCAGCCGGGCACAGGGCGGGGGCGGCCATCGCCGATCCGTTCACCCCGACAGAAGCCTGGCCTGCCGACACATCGCTCTCCGGGCCGCTCGGTCGCCGCAGGAGCCGGACGGACCCTGAAGTGACCTGGAGCACCCCATGCAACACGTCGTTTATGGGCCGTGGCGGTCATCGTCCCCGGCTGATCGGGGGAAGTGTGAGCCATCCGGTCCTTCTCCCACCGGGTGCGGGCACCCATGCCTCAAACGAGGGAGAGACGCGATGCCGCTTTATCTGTCAAGGTTCAGTTACACGCCGGAGACGTGGGCGAGGCTGATCGGTCACCCCGAGGACCGTGCAAAGGCCGCTCAGTCCTACATCGAGTCCGCCGGTGGAAAGCTCCACGGCTTCTGGTACGCCTTCGGCACACACGACGGCTACAATCTCTGGGAAGCTCCGGACAACGTGTCCATGGCCTCGGTGGCGCTGGCGATCAGTGGCGGCGGCGCTCTCAGCTCTTTTGAGACGACCGTTCTCCTGAGCATCGACGAAACACTCGACGCCCTGCGCAGAGCCGGGCACATCCAATACCGGGCTCCTGGCAAGTAGCGGACCGGCGAGTCGGCCTGCCACCCATGACGGCCCCACGCCGGGCTCCGCCGTGGTGACCACCCCGACTGGCCAACTGCGCCATCACCGAACCCGGCCTGAGCGGCTGTCGCATCGTCACCGGTCAAACCAGACCGCATCCGGGCCTGACCTCGGCACCGCGCGGGGCGGCGAGGGCCGCCCCGCCCGGAACCGCGTCACCCCACCCACCCGATGCGCGCCCTGCGCACGGGACCCGGCTGAGGAGGCGCTGGACCGGTTCCGTCCGTCAGGCGAACTGGCCGACCTGGTAGTCGCCGGCGGGCAACTGCACCATGACGTTGACCCGGTTGAACGCGTTGATCAGGGCGATCAGCGACATCAGGGCGGCGAGCTGCTCCTCGTCGTAGTGCTCGGCCGCCTTCGCCCAGACCTCGTCCGGCACCCCGCCGGCCGCGTCCGCGATGCGGGTGCCCTGCTCGGCGAGCTCCAACGCCGCGCGCTCGGCCTCGGTGAAGACCGTGGCCTCCCGCCAGGCCGCCACCAGGTTCAGGCGCGTCGGGCTTTCACCGGCGGCGGCGGCCTCCTTGGTGTGCATGTCGAGGCAGAAACCACAGCCGTTGATCTGGCTGGCACGGATCTTCACCAGTTCCTGCGTCGACAGGGGCAGTCCGGTGTCCTTCAGGTGGGTGCCGGCCGCGATGAGCTGCTTGAGGAACTTGCCGGCGACCGGGCTGGCGAAGAGGTTCAGACGGGCGTCCATGGTGTGCTCCTGTGCCGTTGGTGACGGGTACACACCTCTGACCGGACAGCTCCGCGGAACCTGACAGGGCCGCGGTGTGACGTACGTCCCCCACCGACCCGCGCCACGACGGCCGGACCATGACACCTGTCCTCCGGCCGACGACCCCGCATACGCCAGCTCGTGGAGACCGCCCCGACCGGCTCACCCGACGGCGCGCCGGATGATGACGGCGCCCACACCACCGGCTTCACGGTCGCGCTAAGGGTGGCCGGGTCGGCAGTAGCGCTGGACGAGGTCGGCGTGGTCGGGGAAGCGGGTCATGAGCTCGTCCGGGCGGCCGAGGGTCATATCGGCGTAGTCGAATCCGGGCGCCACGGCTTCACTGATGAGGGCGTGGTCACCGTCGACGAGATGGGAGGCCTTCCAGACCCCTCCGGGCACGGCCAGGCTGAGGAGCTCTCCCCGGCCGATGTCCTGCCCGAGGACGGCGCTGCTGTAGCGGCCGTCGGGGTGGAGCAGGTGGTAGGTGATCGGTTCGCCGTGGTGGTGGAAGTGCAGGACGTCGGACCGGTTCACGTGCCAGTGACCCACGGGTGACCAGTGCGTGAGCAGGTAGTGGATGGAGGTCAGCGTGTAGCGCTCACCAGCGGGTGTCCGGATGCGCGGACGGTGGTCTGCCTGGAAGGTCCGCCGGAAGTATCCGCCTTCGATGTGGGCTTCCAGCCCGAGGGTGTCGATCCAGTGCTGCGCTGTGATCACGGCGTCCTCCGGTGCCCACGGGAGCGCCCATGTGCCGGGGCGTGGCTCTGTCCAGGCCAATCTATGCGCAATCCATCCACGTCCGTCCGTGTAGTTCAGGGCGGCGCAGCACCGTCTCCGGGCCCCGGTATTCACGAGGATCCAGTACGGGATTGGTCAACCGCGAGGTGATCCGCTCACTCAACGTTGCCGCATCAACTGAATTTGTGCCAGAGCCCGTTCCCGTGGACAAAACCAGTCGGCTCGGCCATGACGGTCTTGCTGCCGCGCCCACGCGTGCGGACCCGGCCTCCGGATCGGTCGGTGAGCCGACTGCCTGCTGCTCTCCCACGCCTGCATAGCAATGCCGCCGTCGAGGGGGCTTCCCATGGCTCGGTCCTTCAGGCGGATGCGGAGGTGGCCGGATGCGCTATCGCATGCACGTAAAACGTTCATCAGATGATAGAAGTTGCCTGTTCTGATGGTGTGTTTGTTCGGGGGTTTGCGAAAGCATGGCAGTAACGGTTCCGGACTGGGCAGATACCCTCCTGGATGTCATCGGCGTGGCGTGGCCGAACGTCGACGAGGACGCCTACCGGGACATGGCTGACGCACTCCGGGAGTTCGCCGAAGACCTGGCAGACGACGGGCAGCTGGCGAACAACCACCTCCAGCGCGTGATCTCCGCCAGTGACGGCGAATCGATTCAGGCCTTGGACAAGCACTGGGCCAAGGTCAAGGACAGACATTTCAAGGACATCGCGGACGCCGCGCGGGTCATCGCCGGAGCAATGGACTCTGCAGCAGGGGCCATCGAGGCAATGAAGCTCGCCGCAATCGTCCAACTCGGTTATCTCGCGGCCGAGGCCGGTATCGCGATCGCCGCCATCCCGCTGACCGGTGGCCTGTCAGCCCTGCTGGGCGCGGGTGCGATGCGGGTGACCCAGGAAGCCGTCAAGCGCCTGATCAAGGAGTGCGTGGAGGAGGCCGTCGGCTACGTAGTCGCCGCGATGACAGAGCCTGCTGTCGCCGCCCTGGAGGGAATCACCGCCGACCTGGTGGTGCAGCTCGGCGCGATGGCGATCGGCCTCCAGGATGAGATCGACGTCGAACAGGCAAGGGACGCCGGCAGGGAGGGATTCAGCGAGGGCGTTCAGTCCGGCAAGGAGGCCATGCACCTGGCCTCCGCCTCTGCCGGGGCCGGGAGCGCAGGCAGCGGGCTGACCGATCTGTTCATCGACCACGCCGAGCATCGCGGCGCAGGCGGGCGGCTTCACGGCGTAAGCGGCAACATCCACGGCAAGACGGCGGGGAAGCTCGGCAAGGCGAAGTCCGCCCACGGGCGCACGCGCGGCCGGGATTCGATAGCGCAGGCCCTCGATCCCGTGGCGGACAAGGCCATTGGTGCCTTGGAGAAGGCGACGAAGGCCATCGGTGACCATGTGGGCAAGACCCTGCCGAAGGCCGTCAAGCAGATATCCGTCGACCACAAGAAGACCGACGACGCGCTGCGCGACAGGTTCGCCCGTCTACACAAGGACGTCGGCGGCACGGGCGGTGACTCCTCGGGCCCCCGCGGAAACGAGGGACGGGACAGTAGGGACCGTCGCGGTACGCGCGGCAGTGACAGCGCCCGCACCCGGCCGAACTCATTGCGCGGTGCCACCACGGATCCGCGTCGCAAATCCATCCCTCTCAACGGCAAGACTTGCGAGGGAGACCCCGTCGACGTCGCCACGGGCGAGATGACCCTGCCCCAGACGGACGTCTCCCTCCCCGGAACGCTCCCCCTCGTGCTGACCCGGACCCATCTTGTCCGAATACCGCTACGGACAGTGGTTCGGCCGGAGCTGGGCCTCGACCCTGGACGAGCGGCTCGAGGCCGATCCCCTCGGTGCAGGGATGATCTGGGCGCGCGAGGACGGCTCCCTCCTGGTGTACCCACGAACTCCGCAACCGGGCGGGGAACCCGTACTCCCGCTCGAAGGGCCCCAGCTCGCCCTGACCCACGACGGAGAAGCCGGAGCGACGACGACCTTCCGCATCACCGACCCGGACAGCGCCACCGCCCGGCTCTTCTCCGGCAGCCCATACAACACCTCCACCGCGTACTGGCTGACCGACATCCAGGACCGCCACGGAAACGGCATCTCCATCACCCGGCGCGGCGACGGAGCGCCCGTCACCGTGCAGCACGACGGCGGCTACCGGGTGGTCGTCGACACCCGGAACGGACGGGTCGAGAGTCTGGCTCTGGCCACACCCCAGGGCCCGGTGACAGCCCGGTCATACGCCTACGGTGACACGGGGGACCTCACCTCGGTCACGAACTCCTCAGGGCTCCCGCTGTCCTTCACCTACGACGCGGACGGCCGCATCACCTCCTGGACCGACAGTAGGTCCTCCACCTTCACTTACGTCTACGACGACGCCGGGCGCGTGGTGCGGACCGTCGGACCCGCCGGGTTCATGTCCTCGGCCTTCTCGTACGACACCGAATCCCGCGTCACCCGGTACACGGACTCGACCGGTGCCACCACCACCTTCCAGCTGAACCAGCGACTCCAGGTCGTCGCCGTCACGGACCCCACCGGTCACACCACCCACACGGAGTACGACCCACATGACCGGCTCGTCTCCGTCACCGACGCGCTGGGCCACACCTCCTACTTCACGCACGACGCTGCCGGACGTCCCACCGAGCTGACCCGAGCCGACGGCCGGCGCACCACGGTGACCTACGGCGAGCAGGGCCTGCCCGCATCGGTCACCGAGCCGGACGGGGCGACGTGGCGCCACACTTATGACGACCACGGCAACCGGATCGAGCTGACCGACCCTGCGGGTGCCACCACCCGCTACACCTACGACGGGCACGGCGCCGTCACGTCCGTCACGGACGCCAACGGGCTCACGGTCACAATCACTCGTAACGATGCGGGCCTTCCCCTGACCGTCACCGACGCGTCAGGCGCGGTGACATCGCACGCGTACGACGCGTTGGGCCGCCTTACCCGGGTGACCAACCCTCTCGGCGGCACCACCCACCTGACGTGGTCCGTCGAAGGCCTGCTGACCTCCCGTACCAACCCCGTCGGTACCACGGAGCGGTGGACTTACGACGGCGAGGGCAACTGCACCACCTACACCGACGGCCTCGGCCAAACCACCCGCTTCGAGTACGGCCCCTTCGACCTGCCCACCCTCCGCGTCGCCCCCGACGGTGCGCGGTACGCCTACCACCACGACACCGAGCTGCGTCTCATCCGAGCCGTGAACCCCCAAGGCCTGACGTGGACGTACGAGTACGACGGCGCGGGTCGGCTGACCTCGGAAAGCGACTTCGACGGCCGAGCGGTCACCTACGCCTACGACGGGGCCGGCCAGCTCACCAGCCGCGTCAATGCCGCCGGGCAGGCAGTCCACTACCGGTACGACAGCGTCGGAAACCTCGTCGAGAAGGAGTCAGACGCCGGTGTCGTCCACTACACCAACGACCCCTGCGGACGCCTCGTTCACGCCGTCGGCCCGGACGCGACACTGCGCATGGGTTATGACGCGGTGGGACGCCTCGTCAGCGAAACCGTTGACGGCCGCACCCTCACCACCGAGTGCGACGCAACCGGCCGGCGCACGAAACGCATCACCCCGGCCGGGACCGTCACCACCTACCAGTACGACGCGGTCACAGGCCGGCGCACGGGGCTGAACACCGCCGGCCGGACGTTCACCTTCGAGCACAACGCGATGGGCCGCGAAACCGCGCGCCGCCTCCACCACGCCTTCACCCTGCACCACACATGGGACCCGGCAGGCCTCCTCAGCCGCCAGGTCCTCACCACTCCCGGGACGCCCGGCACCGTCGTGCAGCGCGGATACGCCTACCGGGCGGACGGCATCCCCACCGCCATCACCGACAGCCGGACCGGCCGCCGGACCTACGACCTCGACGCCGTAGGCCGGGTCACCCGCGTCACGGCCGACAACTGGCAGGAGTCGTACGCCTACGACCTGGCCGGTAACCAGACCCACGCCGCGTGGCCGGACCGGCACACCGACCCGCGCAGCCGCGGAGAGCGGGCTTACGAAGGCACCCTCCTCACCCAGGCCGGAGATACACGCTACGAGTACGACGCCCAGGGGCGGGCCGTACTCCGTCAGCGGACCCGGCTGTCCCGCAAGCCCGACAACTGGCGCTACGCCTGGGACGCCGAGGATCACCTCACTGCCGTCACCACCCCGGACGGCACCCGGTGGCGGTACCTGTACGACCCGCTCGGCCGGCGCGTCGCCAAGCAGCGCCTCGGCCAGGACGGCGAGACGGTCATGGAGGAGACCGTCTTCACCTGGGACGGCTCCACCCTCACCGAACAGACCACCACGGAAACCGGGACGGCGGTTGCGGTCACCCTCACCTGGGACCATGACGGAGCCACACCGCTCTCCCAGACGGAAACCAAACACCTCGCGGACCTGCCACAGAGTGTGGTGGACCAACGATTCTTCGCCATCGTCACCGACCAGATCGGCACCCCCACCGAACTCGTCGACGAGGCGGGACGAATCGCCTGGTACACCCGCGCCTCGGTCTGGGGCGCCACGACCTGGAACCGCGACGCCACGGCGTACACACCACTGCGCTTCCCGGGCCAGTACTACGACCCGGAGACCGGGCTCCACCACAACTACTTCCGCCACTACGACCCCAGGACCGGCCGGTACCTGTCGCTCGACCCACTGGGACTCGACCCGGCTCCGAACCCTCGCACCTATGTCGACAACCCGCTCAGCTACAGCGACCCGCTGGGGCTGACTCCGTGTGACGAGAACGACGTCACCTGGAACGGCCGAGTCCGCTACGGTGACCCCGGTCCGGGCGGCCGCGCCACCACCATGCGCGCACGCATCGAGCCGGGAATGACGGGCGGTAGGACCAACCCCTCCGTCAAGGTCCCCGGCTACGAGAAGTACAAGAAGCTCAACAAGACCCACCTGCTCGGAGCTCAGATCGGCGGCTCGAACAAGGACCCCCGGAACTTCGTGACCATGCACCGATTCGCCAACTCGCCGGTCATGCGAAAGATCGAGGACCAGATCCGGGCAGCCGTCGACAGCCGTGGAGAAACCATCGAGTACACCGTCACGCCGATCTACTCCACTGACGATCCGACCGACGTGATCCCCAAGGGCCTCGTCATCCACGCCCGTGGGAACAAGGGGTTCCAGTTCACTCCCTACGAAGGCGGAACGCCCACGAACCACATCACTCGAACCGCAGGTCGGCGCAGGTGGACGGGGGCATGGCGAGTGGGGCCCCGCCCCGCCGCGTCCGGGTCGCTGACGCGCCCCTGGCCCGTCACTGCCGCCGGGCCCGGTCGAGATCGGCGATCTCGACTGCCGTCGCCGTCGGGGGCCGGCCCACCTGGACCTGCTGGAGGCGCTTGATCGTGGCGGCGAGGACGTGACGGGCATCGGTGGCGTCGCCGGAGGCGTCCTCGACCCGTACCCGGGCGACGACGGTGCCGGACCTGGTGTAGCCGTAGACCGTGCCGCTCGATCCGGTGTGCCTGAGGAAGAGGGACTCCTCGCCGACCGGCGTGGGCGCCTCGGCGGGCGGCGCCGTCTCGTCCCGGTCCGGCAGCAGGGCGTACGCCGCCTTCGCGTGCGCGACGGTGTCGAACTGGCAGACGTGCAGGTCGATCTCGCGCGAGACGGTCGACCCCCGGTAGTCGTAGTCTCCCCTGACCGACCGCTGCCAGCCGGGGGAGGCGGCACCGTTCGGGGGAGCGCAGTCGTCGGCCTCGCCCGTCATGCTCTTGTGCAGGCTGCCCGGGTAGTAGCCGGCCACGATGTCCCCCGCGTCGGGGACCGCCAGGGTGAAGTCGCTCATGCGGAGCTGTTCGGTCAGTGGTACGTCGGAGTCGTCCTTGAACGGTTCCGGCGCCGCCGGCGCGGCCGACGGCTTCCCGTCTCCGGCGCGCGAGGCCGGCGCCCCGGCCTCCCCTGCCTTGTCCGTCGAGCAGGCGGAGAGGGCAAGGCAGGCCAGCAGGGCTGCGGTGAAGGGGATGTGACTGCGAGTCATTTGATCAAGACTAGCCCGCCTGCGGGTCTGCGGGACAGGCGGGGCGGGGCCGGGGCGGCGTTCGGTGCGGGTGCCGGACGCGTCTTGACGAAGCTCGTGGTCCCGTCCGAGGAGGTCTTCGAACGGCTGGGGGCGATCAGGGGGGCAAAGCACCTGTCGGGGCCTGGTGTCTGGTTGGGAGTGTGGCTGGGCCCCGACCTAGGGGGGTGGTCGGGGCCCAGTGGGTTGCCGCGGGTCAGGGCCGCGGCACGGGTGTGGTTCAGTGGCGGCGGAAGGTGTCCTTGACGTCTTCCTTGGCCTGGCGGACGTTGCCCTTGGCCTGGTCGGCGTGTCCGTCGGCGGTCATCCGCTCGTTGCCAGCCATGCGGCCCATGGCCTCCTTGACCTTGCCCTTGGCCTGCTCGACGTGGGCCTTGGTCTTCTCGTCGCCCGACATGGGGACCTCCTCGTGTAGTACCGGGTTGGTCGTGACGACTCGCCTGCTCACGATCCCGACGCCCAAACCCCGCATCGGCCCGCCGATGTCGGATCTCCCCGCCGCCGTACGGGCCGTGCACACCGCCGGGGACCTGCCGACAGCCGTCGTCCTCGCGCACCGCCTGGAGGCGCAGCTGGAGGCGGACCACGGCCCGGGCGACCCGGCCACCGTGACGGTGCTAACCACCCGCGCCAGGCCCAGGCAGTCGGAGCGGCCAGCCCCGACTCTGCGCATTCGATAGGTCTGGCCGCGGCGCAGACCCGAGCAGCGCTGCAGCCTGCCTGCGCCGGGTGCCCCGGCCCCACTGGCCTGCGACTGGCCGGTGGGGTTTCAGGAGCGCTGGTCGGATGCGTTGCGCAGGGCGAGCGTGACCTCAGCCATCTCCTTGAGGTCGGTGGCGTCGGCGGCCAGGAAGGTGCCCGTGGTGTAGTCGTCGATCCACCCGCAGACGATGGTTCCGGGTGCGGGAGTGTCGGTGTGTCCGCACCCGAGGCCTCCTCCCAGGGGGCCTGCGGGGAACCATTCGACGTCACTGGCTTTGGCGCCGGCGAACAAGTTGCGGAACTGCTGAGCGGTCGAGTCGCGCTTCTTCTCCGCGGTGAGTTTCGGGCTCTTCTCCACGCTCAGAATGGACAGCACGCCGTCCGGAGTTGCATCTCCGTCGGCGTCGAAGACCCAGTAGTCGCCCTTGACGGGCGACCCGGCCATCTGCGCCTCGTACGGGGCGGCCTGCTCGCCGGTCAGCAACCGGTAGCGCCCCACCTGCGCCGGCGCCGCGATGGTGCGCGCCGGTACTTCCGCCGTTGTCCCGGTCCCGGCCTCGGCTGCGGTTCCGGCCTTCCGGGATGCCGGATCGTAGTCGGCCACGGCCTTGGCCGTGCCGCCCGCGGTGATCAGGGCGGCCGCGACCAGTACGCGGACCCGCCGACGCTGCCGCAGGGCGGGAAGCTGCGCCGCCGGCAGCGGCGCCTGCGACGCGGTGGCTCGCCGGTAGGTACGCGTCAGCCGCCAGAGCAACGCGACGGCAGCCAGTGTGATGAGGATGGTGCCGGATGCGTGGCCGAGAGCGTAGGCATGGGAAGTGGGGTCGATGGCCGTGTGGATCACCGGCACAGACTAGGCCAGAAAATCACTGACAGTAGTTACGGTTGCGCAACGCCCCGAGCCGCAGCCGGCAGTCCGCCGCATGGTGTCTGAAGGATGGCATCGACGCGGCGAGTGGGGCGCTCGTGAGCAATACAGCTAGCGGCGCCCTGGGGTCTCTGGTCGCCTGCCCGCGTCTGCTTGGCTCGTCGCGGGGTTTCGCGGCCGCGGAACCCCCGCTATGTTCGCGCCCGGCCCGGACGGCGGACCGGGGCAGGCCCGGTGCCAACCCGCCCGGACACCGGGCGGCGTGGCCTTGGTGCGTGGGCGCAGTGAGGAGTCATGCCGCCCGCGAGGCGGGCGGCGGGCTCGGGCCAATACTGAAGCAGACCCGGTCCCGTGACCTCTCGCAGCTCCAGGCCGCTCGGTACTCTCGGCTGACAGCAACCGAACGTCCTCATCCGCTACAGCCCCGGCTGGGCGGCGGACGTGCTACGCCCTGTCTCGACCGCCGGGTGCTGGACAGGCTGGTGACCTGATGGGGATGCTAGGTCTTCTCGGGATCCTACACAGCCAACCGAACCATGATGCAGTCTACCGGGGCGGCAGCTATGTGGACAGGACCCGGATCCCAGGCCGCTTCTCGCGCGGAACCTCACCGATCCGTCAGCCGAGCGAGACCGCCCCCTCGCCGCTGCCAGCCAGGCCCGCTTGCGGGCCTTCGGGCTGGAGGCGAAGCCGGAAGACCGGGGGTGGGAGCGAAGCGGACACCCAACAGGCCGAAGGCCTGAACCCCGTGAAACGGGGTCACCTCCCGCGCGAAGCGCGGGAGCCTCCAAAGGCCCGCTTGCGGGCCCCAGCCCGGGTGGAGCGCAGCGGAACCCGGGCAGTCCGAAGCGCAGCGGAGGACCCGG
>NZ_JBIBBM010000024.1:51633-85756 GCF_042900645.1 Streptomyces sp. NPDC012888 | reverse complement strand
TTGACCCCGCCGCCCGCCCCGGAAAAACGACAGACGAACGGACAACCCAAAACAAGGGCAAGGGGTGCCCATTCCCCACGGGTCCGCCCGTTAGCGGTCCGGCGCCGGGGGCGGCGGCCCAACCCGCCCTCCGGGCGGGAAGCCCCACCTTCACCCACCCGGAAGGTGCAAGAGACGGGCCTGCCGGGAGGGCACCCCACACCGCTACGCGCTCCTGCCGTCTCAGTGTCCCCGTCTGGTCGCTGGCCGGACATAGACCGCCCAAGGGCGGAGGGCCATCCGCCTCGTTGGCGGCCCCTGGAGTCCTTTGGGGCGTGGTGGGTCGCTAGTGAGCGCCAGACGGTCCTGGAATGAGGCAAGGAGACCGGTCGAGCCCAAAAGGCTCGCGATATGCCCCATTTGGGGCGCTTTGACACCCCTCTCGTCCGCCCACTGGCCGCCTGACTGCAATCCACGACGCGCCAGACGGTCTTTCGTTGCGGACATCGACCCCAGACGGCCTTTCGGCCGCCGGGACCGCCGGAGCGCGTAGCGATCGATGGCGGCCTATGTCCGGCCACCGACCGCACGGGGACACTTTGCCGAGTGGAGCGCGTAGCGGTGTGGGGTGCCCCTTGGCGGCCCGCCTGATGCACCTTCCGGGCGGGTGAAGGTGGGGCTTCCCGCCCGGAGGGCGGAATCGGCCGCCGCCCCGGCCCCGGCGGGCAGCCGGGCAGGGCCGCATCCCTTGCTGGACCCCTTGCCCTTGTTTTGGGTTGTCCGGTCGTCTGTCGTTTTTCCGGGGACGGCCGCCCTGTCAAGGGTGGCCGAAGGCCATCGCGAAGCGACGCGACGAAGGAGCGCCCTTGACAGGGCGGACGGCCACGGAAGGACGATGGGACGGACGGGCAACCACCCCGACGCACCCAACGCCACCGCCCGAGTGAGCCCACCCACCCCACCCCCGCCCGGCCTCCAACACCCCCGCCCGAGCATGCCCACCCGCCCCCACCCCACCCGCCGCCCGCGCCCCCCGACCCGGCACCCCCGCTCACCCCTAGTGGTGGAAGCCCGAGCGGCGCGGGGTCGCCGGTGGCGGGGGTGGGGCGGTGGTGAGGTGGGTGACGGCGTGGGCGATGTCGGTGGCCAGCAGGGCGATCTGGTCGCGGGTCACCCCGTGGCGGATCAGGACGCGCTGGATGACGGTGTCGTCGCGGTCGGCCGGCAGGGGGTACGAGGGGACCTGCCAGCCCCGCATGCGCAGCCGGTCGGAGAGGTCGTAGAGGGTGAACCCGGCGGAGGCAGGGTCGGAGAGGGTGTAGGAGACGGCGGGTAGGGCGCCCTGGCCGTCGTAGAGCAGGGTGAACGGGCCGAGTTCCGCGATCCGGCCCGCCAGGTAGCGGGCGGTGTCGGCGCAGGCCTCGTGGACCCGGCGGTAGCCGGCCCGGCCGAGGCGCAGGAAGAGGTAGTACTGGGCGATGACCTCGCCGCCCGGGCGGGAGAAGTTGAGGGCGAAGGTGGGCATGTCGCCGCCGAGGTAGTCGACCCGGAAGACCAGGTCCTCGGGGAGCAGGTCGGCGGTGCGCCAGACGATCCAGCCGACGCCGAGCGGGGCGAGGCCGTACTTGTGGCCGGAGGTGTTGACCGAGGCGACGCGGGGCAGCCGGAAGTCCCAGACGACGTCGGGGTGGAGGAAGGGCGCGACGAGGCCGCCGCTGGCGGCGTCCACGTGCACGGGGACGTCCCAGCCGTGTTCGGCCTGGATCCGGTCGAGTTCGGCGGCGATGTCGGCGACCGGTTCGTAGTCGCAGGTGTAGGTGACGCCGAGGATGGCGACGACGCCGATGGTGTTCTCGTCCACGTGGGCGGCGAGCTGGTGGGGGCGCAGTCCCGTGGCGCCGGGTTCCAGCGGGACCTGGCGCAGTTCCACGTCGAAGTAGCGGGCGAACTTCTCCCAGCAGACCTGGACCGGGCCGCAGACCAGGTTGGGGCGGTCGGCGGGCTTGCCCTCGGCCTGCCGGCGGGCGCGCCAGCGCCATTTGAGGGCGAGTCCGCCGAGCATGGCGGCCTCGCTGGAGCCGGTGGTTGAGCAGCCGGTCGCGGGGGTGGCGCCGTCGGAGCCGGGCGGGGCGTTCCACAGGTCGGCGAGGATGTTCACGCAGCGCGCCTCGATCTCGGCGGTCTGCGGGTACTCGTCCTTGTCGATCATGTTCTTGTCAAGGCACTCGTTCATCAGGCGGTGGACTTCGTCCTCCGACCAGGTGGTGCAGAAGGTGGCGAGGTTCTGTGCCGCGTTGCCGTCGAGCAGGAGTTCGTTGCGGAGGAGCGAGTAGACCGTCGCGGCGGGCGCGTGGTCGTCGGGCATCCGGTGTTTCGGGAGGACCTGACCGCCGAGCGCGGTGGTGAAGACGTCGCTGCCGGGATCCTGGGCGTCCGGGTTCTTCATCTCATGAAGCGCCATGTCCGGACTATAGATGACATGTCGCCAGGTGGGCTTCCGGCCGACTCGGGGGCTGTGACCCCGCCCACCCGACCCCCTTCACACCGGAGGATCTCCTGTCGAGTAGGCTCCTGCCGGAAGATCTTCCCGTTCGGGCCACTGGAGCCGGTCCGGACGGGAAGATCACCATATGTGTTTAACCGGCAACTTATCGTGGCCTGTCCGATTATCGGTGAGGTCGGGTGGTGGCGCTGGTACTCCTTCCACTCATGAACATGATCACCAGGCGTCGCGCCCTGAGCGCCTCGGCCGGGACCCTGACGGCCGTCGGCCTCGCCGGCATCGCCCACGCGGCCACCGCCGCCCCGGACCCCTCGTCCCGCCCCGGCCCGTCATCCGCGACCGGCCCCGCCACCCCCGCCTTCCCCGCCGCCGGCCAGGTCGACGAGGTCTACCTCGGCCGCCGGATACGGATAACCCCCGCCGCCTCCGGCGGGCACGGCGGACACGGCGGCCACCACGGCCCCGCGGCCCCCACCGTCAGCATCGACGGCCGCGAACTGCACGTGATGCGCAACGCCGACGGCAGCTGGATCAGCGTCGTCAACCACTACGAGACCTTCCCCGACCTGCGTGCGCTGGCGCGCGCCGCCGTCCGAGAGCTCCAGGGCGCCACCCTCGTCCCGTTCGGCGGTGCGGCATGACCGTCCGCAAGAACCAGGCCGCGCTCACCGCCGCCGAGAAGAAGGCCTTCACCACCGCCCTGCTGGAGCTCAAGCGGACCGGGGTCTACGACCGGTTCGTCACCACCCACAACGGCTTCATCATGGGCGACACCGACAGCGGGGACCGGGTGGGACACCGCTCCCCCTCCTTCCTGCCCTGGCACCGCCGCTTCCTGATCGAGTTCGAGCAGGAGCTCCAGAAGGTGGACCCGGCCGTCGCCCTGCCCTACTGGGACTGGACCGCCGACCGCACCCCCCGCTCCTCCCTGTGGGCCGCCGACTTCCTCGGCGGCACCGGCCGGGCCCGCGACGGACAGGTGACGGACGGCCCGTTCGCGTACTCCGGCGGCAAGTGGGAGATGCGGGTCCAGGTGGACGGGCGGCCCTACCTGCGGCGCGCCCTCGGCGCCGGCACCGCGCAGCTGCCCACCCGCGCCGAGGTGGAGACCGTGCTGGCGATGGCCGAGTACGACTCCTCCCCCTGGAACAGCTCCTCGGCGGGCTTCCGCAACCACCTGGAGGGCTGGCGGGGCGCCAACCTGCACAACCGGGTGCACGTGTGGGTGGGCGGCCAGATGGCCACCGGGGTCTCCCCCAACGACCCGGTGTTCTGGATGCACCACGCGTACGTGGACAAGCTCTGGGCCGAGTGGCAGGCCCGGCACCCCGGGTCGCCCTACCTGCCCGCGGGCGGGACGCCGAACGTGGTCGACCTGAACGACACCATGCGGCCGTGGAACGACGTCACCCCGGCCGACATGCTGGACCACCGGAAGTTCTACACGTTCGACACCGAACCGGCCTCCGCCAGCCAGCGGTAGGTCAGCTCCGGGCGGCCCACCTGCCCGTACCGCGGGGCGCGGGCCGCGAGGCCGGTGTCCACGAGGTGCTCCAGGTAGCGGCGGGCGGTGATCCGGGAGATGCCCGCCGCCCCGGCGGCGCCGGCCGCGGTGAGCCCCTCCGGGGCCTCCTTCAGCAGGGCGCAGACCCGGTCCAGGGTGGGGGCGCTCAGCCCCTTGGGCAGCGCGGCCGGGCGGGGTGCCCGCAGGGCCGCCAGCGCCCGGTCCACGTCGTCCTGGCCGGCCGCCTCGCCGGCCGAAGCGGCCGCGCGGAACTCGGCGTAGCGCAGCAGCCGTTCGCGCAGGGTGGCGAAGGCGAACGGCTTCAGCACGTACTGCACGACGCCCAGCGAGACGCTCTCCCGGACCACGGCGAGGTCCCGCGCCGAGGTCACCACCATGACGTCGGCGGGGTGCCCGGCGGCCCGCAGCCCGCGGGCGAACCGGAGGCCGTGCCCGTCGGGCAGGGTGAGGTCCAGCAGCAGCAGGTCCACCGGGGTCCGGTCCAGCACCCGGGTGGCCCCGGCCAGCGAGTGGACGGCGCCGACGGCGGTGAACCCCGGGACCCGGCCGACGTACAGGGCGTGCGCGTCGGCGGCCACCGGGTCGTCCTCGACGACCAGCACCCGCACCGGCCCGGCCGCGCCCGTGACACCCGGCGTACCCCACGGGCCCTGTGCGCCCGGCGTGCCCGGCGGGCTCGTCACGCCGGTCCCCCCGTCGCCAGTGGCAGCCGTACGGTGAACTCGGCGCCACCGCCCGGCCCTTCGGTGGCGGTGGCGCGACCACCGTGGCGTTCGGCGGCCTGCCGGACCAGGGCGAGGCCCAGGCCCCGGCCCTCGCCCTTGCCGGACCAGCCGCGCCGGAACACGTCGGCGCCGGGAGGCAGGCCCGGGCCGTTGTCGGCGACCCGCAGCAGCAGGGCCCGGCCGTCGGAGCGGGCGGTCACCTCGATGCGCGCGCCGGGGGTGCCGGTCAGCGCGTCGACGGCGTTGTCGATCAGGTTGCCGAGGACGGTGACCAGGTCGCGGGCGGGCGGCACCCCGGGGACGCCCGCCAGGCTGCGGCTGTCGGGGGTGACCACCAGCTCCACGCCCCGCTCGTGGGCCTGCGCCGCCTTGCCCAGCAGCAGGGCGGCCAGCACCGGCTCGCCGACCGAGGTGAGGACCTGGTCGGTGAGCGCCTGGGACAGCTCCAGCTCGGCGGTGGCGAACTCCACCGCCTCCCCGGTACGGCCGAGTTCGATCAGCGAGACCACGGTGTGGAGCCGGTTGGCCGCCTCGTGGGCCTGCGACCGCAGGGCGCGGGTGAAACCGCGCTCGTGGTCGAGCTCACCGGTCAGGGCCTGGAGCGCGGTGTGGTCCCGCAGGGTGACCACGGTGCCGCGCCGGCCGCCGCCCGCCACCGGCGAGCTGTTGACCACGAGCACCCGCTCCGCGGTCAGGTGCACCTCGTCCACCCGCTCCCGGTCGGCGAGGAGCGCGCCGGTCAGCGGGGCCGGCAGCCCCAGGTCCGCGACCCCGCGCCCGACCAGGTCCCCGCGCAGCCCGAGGAGTTCCCGGCCGGCGTCGTTGATCAGGGAGATCCTGCGCTGCCCGTCGAGCATCAGCAGGCCCTCGCGGACGGCGTGCAGGGCCGCCTGGTGGTAGTCGTGCATCCGGCTGAGCTCCGCCGCGTTCATGCCGTGGGTGTGGCGGCGCAGCCGGGCGTTGATCACGTAGGTGCCGGCGCCGCCGAGGGCCAGGGCCCCGGCCGCGACCCACGCCAGGGCGGCGAGCCGGCCGCCGAGCCGGTCGCTGATCGCGCGGACGGTGATGCCGGCGCTGACCAGTCCGATGATCCGGTCGCCGTCGCGCAGCGGGGTGACCACGCGGATGGACGGCCCCAGGGTGCCCGTGTAGGTCTCGCTGAAGGTCTCGCCGCGCAGCGCGGGGCCGGTGTTGCCGAGGAACCGCTCGCCGATGCGGCGCGGGTCGGGGTGGGTCCAGCGCCGGCCGTCCGGGGCCATGATCGTGACGAAGTCGACGCCGGAGTCGGCCCGGACCCGGTCGGCGTACGGCTGGAGCGCGGCCGAGGGGTCGGCGGGGGTGCCGGGGCGCCCGGCGGCGAGCCGGTCGGCCTCGCGCACGGCGTCCCGTACGGACGGGGAGTCGGCCACGGCGCGGGCCACCGCCCCGGCCTGGCGTTCGGCGGCCTCCTCGGCCTGGCGGTGGGCTCCGGCGTACGCGAAGACCGCGCACCCGGCGACGACGACCGCGACCAGCACCACCTGCATGGCGAAGAGCTGGCCGGCCAGGCTGCGCGGACGGGGGATGCGGAACATGGCGCTCAGTGTGCACCGGGCCGTGAACTCAATGAACGCAAGGGTGACCGGGGTCACAGCCTGCGACATGGTCTCCCGGAACGCATTCGCAACACCGGGAGGCATCGTGGCTGCCAGGCGGGACAGGACCCACTATCTCTACATCGCGGTGATCGCCGCGGTGGTGCTGGGCATCGTGACGGGCTTCGCCGCGCCCGGGGTCGCCGTTGAACTGAAGCCGCTCGGCACCGGCTTCGTGAACCTGATCAAGATGATGATCTCGCCGGTGATCTTCTGCACGATCGTGCTGGGGGTCGGCTCGGTACGCAAGGCCGCCAAGGTCGGTGCGGTGGGCGGGCTGGCGCTCGGCTACTTCATGGTGATGTCCACCGTGGCGCTGGCCATCGGTCTGCTGGTGGGGAACCTGCTGGAGCCGGGCAGCGGGCTGGAGCTGACCGAGGCGGTGCGCAGCGCGGGCGAGAAGCAGGCCGAGGCGGGCGGGGCCGAGTCGACCGCGGACTTCTTGCTGGGCATCGTCCCGACCACGCTGGTGTCGGCGTTCACCGGGGGTGAGGTGCTGCAGACGCTGCTGGTGGCGCTGTTGTGCGGGTTCGCGCTCCAGGCGATGGGGGCCGCGGGCGAGCCGCTGCTGCGCGGGATCGGGCACGTGCAGACGCTGGTCTTCCGGGTGCTCGCGATGATCATGTGGGTGGCGCCCGTGGGCGCGTTCGGGGCGATCGCGGCGGTGGTGGGCGCGACCGGGGTGGACGCCCTGAAGTCCCTGGCCGTGATCATGCTGGGGTTCTACGCCACCTGTCTGGTGTTCGTGTTCCTGGTGCTGGGCACGTTGCTGCGGGTCTGTACGGGGATCAGCGTGTTCGCGCTGCTGAAGTACCTGGGCCGGGAGTTCCTGCTGATCCTGTCCACCTCCTCCTCGGAGTCGGCGCTGCCGCGGCTGATCGCGAAGATGGAGCACCTGGGGGTGTCGAAGCCGGTCACCGGCATCACGGTGCCGACCGGGTACTCGTTCAACCTGGACGGGACGGCGATCTACCTGACGATGGCCTCGCTGTTCGTCGCCGAGGCGATGGGCAGTCCGCTGTCGCTCGGGGAGCAGGTGTCGCTGCTGCTGTTCATGGTGATCGCCTCGAAGGGCGCGGCGGGCGTGACCGGGGCGGGCCTGGCGACGCTGGCGGGCGGCCTGCAGTCGCACCGGCCCGAACTGGTCGACGGGGTGGGCCTGATCGTGGGCATCGACCGGTTCATGAGCGAGGCTCGGGCGCTGACCAACTTCGCGGGCAACGCGGTGGCGACGGTGCTGGTGGGCACCTGGACCGGGGAGTTCGACCGCGCCCGGGCGGCGGAAGTCCTCGGCGGGCGGCTGCCGTTCGACGAGCGGACCCTTTCGGACTCCGGCCACGGCCCCGCCGCCGCGGACGCCGTTCCCGCCCAGCCGGGGGGCGACGGCAAGGAGTCCGTCCCGGCCGCCACCTCCGCCTGATCCCCGCCGGGGATCGCACGGTCCCCTCCGCCGCGGGCCGGCTGACCCGAACCACGGCCGCGGCGGGGGCCGGTGTGCCCCCACCCCCTCCCCACGGGGGCGGCGCACCCGCAACACCCGGCCGGGCAGGGCGCGCCCCCATGGCGCCCCGCCCGGCCGGTCCGGTGCCGTCGGGCGCCGTCGGGGGAGCGGCCGGAGTGCCGGGCAACAGATCGTTTTCAGCCAACCCGTGCGAAACGTACGTGCGGTGAAAGGTACTTCCCTCAGCGGGTCTCTCTCTGCAATCTTGCGTCCACCACTCGTTTCGTACGACCCGGTAGGTGCCACCAGCACCACCGGGTCATCGGAGGACGCATTGATACCCCACATATCCAGCCGCCCCCGACGTACCCTCGCGGCCCTCGCCGCGATCGGCGCCGCCATGGCGTTCACGGCTCCGGCCGCCATCGCCGACACCGGCATGGGCGCCCTCCGCGGCGCCGGTGCCTCCGCCCGGGCCGCGGCCCCGGCAGCCCAGAGTGCGACCTGGGCCGCCGGCACCCGCGCCTACCTCGTGATCACCGCCCCCGGGGACACCTCCGCGGTGCGGGCCGCCGTCACCGCCAACGGCGGTACGGTCTTCCACCACTTCGACGCCATCGGCGTCATCGTGGCCCACTCCACCTCCAGCACCTTCGCCGCCACCATGCGCGGGGTGAGCGGGGTGCAGAAGGTCGGCGCCACCCGTACCTCCGACGTCCCGGCCGACGCCTACAACCCGGCGCTGCCCGCCAACCCGTCGCAGTCGGCGGCGCCTTCGACCGAGCCGGTCCGCTCGGACATGACCCAGATCAAGGCCGACCAGGCGTGGGCCGTCACCACCGGCTCCGCCTCCGTGAAGGTCGGCATCCTGGACACCGGCGTCGACGACCAGCACCAGGACCTCGCGCCGAACTTCAACGCGGCCGACTCGGTGTCCTGCGCCTACGGCAAGCCCGACACCCGGGCGGGTGCCTGGCGCGACGTCGACACGCACGGCACGCACGTGGCCGGTACGGTCGCGGCCGCCAAGAACGGCAAGGGCGCCATCGGCGTCGCGCCGGGCGTGAAGATCTCCTCGGTCCGCATCGCCGAGCCGGGCAGCACCCTGTTCTTCCCGGAGAACACCATCTGCGGGCTCGTCTGGTCCGGTGACCGCGGCTTCAAGGTCACCAACAACAGCTACTACACCGACCCGTGGCAGTTCAACTGCCCGAACGACCTCGACCAGGCCGCCATCCTGGAGGGCGTCGGCCGCGCCCAGAAGTACGCCGAGGGCAAGGGTTCGCTGCAGGTCGCCGCGGCGGGCAACGCCAACTACGACCTGGCCAACAAGACCACCGACACCTCGAGCCCGAACGACTCGACCCCGGTGACCCGCACCATCACCAACGACTGCCTGGACATCCCGGCCGAGCTGCCGGGCGTGGTCACGGTCGCGGCGAACGGCACCAACGGCACCTCCAAGGCGTCCTTCTCGAACTTCGGCCGGGACGTCATCGAGGTCTCCGCGCCCGGCGAGTCCGTGTACAGCACCGTCCCCGGCGGCAAGTACTCGTCGCTGAGCGGCACTTCGATGGCCTCCCCGCACGTGGCGGGCGTGGCGGCGCTGATGGCCAGCGCCAACCCGTCGTACACGCCGGCCGACATCCGGACCAAGCTGGGCGAGCAGGCCACGGACCTGGCCTGCCCGTCCGACGGCCGGTGCACCGGGACCACGGCGAAGAACAGCTTCTTCGGCGAGGGCCGGGTCGACGCCCTCAAGGCGGTGTCCGGCACCACCCCGCCGCCCGGGAAGTACTTCGAGAACCTGACCGACGTCGCCATCGCCGACAACACCACCGTGGAGAGCTCCCTCACGGTCAGCGGGGTCACGGGCAACGCCCCGGCCACCCTCAAGGTGGGCGTGGACATCAAGCACACCTACATCGGCGACCTCAAGGTCGACCTGGTGGCGCCGGACGGCACCGTCTACACCCTGCACAACCGCAGCGGCGGCGGCACGGACAACATCGCCCAGACCTACACCGTCAACGCCTCCTCCGAGGTCGCGAACGGCACCTGGAAGCTCCGTGTGAACGACAACGCCAACGCCGACACCGGCCGGATCGACGCCTGGAACCTCACCTTCTGACAGGCGCGTGACGTCCTGATCCACCGGCGGCCGCGGCGGGTGCCACACCCGCCGCGGCCGTCATCCCCTCCGGGTCCGCAGGACGCAGTCCCCGCACAGGCCGCCGCCCGGCGCCCGGTAGTACAGGCAGCAGCTGCGGCGCACGAAGGCCACGCCCAGCCCGAGCTCGTGCACGAAGGTCCCGGTGCCGGCGAGCGGGCCGGACCCCAGCAGCGCGGCGACGGCGGGCACGGCGACCGGCTCGGCGCCGGGCATCCGGTTCAGCAGCTCGCGCAGGGCGCCGGCCAGCCCCGAGGCGGAGTTCCCGCGCAGGGTGTGCGCCGAGACCCGGTAGCGGCGGCGGAGGGTCTCCTGCAGACCGTCCAGGTGGGCGAGGACCGTCCCGCCCAGCTCGCCGCCGGGCCGTGACCCGGGGTCGGGCAGCCAGAGCTCCACCGACCGCCCCTCCGGCAGCCGCCACCACACCCGCCCGGGGTCCAGCTCGGGCACCCGTCCGGTCAGCGCGAGGGCGCCCAGCCCCAGCGACCACATCCGGGCCGCGAGCCCGAACTGCAGGGTGGACGCGGCCACCCGGTCGTCGGCGCCGCCCATCCGGCGGCCGACCTCCCCGACGTAACCCTCCAGCGGCGGCCCGCCGGCGTACAGCTCGGCGAGGGTGCGGAACCCGCCCCCGGCCGGCTCGTCCCCGCAGCTCACGGTGAAGAACTGGCCCACCCCGGCGAGCCGGCCCAGCGCCTCTTCCATCCCCGTGTCCATTCCCCTGCCCACGTCCGCTCCCCCAGCCGTCCCCGTGCCCACGGGCCCGATCATGTCAGGTGACGGTGCCGCCCCTCCCCGGCAGGGACACCACGGAAATCCCGGGCCGGGCCGCCGCCTCTGCCAGGACCCGGCGGAATGACGCATCTCCCCCACCACCAGGGGCACCGCGCCCGCCACCAGCAGCAGCCCGGGTTCCCCGCGGCCCGCGGCGGTCGGCGAGCGCCCCCAGCGGGATGCCCGCGACCGAGCCGACGGCCCACGCGAGGGTCAGTCCGATGCCGATCCAGGCCGGTGGGAGACCCGCCACCCGGGTGAAGCAGAGAACCGAACACACGTAGTAGGCGCCGTCCCCCACGGAACTGCTCGACCGGGCGGCGGCCAGGCGGCGCGGGACGCCGGGCGCTCCGGGGGAGGATCCGTGTCGTCGTCACCCGCCGAGTCCGTCAGCGGCGTGGCCCGCCCGACAGGGCGGCACGGGCCGGTCGGGCGGGCCACACAGCCGGCCGCCGCCGGGGGCGTCCCGCGTCGCCTCAGAGGGCCGTCAGGAAGTCCAGCAGGGCGCGGTTGAAGGACTCCGGCTGCTCCACGCCCGGCAGGTGCCCCGCGTTCTCGATCACCACCAGCCGCGAGTCGGGGATCAGGGCGTGCAGCCGCTCGGCCTCCTCGACCGGGGTGTACTCGTCGTCGGCGCCGACCAGCACCAGGCACGGCACCGGGCAGGCCGCCAGCACCGGCCGGTAGTCGGGCCGCTCGGCGCGCCCGCGCAGGGCCGCGGCCGCACCCTCCGGGTCGGTGCCGCGCATCATGCCGTCCACGTGGGCGGCGGCCTCCGGCATTCCGGTGACGTTGTAGGGCGCCAGCATCCTGCCGATCACCTCGTCGGCGTACGGCCCCATCCCCTCGGAGACCAGCCGGTCCGCCAGTTCACGGCGGAACTTCCGGCCCTCCTCCGTCTCCGGGGCGGGAGACGTGTCGGAGAGGACCAGCGCCCGGACCCGCCCGGGGTGGCGGCGCAGCACCTCCATGGCGATCTGCCCGCCCATCGACACGCCGCAGACCACCGCACGGCCGATGCCGAGGTGGTCGAGGACGGCGATCAGGTCGTCGGCGAACACCTCGAAGGGGGTGACGCCCGGCACGACCCCGCTCTCTCCGTAACCCCGCAGGTCAGGGGCGATGACCCGGTGTCCGGCGGCCGCCAGTGCGGCCGTCTGGAGGCGCCACAGGGTGCGGTCGAAGGGGTGTCCGTGAACCATCAGTACGGGCGGGCCGGCCTCCGGACCGCACTCCTCGAAAAACAGTGTTGTGCCGTTCACAGCAAGGGGGTTCATGGGATCAAGGTAAACGGTTACATTGAGCCACTCGCGCGTTCACCTGACCGCCGGTTCCCTTTCATCCGCGTTTTCCTCGTGGAGTGCTGTCAGGAGCGCAAGATGTTCCACCACCCATCATTCGAAGGACCGAAGGCTCCGTGCCCGTACCCGTACTCCTCGCCGGCCGCACCACGCGGCTCGAGCCCCTCGCCCCCCACCACGCTGAGGCCCTGGCCCTCGCCGGGGCCGAGGATCGTACGACTTACGCCTTCACTCCGGTACCCCACGGTCTGGAGGCGGCCCTTTCGTACATCGAGCGTGCCCTCTCCGATCAGGCCGCGGGCCGGTCGCTCCCGTTCGCGGTCGTCAGAGCCACTGACGACGTGGTGGTCGGCTCGACCCGCTTCCTGGAACTCGACTACTGGCAGGGCCCCCTGGTGTGGCCTTCCGTGCCCGGCGTCCCCTACGGCGATCCGATGACGGCGGTGCCCGACGCCGCCGAGATCGGCAACACCTGGCTGGCGCCGGGGGCCCAGGGGACGGGCATCAACACCGAGGCGAAGCTGCTCATGCTCCGCCACGCCTTCGAAACCTGGGGCGTCCGGCGGATCTCGCTCCGCGCGGACGCCCGGAACACCCGCTCCCGGGCCGCCATGGAACGCCTCGGCCTGACCTGCGAGGGGGTGCGCCGGGCCCATTCGCGGGGACTCGACGGCGCCGTGCGCAGTACGGCGTTCTACTCGGTCCTCGACGAGGAGTGGCCGACCGTACGGTCGATCATCGAGCTGCGGCTCGCCGCCCGGGCCCCGGCCCGCCGGCGCCGCCGCAAGACGCTGGTTCCGGCGTAACGGTCCTGCGCGGCCCCCCGCCCCGGCGGGGGCCGCGCCCGTCCGGTGCCCGGCCGAGGGCAACGTACTGCCCTCGGCCCGGCCAAGAACGGGACAAGAACGGGAAAAGTGCGCAACCCCTGCTGCCGCCTCCGCATCCTCGTCCGGGAAGCACCGCAAGGCACCAGGAGAGCACCACATGTCCCGTTCCCCGCACCCGCAGCACGCCCGCGTCGCCGCCCGCCGGCGCGGCCGCGTCCGCCGCCGGGTCCTGGCCGCGGCCTCGGTGGCCGTGCTGGGGCTGGGCGCCGCGGCCGTGATGACCCACTTCGAGATCCCGCCGTTCACCGACAAGGGCGACCCCGTGTCGTTCGGGCAGCCCGGCGGGACCGGCCCCGCCGGGCAGGACCCGGGCTCCAGGGCGCTGATGCCGACCGGCCCGCAGGCACGGTTCACGAACACCATGACCCTGCCCGACGGCACCCACGTCGCGGTGACCGAGCTGGAGGGCAGGAAGTCGGGGTTCAGGGGCAAGGTGTGGGTGTGGGCGCCCAAGGAGTACGCGGACCCGGAGTACGCCCACAGCGGGTTCCCGGTGATGATCGCCCTGCCGGGCGGCGCCGGATACCCGAACAACTACTGGATGGGCACCGACCTGGGGCTGCAGAAGAGCATCAGCGAGTGGTACGCGCAGGGCAAGGGCAAACCGTTCCTGCTGGCCATGCCCGTGCTGAACCCCGGCCCCGACGACAAGGGCGTCTACTGGGACGGCTCCGACATACCCGGACAGCCGAAGATGGGCACCTGGCTGGCCGAGGACGTCCCGGACCTGATGAAGGCGAACTTCCGCACGGTGAAGTCGCGCGACGGCTGGGCCTTCATGGGGTCCTCCACGGGCGGGTTCGCCGGACTCAAGGCGGTCCTCCAGCACCCGGACAAGTTCAAGGCCGTGATCGCCTCGGGCCCCGACATCGCCCCCGACTCCCCGCTGTGGAAGGGCCACGACAAGGAGAAGGCGGAGAACGACCCGCGGGTGCTGGCCCGCCGGCTGATCGAGCACAAGGGCCCGGACGTCTACCTGGCCTTCCAGGTCGGCACCGAGGAGAGCGACGGCCGCACGCTGCCGAACGTCAGGAAGTTCGTCGCCGACTACGGCAGGGGCCCCGTCCACACCGACCTGAACGTCATCCGGGGCGGCAGGCACAACGCCAAGACGTACGTGCCCGCGATGGGTCAGCAGGCCATCGGGTTCATCAGCAGGGTCATGGAAGGACCCGTGCGGTAGCCGCGCCCTCGGCCGGGGCGGCCCCGCCCCCCGCGTCCGTGCCCGGCCCGCCGAACACCTTCAGCGGGCCCGTACCGTCCCAGGGCGCCCAGCCGGGGTCCCCGGTCCTGGCGAAGGCCACCCAGGCCGCGTGCATCTCGTCGGCCAGTGCCTGGGGAGGGGTCGTGCCCGCCAGCCAGGACGACTCCGGCACGGTGAGGGTGTCGAAGACGAAGCCCAGGTCCAGGGCGTGGCAGGCACCCATGCCGGGGACGCCGGACCGCCAGGCGAAGGCGTAGCAGTGGCTGGTGGCGCTCCTCGGCGCGCTCGCCAGGGCGCGCAGCGGATCGCGCAGCAGCAGGTCGGTGAGCAGCTGCCCGGCGAGTTCGCCGGGGCCGGCGTCCGGCAGGGCGGCGCGCAGGGCCGCCACCGCGGCCCGGTCCTTGCCGGTCCGGGCCCGGGCCAGGCCGACGGCGACCGGCCCGAACCGGTCCAGGAGGCCGAGGGCTCCGGTGGGGCTCAGCCAGAGCCGGTGCTCCTCGGTGGTCCAGCCGAGCAGCAGCGGGACGTCGTCGGAGGCGGCACCGGAGGTGAGGGCGGCCGCCGGGTCGGCGGGCAGGCTGCCCGGGTCGGTCACCAGGCCGAGCGCCGGACCGCCGAGCAGTGGGCCGGACCGTCTGAGCACGGCGGCCTGGGCGTCCATCAGGCCGGCGGTGCCGACGGCGGCGAAGGCGGCGGCGGTGGCGGGCACCTTCAGCCGGCCCGCGATCCTGCGGACCGCGGCGCGGACCCGGTCGCGGGGCAGTACTTCGGGCGGTCCGCTCTGCAGCACGGCCCGGGCGAACAGGCCTGCGGCCCGCGGCGCGGCCAGCAGGGCGCCGACGCTGATCGCGCCGGCGGACTCGCCGAAGACGGTGACCCGGTCGGGGTCGCCGCCGAAGCCGGCGATGTTGTCCCGGACCCACTCCAGGGCCGCGATCTGGTCGAGCAGGCCCCGGTTCGCGGGGGCGTCGGGGAACAGTCCGTAGCCCAGGACGCCGAGCCGGTAGTTGACGGACACCAGCACGACCCCGTCCCGGGCGAACGGCGCCCCGTCGTAGACCGGGCAGGCGCTGGAGCCGCGGGTGAGCGCCCCGCCGTGCAGCCACACCATGACCGGCAGCCGGGCCGACGGCGCCGGGTCGGGGGTCCACACGTTGAGGTTCAGGAAGTCCTCGCCGGGCACCGCGGGGTCGGGCAGCAGGCGTGCGTACGCCGGCGGGTAGGGAGCCTTGGGCGGGGTCGGGCCGAACTCGACCGCCTGCCGTACTCCGTCCCAGTGAGCGGGCGGGGCGGGCGCGGCGAAGGCCGCCGGACCGGTGGGCGGCGCGGCGTACGGGATGCCGCGGAAGGCGATGACGGGCCGGCCGGTGCGGGCCTCCGGCTCCACACGGCCGGCGACCGTGCCGTAGCCGGTCCGCACGCGGACGGCGTCCCCGATGCCCGGGCCCATGGCGCCCTCCCTCCGTTCACTGCCTCGTCGGCTCCCCATTGTGCGCAAGGACCGCCGGGGCGCCACCTGCGGGTGACGGGCGCCGGGGTGCCGTTACCCGGGCGGGGGCGCCCCCGGTTGAACGCGTACCGGTACCCGGCCGGGTATCCGGATCCGTGATCCGTGCACGCACTGCGAGGCTTCGTCACATGGCCATGGCCGTATTCCCCCGTCCCGTCCGCCGGGCCGCCGCCGGACCGCTCCTGCTGCTGGCCGCCTTCGCCGCCGTCCCCGCCGGGCCGTCCGGTCCGGCGTGGGCCGCGGCCGGGCCGGACGTCCAGTACCAGGGCCGGGACGACCGGATCCACCCGGTCGCGCTGGGGCCGGGCTGCTTCGCCGCGGAGGGCGGCGGCTCCCGGCCGGTGGTCAACCGCACCCGGTCGACGGTCCTGCTGTACCGGGGCCCGGACTGCTCGGGCTCTCCGGTCGCGGTGGTGCGGCCGGGAGCCAGTGCGCCGGTGGCCCCGATGTTCGACTCGATGCGTTTCACCGCGTAGGCGGAGTGGCCGTGACCCCTGGGCCGCGGCGGCGTTGTATGCCATGTCAAATGCCGCAGTGCTGCGGCGCCCCACATCTCATGAGGAGATCTTGATGTCGCGTATCGCGAAGGCCGTTGCCCTCACCGCTGCCACCGGCTCCGTGCTGGCGGCCGGTGCCGGTCTGGCCGTCGCCGACGCCGGCGCGCACGGTGAGGCGGTCAACTCCCCCGGTGTCCTGTCGGGCAACCTGGTGCAGGTTCCGGTGCACGTCCCGGTCAACGTCTGCGGCAACACCGTCAACGTCATCGCGCTGCTGAACCCGGCCTTCGGCAACACCTGCGTGAACGCGTCCGGTGGCAACGGTGGTCACACCACCGGTGGCTACGGCCACTGAGCCGCGACGATCCCGGAGGGCCCCCGCCGAAAGGCGGGGGCCCTTCCCGTCTGCACCCTCCGTGCCCTCTGCGCTCTCTGCGGCCTGTGCGGCCTGTGCGCTGTCGCCGTCTCGCCGTCTCCTCAGGCCTCAGACCTCAGACCTCGTACCGGTAGACACCCCGGTGGCTGAGGACCTCGCGGGGGGTGATGTTCCACGGGGGCATCGGCTCGTCGAGGGCGATGACCCGGCCGCGCTGCAGGTCGCCGACTTCCAGCGGCCGCGCCGGCAGGTAGCCCGAACCGGGGTGCTTCTGCTGCCAGCGGTCCCACACCAGGTCCACGAAGGCGTGGTGCAGCCAGAACACCGGGTCGTTGGGGGCCGTGCCGCCGGTCATGTGCCCGCCGATCCACTGGTGGACCTTGTTGTGGTTGCGCCAGCGTTCGCTGCGCGGGGCCGCCCAGCCCTCCAGCTTGTTGCGGAAGCCGCCGGCCGTGGCCGTGGAGTCCCAGGGCGCGGTGTCGTAGACCGGGTCGTCGACGGCCCACTGGAGTTCGGCGGCGGTGGGGAGGGTGATCGGGTTGTGGGGGCGTCCCAGATTGCGGGTCAGGAAGCGGCCCTCGGTCAGCCCCACGGTGATCGGCCAGTTGCCCCGGTCGTGGGCGAACGGGCCGGTCATCACCTTGCGGTCGGTGTCGCGGCCGGTACCGCCCATGAAGTCCTCGGCCCACAGCGGGCCGGCCGGGTTGCGGTCGGCGGTCCAGTCCCAGTACGGGATGGCCAGGCCGGGGTCGAGGCGGCGCAACTCGGCTTCGAAGTCCAGCAGGTACTGGCGGTGCCAGGGGAAGAACGACGGGGACATGTGGCCGACCCGCAGCCTGCGCTCGCGGTCGGGCACGAACCAGCGGTCGTGGGTGCGGACGAAGCGGTCGTAGGTCCCGTTCCGCTTGAGTTCGAGGAGGGCGGCGACGAAGCGCTTGCGCTGCGCGGAGGTCAGGTTCCGGTAGTTCTGCCGGGTGTACACGCGGGTTCCTCCCGGTCAGCCGTGGTGGGCGGCGGTGGCGGCCGCCGCGAGCTGCGTGGTGCCGAGTTCGTCGACGGCCGCGCGGGCCAGGTCCAGCGGCGAGGCGAAGGACTCGAAGTGGTTGATCCCGCTGAGGTAACTGCCGTCGGCGCGGCGCATCACGTGCAGGGCGCGGCCGTCGATCCGTACGCCCCCCGTCGTGTCCACGGCGATGTGCCGGCCCCGGTAGGTCTCCTCGGAGACCTGGACGGGGTCGCCGTCCGGGGCGGTGACGGGCCGGGGCCGGCGGGCCCGGAGCAGCGGCGAGAGGGCTGCGGCCGTCCCGGCGAGGACGGCGGCGGTGAACGCCGTGCGCAGCAGCGTGCGGCGGGTGAGGGGCGTCGCGCTCATACCCGGGTTAACGCCGCCCGGCGGGCTAGGTCACCTGGCGCCGGACGGGTGCTTGTAGAACAGGGTGGTGGGCCGCAGGTTGCCGGCCGGGTCGGTGGCGTAGTCGGGGATGGTGCCGGCCTCGGTCCACCCGGCCCGCCGGTACACCCGCTCGGCGCCGCTGCCGGTCTCGGTGTCGAGGAACAGCAGCACGATGCCGGCGTCGGCGGCCGCGCGCTCGGCTTCGGCGAGCAGCGCGGCGGCGGTGCCGCGGCCCCGGGCGGCGGGGTGGACCATCAGCTTGCGCAGCTCGGCCCGGTGGCGGCCGTTGGGCTTGGACTCGCGGTACCAGCTGACGGTGCCGTCGAGGTGGCCGTCGGTCACGGACACCCACAGGGCGAGGCTGCCGTCCTCGACGGCCGGCAGCAGGGCCTCCCACCAGTCGCGGGCGGCGGCCTCGTCGAGGTCGGCGAGGAACCCGAGGGAGGCGCCGCCGTCGACGACGGCGAGCAGCAGCTCGGCGAGTTCCTGGCGGCGGGCGCGGAGGCCGGCCGCGTCCAGCCGACGAATGTCAACGGTCGTCACGCGCCCACCCTAGTGATCTCCCCCCCGCCGCCACCCCGGCACCCCCGGCCGCCCACGCGGAGCCGCGCCCCACCATTCCCGCCGCCGACCGGCCCGCTGGCGGCTGCCCCGCGGAACCAGGCCGTGCGGCGGCGCCCGCGCCGGGCCCGCTCAAACGCCGCTCGGGCTGGAGGCGCCCCCGGGACAGCGCCTGGCGGGGCAAAGCCCCCGCCAGGGCAACGAGAGCAGCCGCACCACACCAGCCCCGCCGGCGATTGAGGCGCGGGGTCCGGGGCAGAGCCCCAGAGGCCCAGCCGGAACCGGCCCGCGCGGCGACACCCCAACCGGGTCCGCTCAAACGCCGCTCGGGCTGGCAAGCCCCGCCCGGGACACTGCGCGCCGGGCGAAGCCCCAGCCCGGGCGCCAAGAACGGCCGCACCACACCAGCCCCGCCGGCGATTGAGGCGCGGGGTCCGGGGCAGAGCCCCGGAAGCCCAGCCGGAACCGGGCCGTGCGGCGGCGCCGCCGGGCCGGGCCGGTTACGGGTGGAGGGCGGTCAGGGTGGCGACCGTGGCGCGGTGGTGGGCGGGGGTGCCGAGCGCGAGGGAGTCGGCCTTCGCGCGCTTGAGGTAGAGGTGCGCCGGATGCTCCCACGTCATCCCGATGCCGCCGTGCAGCTGTAGGCACTCCTCGGCGGCCCGCACCGCCACCCCCGAGCAGTACGCCTGCGCCACCGCCACCAGCAGCTCCGCGTCGGCCGCCCCGGCGGCCAGCGCGTCCGCCGCGGCCCGGGCGGCCGCCCGGGCGGAGGCGACGTCCAGCCAGAGCCCGGCCAGCCGGTGCTTGAGCGCCTGGAAGGAGCCCAGCGGCCGGTTGAACTGGTGGCGGACCCGCAGGTACCCGACGGTCTCGGTCAGGCACCACTCCGCCAGGCCCAGCTGCTCCGAGGCGAGCAGCCCCGCCCCGGCGAGGAGCCCGCGGCGTACCGCCCGCCGGGCGTCGTCCGGTCCCGCCAGCCGGATGCCGTCGTCCGCCGCCGCGGTGACCCGCGCCAGGGGCCGGGTGAGGTCCAGCGGGACCTGCCGTTCGAGGACGGCGGCCCCGGCGGGCACCGCGTACAGGCCGGTCGCGGCGGCGACGAGGAACACGTCCGCGGCGTCGGCGTCGGCCACCGCGCCCACCGGCCCGGGCCGCCCGTCCGGCAGCGGCCCGCCAGGGCCGAGGGTGAGCGGCAGGGCCGCCACGCACACGGTCCGGCCCCCGGCGAGCCGCTCCAGCAGGGCGGTGGCCTCCGCCGACCCGGGGGCGCAGTCCAGCAGGATCTCGGTGGCCACGACCGCGCTGGTCAGGTACGGCAAGGGGGCCACGGCGCGGCCGAGTTCCTCCAGGACCACGGCCGCCTCGCGGTGCGTCGCCCCCTGCCCGCCGAGTTCCTCCGGGACGAGCAGTCCGGCCGCGCCGACACCGGCCGCGAGGGCGTCCCAGGCCCGCGGGTCGCGGGGCCCCGGGCGTTCGAGGCCGGCCAGTACCGTCGCGGGGGCCGCGTGGTGGGCGAGCAAGGACCGTACGGACGCCCGGAGTTCCTCCTCCGTGTCCGTGTACAGCAGATCCGTCATCGGGCGAGGTCCTTCCAGGGGAGGTCCTTGTCGTCGCGCGGTTCCGCGGGCAGGCCGAGGACGCGTTCGGCGACCACGTTGAGGAGGACCTCGTCGGTGCCGCCCTCGATGGAGTTGCCCTTGGCGCGGAGGTAGCGGTAACCGGCCTCGCGTCCGGTGAAGTCGACGTGTTCAGGCCTCCGCATGGTCCAGTCGTCGTACAACAGGCCTTCCTCGCCGAGGAGTTCGACCTCCAGGGCGCTGATCCGCTGGTTGAGGCGGGCGAAGGCGAGTTTCATGCCGGAGCCCTCGGGGCCGGGCCGTCCGGCAGCGAGCTGCTGGCGGAGCCGTTCGGCGGTGAGGCGGGACACCTCGGCCTCCACCCAGAGGGTGAGGAGGCGGTCGTGCAGGGCGGGTCCGCGGAGTTCGGGCCGGGCCCGCCAGGTGGCGGCGACGGGGCCGATCATCCCGCCCTCACGGGGCAGCCGCATGCCGCCGATGGAGACGCGTTCGTTCATCAGGGTGGTGCGGGCGACCTCCCAGCCCTGGCCGACGGCGCCGAGCCGATGCGCGTCGGGGATGCGGACGCCGGTGAGGAAGACCTCGTTGAACTCGGCCTCGCCGGTGATCTGACGCAGGGGCCGGACCTCGACGCCGGGGTCGGTCATGTCGCACAGGAAGTACGTGATGCCCTGGTGCTTGGGCAGGTCCGGGTCGGTGCGGGCGACGAGGATCGCCCAGCGGGCGGTGTGCGCGCTGGAGGTCCACACCTTCTGGCCGTCGACCACCCAGTGGTCGCCGTCGCGGACGGCACGGGTGGCGAGCGCGGCGAGGTCCGAGCCGGCTCCGGGTTCGCTGAAGAGCTGGCACCAGACCTCCTCGCCGACCCAGAGCGGGCGCAGGAAGCGGCGCTTCTGCTCCTCGGTGCCGTAGGCGAGGATCGTCGGGGCGGCCATGCCGAGTCCGATGCCGATGCGGCGGGGGTCGTTGTCGGGGGCCCCGGCGGCTTCGAGTTCGGCGTCGACGGCCGCCTGGAGGGAGCGGGGTGCGTCCAGGCCGCCGAGCCCTTGGGGGAAGTGGACCCAGGCGAGTCCGGCGTCGAAGCGGGCCCGCAGGAACGCGGTGCGGTCGGTGGTTGCCGGCGGGTGCGCGGCGAGGAACTCGCGGGTGAGGGAGGCGAGTCGGGCGGCGTCGACGGGGCTCATCGGGCGGCTCCGCCGGCAAGTCCCCCGCGACTGCCGTCGCCGTCGGGGACGACGACGTCGGGTACGACGACGAGCCGGCCGGTGGTGGTGCCGTCGGCGAGGCGCTGGACGGCGTCGGCGGCTCCGGCGAGCGGGATCCGTTCGCTGACGAGGGGGGCGATGGCGCCTTCGGCGGCGAGCCGGGTGAGTTCGGCGTGGCAGGCGCGGACCGCGGCGGGGTCCTTGGCCGCGTACAGCCCCCAGTGCAGGCCGACGATGGAGTAGTTCTTGACCAGGGCGTGGTTGAGGGCCGGGGCGGGGACGGTGCCGCCGGCGAAGCCGACGACGAGGATGCGGCCCTCGAAGGCCACGCACTTGGCGGAGGCGTCGTACGCCGCGCCGCCGACGGGGTCGTAGACCACGTCCGCCCCCCGGCCACCGGTGAACTCCCTGACCCTGGCGGCGATGTCCTCGCCGTGGCGGTCCACGACCAGGTCGCAGCCGAGTTCCTCGGCGGTACGCGCCTTGGCCTTGCCGCCGACCACGCCGATGACGGTGGCTCCGGCGGCCTTGCCGAGCTGGACGGCGGCGCTGCCGACCCCGCCGGCGGCGGCGTGCACCAGCAGGGTCTCGCCGGGCTGGAGGCGGGCCCGCCGGTGCAGGCCGAACCAGCCGGTCTGGTACCCGATGTGGAGGGCGGCGGCCGCGGCGTCGTCGAGGGCTTCGGGCGCGGGCAGCAGCGCGGCCTCGGGGGCGGTCACGTACTCGGCGAAACCGCCGTACGGCAGGCTGGGGTTGGCGATGACACGGCAACCATCATCGGTCTCGCCGCAGATCTCCACGCCGGGGGTGAACGGGAGCGGGGGGCGGACCTGGTAGTGGCCGCGGCAGAGCAGCGCGTCAGGGAAGTTGACGTTGGCGGCCCGTACCCGGAGCCGTACCTCGCCGGGGCCGGGTTCCGGTTCGGGGACCTCTTCCAGCCGCATGACCTCGCGGGGCTCGCCGTGGGTGTGTACGCGCCATGCCTTCATCCGGGGCCTCCAGCCGCCGTGAGGGGACCGTGCTGGCGGCATACTAAGCGGTCGCTTGCCCGACTGGGAACCGTTCCGCGCACTCCGGGGCGGGAACCGTGGCGGGAACCGTGGCGGGTGTCCGGACGGCGCGGGTGGACGGCGCGGGCGGACGGCGGGCCGTCCCAGGGGCGGAACCGGACCGTCGAGGTCGGAATCCGGCCGGTTCATCCGGTGTGGGCGATTCCGGGTGCCGCCGCACGGAGCACCGTGCAGCATGAACCTCCGTACATCTGCACGAGGGGGGACAGATGAGGAAATCCATGGCGGCGGGAGCGGCCGCGGCCGTGCTGGCCGGTCTGCTCGGCGCGGCCGGTCCGGTCTCCGCGGACACGGTCTCCGCGGACACGGTCTCCGCCGCGGGCGCCGACTCCGCGGCCTCCGGAGCCTGCCGGCCCGCGCTGACGGTCCTCGGCGCGCTGCCGGGGCCCGAGGTCGGCTGGCCCAGGGAGGGCGTCCGCGCCCTGGGCACGGGCAACCTGTCGGTGGGCTCCTCCCGGGGCAGGGCCGCGTACTGGACCGGGACCACGGTCCATCGGGTACCGGTTCCCGCGGGCGACGAGAGCAGCGAGCTGCTCGCCGTCAACGCGGGCGGGCTGATGACGGGCCGTTACCGGACGGCCGGCTCCACCTCCTGGGTGGGCTTCACCTACCGGGCGGGCGACCCCGCCGTCACCCCGCTGCCCGCACCCGCGGACGCCTTCGCGGGCCTGGACGTGAACGCCTCGGGCCGGGTGGCCGCCACCAGCTCCACCCGAGAGGGGGTCGTGGTGGTCGTCGGCGGCGCGGTGGAGCGGAACCTGACCTTCCCGACCGGTATCGGGGCGGACGCCCGGGTGGACAACCTCGGCGGCATCAACGCCCGCGGCGACGTCGTCGCCACCGTCACCTGGCCGGAGCCCGACACCGGCGGCCGCGTGGAGCACTCCGTGCCGGTGCTGTGGCCCGGGGACGGCGGCCCGGCCCGGATCCTGCCCGCCACCGGCAACACCGCCTGGGTGGCGGACGTCGCGGCGGACGGGACGGTCGTCGGCAGCGACTGGTTCGGCTTCGGGTACGAGTGGAGCCCGCGCGTCTGGGCGGGCACCGACGGCAGCCTGGGCAGTCCGGCCCCGCTGAGCACCCACCCGTCCACCAGCCTGGACGGGATCAGTCCCACCACCGGTGTGGCAACCGGCACCGCCCGCAAGCACATCGACGACCTGCACCTCACCGAGCAGGCGGTGCTGTGGCCGGGGACCGGTCCGGTGCTGGCACTGCCGAGGCTGGCCGACGGACAGCCCGCCGAGGGCGTGGCGGTGTCCGACGACGACCGGGTCGGCGGAAACGCCGTGAACGCCAGGGGGAAGACGAGGGCGGTCGTCTGGAAGTGCGCCTCCCGGCAGGCGTACCAGCCCTAGCGGCGTACCGGGGTGGTGTGCGGGCCGGGGGCGGGCACGGGCCTGGCGGTCTGTGCCCGCAGGCGGTATCGATGCCCCATGACCGACAGGGACAGGGACAGGGGCACGAACGCGGGCGGCGCGGACGCGGCCGACGCGGACGCGGACCCGGGCGGGGCGTCCCGGAGCACCGGCTGCCCGCCCCCGCTGCCGGGGCTACCCCCGCCGCCGCCGCCGGGCGCGGCCGCGCTTCCCCCGGGCACGTACGCCGGCCGGTTGGTCCTGGTGACCGGCGGCGGTACGGGGCTGGGCCGGGCCGTCGCCGCGGAGTTCGCCCGGCTCGGCGCCGACCTGCTGATCGCCGGCCGCCGCGAGGAGCGGCTCCACGCGGCCCGCGAGGTGCTGGCAGCGGTCCCCGGGGCGGGCAGCGTGACCGCGGCGGTCTGCGACATCCGCGACCCGGGGCGGGTGGCGGAGGTGTTCGACGCCGCCGCGGCGGCGGGGCGGCTCCCGGACGTACTCGTCAACAACGCGGCGGCCAACTTCCCCTGCCCGGCGGAGGACCTCTCCCCCAACGGGTGGCGGGCGGTCGTGGACACCACCCTCACCGGGACCTGGTTCACGACCCGCGAGTTCGGCCGCCGCCACCTGGCGGCCGGCACCCCGGGGTCCGTCATCAGCGTCGGCGCCTCGTACGCCTGGACGGGCGGGCCGGGCTTCGCGGCGAGCGCGGCCGCCAAAGCGGGCGTGAAGAGCCTGGTGGAGACCCTCGCCGTGGAGTGGGGGCCGTACGGGATCCAGGTCAACGGGCTCGTCCCGGGCCTGTTCCCGCACGAGGACATGACCGGGGACATCCGGACCGGCCTGGAGCGCGCCGCACCGGACGCCAAGGACGCGCGGCAGCCCGCCCTGCGCGTCGGCCTGCCCCGGGAACTGGGCTGGGCCGCCACCTTCCTGGCCTCCCCCTACGCCCGCTTCGTCACGGGGCACACGCTGGTGGTCGACGGGGCGAACTGGCAGCGCCGGGCCCTGGTCAACCCGCCGGTGGTCCCGGTCCGCGACCAACTGGGCCGCGCTCCCTTCGCCTTGCCGCCGGACGTCCCCTGACTCCCCCTGCGCAGCCGGCCGGCCGGGCAGGCGCCGGCCCGCGCCCCGGGTCGCTGTCAGTGCGGGGACGCAGACTGATGACCATGGACACTGCTGCGGACCTTCCCACCGTCGAGGACTCCTGGTCCCGCATCGAGGCATGGCTGGCCCGGCACGCCCCGGTCAGCCACGGCCGGCTGCGGCCGCCCGCCCGCCCGGAGGAGATAGCGGCGGCCGAACGGCGGCTCGGGGTGGCCTTCCCCGACGACCTCCGGGCCTCGCTGCTCCGCCACGACGGCGTCGAACTCGCCGAGGGGACACCGGTGCTGTCGTACTGCGGGCCGCTGTCCGGGGTGGCGGACATCGTGCGCAGCACCGAGTTCCTGCGGGCGGTCGCGGAGAACGGCGAGGCCGACGACGGGGAGCTCGGCGAGGACGAGCTGGACGAGTACGCCTACTGGCCGCACCACCGGCTGCTCGTCACGCTGGGCATCGGGTGGCAGTCCTCCGACGGCCTGTTCCTGGTCTGCCGGACCGGCCCCCATCTGGGCCGCGTCGGCCGGTACTTCGACGAGGACGCGCCTTCGTTCACGCCGTGGCGGAGCCTGCGCCACGTCCTCGCCGACTTCGCCACCGCGCTGGAGCAGGGCAGCCCCTTCGAGGGCCGGGTGCCGCTGGGCGTGGAGGGCGTACTGCTGTGGGACGACGAGCGGTCGGTGGTTGCCGACCCGGTGTCCCCGCTCGCGCTGGCCGCGGCGACCGCCGAGCCCGAGCCGCCGGTGCCGGGGGTTGTGGTCCCGTCCGGGGCAGGGTTCGGGTCGGGCGGACGTGAGCCGCGGCCCGTGCAGCCCGACGTGGTGTTCGTGGCGGGCGTGGATCCGGGGGCCCTGCTGGAGCGGCTGGGCGCCGTGCCGGACACGGTGCGGAGCCGGGGCCGTGAGCAGGCGCGGCTGTCCGCGGCCTCGCCGTGGGCGGCGTCGCGCCCGATGGTGCGGGCCGGGACGTGCGGGGAGTGGGCGTACGCCGTGCAGGAGGGCGGCGACGCCCAGTTCGGCCGGCCGGAAGTGCTGCGCCGGCTGTCCCGGGGGGCCCTGGTCGTGGCGCTGACCAAGCAGGGCCCGGAGGTGCGCGTCACGGTGGTGGAGGACGGCGCGGTGCGGCCGGAGGTGGCGGAGCTGGTGGACTCGCCCCGGGAGGACTACGTGGTCGGGCCCGCCGGTACGTACCTGCAACGCATCGGTGCCGACCCGTGGCCCGGCTCCACGACCGCGTACGCGCGTCTGCTGGCCGGCCTGGAGGCGGAGTACGGGATCTCCTTCGACCCTGCGGCGGACGGCGGGGAACCTCTGGCGAGCGCGCTGCTGCTGCCGCTGCTCGACGACTGTGCGGAGCCGTACCACGAGGTCACCACGGTGCGGGACTTCGACCTCGGCGGGCTGATCGCCCGGACGGAGCCGGAGCGGTTGCGGGCGGCGGTCGCGGCCCAGCTGGTGCGGCTGGCGGCCGAGGCCGGGATCGACCTGTACCCGGAGGTGGCCGGGGCGCTGGAGCGGATCGTCCGGGACGAGCCGGTGGACCTCGCGCCGGACGGCCCGCTGGGCCTGCGGATGCGGACCCTGGAGGCCGAGTTCCGGGCCGCCCGGCAGCTGCTGGACGACAGCCGGTACGGCGAAGTGCCCCCGCCCCTGACCGCGGCCGACGCCGCAGCGTGGGGCGCGCGCACAGCGGCGGCCCGCGCGCTGAGCGGGTTCGTGCGGGGACCGCTGCCGTACGCCGCGGAGACGGTCCTGCACGAGCGGATGTCCGTGCGGTGGCGGGAGCAGCTGGCGGCGGACCTGGCGGGGTGAGAGCGGGCCGGGGGCCGGGGCGGAAGCGGAGGGGTGGCAGGGCGGTGCCCGAGGGCTGCAGGGCGGTGCCTGAGGGCAGGCAGGGCGGCAGTCGAGCGGCGGCAGTGCAGTGGCCAAGCGGCGGACAGGGCGGTACTGGGGCGGCGACGGGCGTCAGCGGCCTTCGAACCCGGGGGGCCGGCGGGCCGCCTTCGCGGAGTAGCCCTCGCGGCAGTCCTCGGAGGTGAGGGTGAGCGCGGCGGTCATCGCGACCCGGTCCAGGGCGGCGGGCAGCGCGGCGTCGGCGTAGGCGTCCACGGAGCGTTTGATGCCCTGGACGGCCAGGGGCGCGTTGGCGGCGATGTCGGCCGCCAGGGCGTGGGCGGTCTCGTCCAGCGCCTCGGGCGGCACCACCTGCTGGACGAGGTTGAGGCGTTCGGCGGTGGCCGCGTCGATCCGGCGGCCGGTGAGGGCCAGGTACTTGGCCCAGCCGGCGCCCGCCTCGCGGGCGATGCGGAGGTCGCCGCCGGCGTCGACGGCGACCCCCAGGCCGGCTTCGGGCAGCGCGAAGACCGCGTCGGCGGCGGCCACACGGATGTCGGCCATGAGCGCCAGCTCGAAGCCGAAGCCCAGGCAGTACCCCTGGACGGCGGCGACGACCGGCTGCGGGAGCCGGGCGAGGACGGAGAACCGCTCGTGCACCCAGCGGATGCCCTCGTAGTAGTTGCGGTTCCGCTCCGCCGGGGACTCCCCGCCGATCGCGCCACCGGGGGCGGTGACGTCGATGCCCGCGCAGAAGGCCCGGCCCTCGGCGCGGAGCAGGACCACCCGTACCTCCGGGTGGAAACGGATCCGGTCGGCGAGGAGCCCGAGCTGTCGGGTGGACTCCCAGCTCCATCCGTTGAGCTTCTCCGGACGGCAGAGGGTGAGGCGGGCGATCCGGTCGGCGATGTCGAGCCGGACGCGTTCCCCGCTGCCCTCCGGGATCTCCGTGGAGACGGTGTCGATCACGCCGGACCCTCCTCGCCCCACCCACACCCATACCCCTATCTGACGATCCGTCAGAGTAGGGTCGCGGACCTCACCGGGGGAAGACCTCGAACGCCACCGCCGGCCGGCCGCCGAAGCGGGCCGCCGCCTGCTGCGCGTTGCCGGTGAGGAAGGTCCGGCAGTACTCCTCGGGGTCCTGGTCGGTGAGCACCTCGATGTACGCGCGGTGCTCCAGCAGGGACTTCACCGAACGCTCCAGCCCGGGGCCGGCGTCGGCCGCGTGGGTGGGCGTGGTGGAACCGGCCACCGCCACCCAGCGGACCCCGTTCCAGGGCTCCAGGCCCTGCTCGCTGAGGAGTTCGGGGAAGATCCAGCGGTTGCCGGCGTCGGCGGCCGCGTCCAGGGTGGCCCGGCCGACGGCCCGGTGGTCGGGGGTGTTCCAGAACCCGCCGGGGCCCGGGCCCCAGGTGTCGCGGTGGTTGAGGGTGATGACGAGTTCCGGGCGGTGCCGGCGGATGGCCGCGGCGATGTCCCGGCGCAGGTCCAGCCCGTACTCGATGACGCCGTCGTGGTGGTCGAGGAACTCGACGGTGGACACGCCGACCACCGCCGCGCTGGCCCGCTGCTCCGCCTCGCGCAGCGGGGCGCACTCGGCGGGGGCGATGGTGTCGATGCCGGCCTCGCCCCGGGTGGCGAGCACGTAGACGACCTCACGGCCGCCGTCCGTCCAGTCCGCGATGGCCGCGGCGCACCCGTATTCGAGGTCGTCGGGGTGGGCGACCACGGCGAGGGCCCGCGTCCAGTCGGTGGGCATGGGCTCCAGTTGTGCGGTTTGCTCGGTCATGACCGCACCATAGGCGACTCGTACGCGGGTGGGCGGGCGGACGGGCCCGGATATGTCAGAGCGCGGGGCACTCTGCGCCCCCGCCGCCCGCCCGCGGCTCACGCCTCCTCGGCGGTGTGCAGCACCCGGAAACGGTCGGGCCGGCCCGGGTCGCGGTCCACGACCTGGACGGGCGGCCAGGCCCACTGCCACACGCTGACGCCCGGGGGGCGGGAGAACCGGATCGGCCCGCGGGTGCCGTCGACGGCGACGCGCGCCCAGGGGGTGGCCGCGCCGGGTGGGCGCAGGCGCAGTGCTTCGGCGAGGACGGCGACGGTGTCGTAGCCCTCGAAGGCGACGAACGAGGGCGCTTCGGCCAGCCGCTCGCGCAGGGCCGTGTCGACGCGGGCGCCGAGCGGGGTGAGGCGCTCGGGCAGGTAGCGGAGGAACGGCACGGCGGCGCCGTCACCGCCCAGCAGCGCAGCCCACTCGGCAAGTTCCGGCTGCCCGGCGGGGGCGCCGACCATGACCCCGGTGAGCCGCGGGTCGCGGCGGACGGCCCTGACGATCGGCACGGCGGGCTCGGGGTGGCCGACGAGCAGCAGCAGGGCCGTCGCGCGCGCCCCGACGACCTCCTCGCACAGGGCGGCCGGGTCGAGCGCCCGCGCGTCGAGCTCGACGAGGTCGCCGCCGCGAGGAACGAGGTGCTCGCGCAGGATGCGGGCGCCGGACGCCCAGTACGCACTGGGCTCGGCGGCGACGGCGACGCGGCTGTGGCCGGCGCGGAGCAGGAAGTCGGCGTAGACCCGCCAGCCGTGGGACTGGGCGGGGGCGAGCCGCGCGACCCACTCCGTCGGGTGCTCGGTGAGCGCGTCGAGCACCGCCGAGGAACAGAGGAACGGCAGGCCGAGCGCGTCGGCCCGGGCGGCGGCGGCCCGGGCGACGACGCTGTGGTACTCCCCGGCCACGGCGGCCACGCCCAGCGCGGCGAGCTCGTCCACGGCGGCCACGGCCCGCTGCGGATCGGCCGCGGTGTCCCGAACCACCAACTCCAGCGGCCGCCCGGCCACCCCACCGGCACGATTGACGTCCCGGACGCCCAACTCCATCCCGGCCAGCAGATGACGCCCCGCCCCGACCCACCCGGGCCGGCTCAACGGCACGAGCACCCCGACCCGAACCCCCACGCCCCCGACCTGCGCCGCGCCCCCTGCTGCCGTACCCATACGTGCACGCCCTCCCCCACGCCGACTACCCCGCACCCTGCCCGACCCCGCCAGACCGCACCGCCCTGGCCGACCGCCCGGCCATTGCACCCGCAGCGACCACCGGCGGCAACCGATTATCAACGGCCGCCCAACAGGAGCGGCGAACGCCGCCCCCACTCCCCACGGGCACCCTCCCCCACGGCCCGCCGCAAAGCGGTCGGCACATCGCAGAGCCCCCGGCGACGTCGGGCACCATCCCCGCGTGCGCGGGGAGCAGTTCCCCTGGCCGAGCTGCCGCACTGCCGGCGTGGGGTCATCCCCGCGTGCGCGGGGAGCAGGAAGTCGCCAAGCACGTACCGCGGTACAAGAAGGGGTCATCCCCGCGTGCGCGGGGAGCAGGCCTGCCGGAAAGCCATGCCCATGTGGTGGACGGGGTCATCCCCGCGTGCGCGGGGAGCAGCTCATGGCGGATATCCGCAACGCCGATCTGACGGGGTCATCCCCGCGTGCGCGGGGAGCAGGCCGACCTCAAGGGCGTAGGCGACTGGGGCATGGGGTCATCCCCGCGTGCGCAGGGAGCAGTTGTACACGTCCCGGTCGCCGGCCCCCGCGTGGGGGTCATCCCCGCGTGCGCGGGGAGCAGCTACCGGAATCACTTTGCGCGTAGCTCAGATGGGGGTCATCCCCGCGTGCGCGGGGAGCAGGTGTTGGGGTACCGCGACGTCGGCAGCACGTAGGGGTCATCCCCGCGTGCGCGGGGAGCAGAGTCGCCTCGAAGGCGCGACCAGCGATGTCCGGGGGTCATCCCCGCGTGCGCGGGGAGCAGTTGGCGAGCACGGCGACGACGAGGTGCGGGTCGGGGTCATCCCCGCGTGCGCGGGGAGCAGGGTGAACGAGTGCCACGCGTGGGCCGGGTAGTTGGGGTCATCCCCGCGTGCGCGGGGGAGCAGAGGGCGAGTACGTCCACCGCACGCCTCCCGGCGGGGTCATCCCCGCGTGCGCGGGGAGCAGGTCAGGATCTGAGATCCGGGCACCGGCACATAGGGGTCATCCCCGCGTGCGCGGGGAGCAGGTGGCCCCTTATGCGAGGGACCACCTAGCGACGGGGTCATCCCCGCGTGCGCGGGGAGCAGCCTGCCTGGGCGGGGATGTTCGCGGTGGCCTCGGGGTCATCCCCGCGTGCGCGGGGAGCAGTCCGCCGACTGGTCCACCTTGCCGATGTAGGTGGGGTCATCCCCGCGTGCGCGGGGAGCAGTCGGAGGCGACGGCGATCAGGTAGGCGCCGACGGGGTCATCCCCGCGTGCGCGGGGAGCAGCTGCCGAGTCCGGCGAGCGTGGGGCCGGCCAGGGGGTCATCCCCGCGTGCGCGGGAAGCAGTCGCACCGCCTCGAATCGGCGGCCGATCGGAAGGGGTCATCCCCGCGTGCGCGGGGAGCAGGGTCGCGAGCTGTTCTATCGCCCCGACGACGAGGGGTCATCCCCGCGTGCGCGGGGAGCAGATCGACGTCACCGACATGGACGAGGACGCGGTGGGGTCATCCCCGCGTGCGCGGGGAGCAGCATGTCTCCCGCAAGGGACGAAGCATCGAGATGGGGTCATCCCCGCGTGCGCGGGGAGCAGCGCTTCTTCGGCTTGGTCGGCTGGGGGCTGTCGGGGTCATCCCCGCGTGCGCGGGGAGCAGAGCCCGCACGAACCCGACAGAGGAACAGCCGAGGGGTCATCCCCGCGTGCGCGGGGAGCAGCCCAGCCACCGGGCGGCGCCGTACAGCTTGCCGGGGTCATCCCCGCGTGCGCGGGGAGCAGCCGGAGGCCGCCAGCCGGGCCTCCACCCGCTCGGGGTCATCCCCGCGTGCGCGGGGAGCAGATCCTTCCCGCCGCAAACACGTACCCCGGCCTGGGGTCATCCCCGCGTGCGCGGGGAGCAGGTGGTGGTGCGCGCGAACGCCAAGACGCTCACGGGGTCATCCCCGCGTGCGCGGGGAGCAGGGCGGCCGAAGAAACCGTCCCCCGCGAACTCCGGGGTCATCCCCGCGTGCGCGGGGAGCAGGAGTGCCGCCCGGTGATGCTGATATGTCCGACGGGGTCATCCCCGCGTGCGCGGGGAGCAGGCTCGTTCAGCTGGCACTTTATGGGGGCAGCGGGCTTGTTTGCAGCACTTTCGCGGAGTCCGGCATATACGTGCCAACCGGTACACCAGGCTGCTCAAGTTGGCGACCGGTAGCGCAGCGCGAGTGACGGACTCTGGCCGTGCCACCGGCTGAGGGCGGGCGGCGATCGCCGGCTTGGGTGGGGCGAGGCGGCGCGCCGCCCCCCGGGGCGGGGGCGGGGCGCCGGTTCGGGCGGGGGTGGTCAGTTGAGCTGGGTGTACGTGTTCCAGCCGCCGGCCAGCCACTCGCGGCCGGCGAACGTCTTCGTGCCGCCGTAGCCCTGCGAGCGGTAGAGCCACATCGTGCCGGCGGAGTCGCGGGCGGCGAGGTCCGCGCGGCCGTCGCCGTTGAGGTCGCCGGCCACGGTGAGCGCGCTGTACGCGTTCCAGCCCGGCCCCACCAGCTCGCGGCCGCCGAACGGGGCCGCCGCGTTGCCGGTGCCCTTGTAGGCGTACAGCTGGCCGTCGTGCGTGACGGCCACGATGTCGGCGCGGCCGTCACCGGAGATGTCACCGCCGCCGGCGATGGTCTTGTACGTGTTCCAGCCCGGCCCGGTCTTGACCGGGCTGCCGAACCCGGTCTCCGTGCCGTTGCCCGCGCGCAGCCAGAGGTTGCCCCAGGTGTCGCGGGTCAGCAGGTCGCCCTTGCCGTCCCCGGTGAGGTCGCCGGGCCCGACGAGCGCGTTCGTGTTGGAGAAGTCGCCGTCGACCTTCAGGTCCTTCGGGAACCGGGTCAGCGAGGTGCCGTCCCAGCTGTACGGGAGGGCCCAGTTGGTCTTGTCGACCCCGGCGACGACCACCAGCTGGGTGCCGGGGGTCCAGGCCTTGTAGTAGTGGTAGCTGTCGTCCCAGAAGCGGCCGTTGGTCTGGTTGACGTGGCTCTTGAGCACGTTGGAGGTGTCCACGCCGTACAGGCCGTGCTTGCCGTAGACCGGGGTGACGCCCGAGCCCACGATCAGCTCGCTGTTGCGCCAGTTGTCGCCGGTCTGCTGGCGGGCGGCGAACTTGCCGTTGCCCTGCGAGGCGTAGAAGTACAGCTTGCCCCACGGGGTGACGGCGTACAGGTCGGCCTTGCCGTCGCCGGTCTGGTCGTCCGCCGCGAACACCTTGTTGTAGGCGTTCCAGCCGCCGCCGACCCAGGTGCGGGCCTTGAACGGGGCGGAGGCCTGGCCGGTGCCCTTGTAGTAGTACAGGTTGCCGTCGGGGGTCCTGGTGAGCAGGTCACCGAAGCCGTCGGCGTCGACGTCGTTGGCGCCCACGATCTGGTCGAAGGCCTGCCAGCCGGGACCGATCTTCACGCGGGTCGCGAAGGGCTCGCCGGAGGCGGAACCGGTCGCCCGGTACAGGTACAGGTCGCCGGCCGGGGTGCGGGCCAGGAGGTCACCGCGCCCGTCGCCGGTCAGATCGCCGGCGGCGACGACCTTGTTGTAGATGGACCAGCCACGGCCGGTCCAGGTGGCGGGCTGCGTGGAGCCGGCGTAGGCCTCGTGCATGGAGATGCGGCCGTCGTACGACCACTGCAGCACCTCGGTGCCCCACGCGCCCCGGATGTTGCCGACGGCGATGACGTCGCGGACCGTCTCCGTGTCCTCACCGTGCAGCTTGTAATCGCTGCCGGTGTCGATGCCGTCGCCGGTGAGGTTGGCGGCGGAGTAGCCGTGCTGGCTGCGGGACAGGATGTCGGTCCGGCCGTCGCCGTCGAGGTCGAGACGCGGCTTGGCGGGCTTGAAGGCGTACGTGGAGCGGCCCGCCGGGGCGCCCTGCTGGGCCGGGCGGTGGGCGGTGGCGGCCGTGGGCCCGGCCGGCTTCGACTTGTCCTGGACGGCTTCGGGCGCGGGCGCCGCCGGGGCGGCGGTCGCGGGCGCGGCGGCGAGCAGGGTGCCCGCTGCGAGGGCGAGCGCGGTGCAGGCCGCGACGCGGCCGAGGCGCTGGGAGCGCGAAGGAGACAAAGGGGGTTTCCTCTGGGTGTCAGGTGAAACCGGGCGGAGGCCGAAGCGCGCGGGCGGCACGGGCTTGCGCGGAAAGACGGCACGCGACAAGCCGACGGCGCGGGTGAATCGGTGGTTCCCCCCGGAAGTCCTCGAAGGGTACTGGTGGGGCGCGGGAGGTCCTAGATGTTTTCCGTACAACCTTTCGGCCCCTGGAACGTCGTCGGCGACGCCACCGGCCACTGTCCCGCTCCGGGACTCGTCGGCGGCGTTACCGCTGGCGTCGTCGGGGTGGGCCTGGAGGGGCGTTACCTGGCGTTGCCCCCCCCCCGGGGGGGGGGGGCGGGGTGGGGCCCGGGGCCCGGTCGGGGCCCCCGGCCCCCCGGCCCAATTAGACCCCCCCCCCGGCGGCATAGCCCCCCGCCCCTGGGGGGGACGGCAAATAC
>NZ_JBIBBM010000024.1:0-51624 GCF_042900645.1 Streptomyces sp. NPDC012888 | reverse complement strand
GGGTGGGGGGGGGGGGGGGGGGGGGGGTTCCGGGGGGGGCCCCCCCCGGGGGGGGGGGGCGGGGGGGGGGGGCCGGGGGCCGGGCGGGGCCCCGGGGCCCCCCGGTCAGAGTTCGACCACCGAGCGGAGGACTTCGCCCCGGGACATGCGGGTGAAGGCCTCTTCCACCGCGTCCAGGGGGATGCGTTCGGAGACGAAGGCGTCCAGGTCGAGGCGGCCCTGGAGGTAGAGGTCGATCAGGACCGGGAAGTCGCGTTCCGGGAGGCAGTCGCCGTACCAGGAGGACTTCAGGGCGCCGCCGCGGCCGAAGACGTCGAGGAGGGGGAGGTCGAGGCGCATGTCGGGGGTGGGTACGCCCACCAGGACGACCGTGCCGGCCAGGTCCCTCGCGTAGAAGGCCTGCTCGTAGGTCTCGGGGCGGCCGACCGCGTCGATGACCACGTCCGCGCCGTGGCCGTCGGTGAGCGCCTGGACCGCTTTGACCACGTCTTCGGTACGGCCGTTGACGGTGTGGGTGGCGCCCAGGCCCTTCGCCCAGTCGAGTTTCCGTTCGTCGAGGTCGACCGCGATGATCTTCGAGGCGCCCGCGAGCCGGGCTCCGGCGACCGCCGCGTTGCCCACTCCCCCGCAGCCGATGACGGCGACCGAGTCGCCCCGCCCCACCCCGCCCGTGTTGAGGGCGGCGCCCAGGCCGGCCATCACCCCGCAGCCGAGCAGGCCGGCGGCGGCCGGTGACGCGGCCGGGTCCACCTTGGTGCACTGGCCGGCGGCGACCAGCGTCTTCTCGGCGAAGGCGCCGATGCCGAGCGCCGGGGACAGCGGGGTGCCGTCCTCCAGGGTCATGGGCTGCGTCGCGTTGTGCGTGGCGAAGCAGTACCAGGGCCGGCCGCGCCGACAGGCCCGGCAATCCCCGCACACCGCACGCCAGTTGAGGATCACGAAGTCCCCCGGCGCGACCGAGGTGACGTCGGGGCCGACCGCCGAGACCACCCCCGCCGCCTCGTGGCCGAGCAGGAACGGGAACTCGTCGTTGATGCCGCCCTCCCGGTAGTGCAGGTCGGTGTGGCAGACCCCGCAGGCCTGCACGTCGACCAAGGCCTCGCCCGGCCCCGGGTCGGGCACCAGGATCGTCGTCGTCTCCACCGGTGCGCCCTTGCCCCGCGCGATGACCCCTCGTACGCGATGTGCCACGTCCTGCCCCGTTCTTCTCGGTTGTGTCCCGGCCGTCGGCACGTTACCCCCGCAGGAGTTCGGGCGGTACGGCCTCGCGCAGCGCGGCGCCGAAAGCGGCCACCGCCGGGTGGCCGCCGGAGCCGCTGCGGAACGCGATCAGGGTGCGGCGCTGCATCGCCAGCCGGGTGAGCCGGACGGCGGGATCCGCGTGCGCGGCCGGGATGCCCAGTTGCGGGACCACGGCCACGCCCTGGCCGGCGGCGACGAGGGCCAGGACGGTGGCGAACTCGTCGGCCTGGTGGCGGATCCGGGGCGCGAACCCGGCCGCCTGGCAGGCCCGTACGGTCATGGCGTGGCAGAGGGTGCCCGGGGTGGCGGTGATCCAGGGGGCTCCGCTCCAGGGCGCGAGGACCTCGGACTGGCCGGGTACGGCGTCCGGGTCCGCCGGCTCCCCCGGTTCCGGCCGCTCCCCCAGTTCCCCCGGCTCCCCCGGTTCCGGCCGCTCGCCCCGCTCCCCCGGTTCCCGCGCGGGGTCGGGCGCCGGGACCGCCAGGTACATCGATTCGGCGTACAAGGGCCGCGTGGTCAGGCCCGGTTCGTCCGGAGCGGGGACGAAGTCGTAGGCGTGGACCAGGGCGACGTCCAGGTCCCCGGCCCGCAGGGCGTGCGCCACGCCCGCCGGGTCGGTCTCGCTGACCATGGGTTCCAGCCGGGGGTGGTGGCGGGCCAGCGTGACCAGGGCGGCGGGCACGATGGCCCGGGTGGCGGTGGGGAACGCCCCGATCCGCAGTACTCCGGCCAGCCCGCCGCGCGCTTCGGCCAGTTCCGCTTCGGCCTGTTCCAGCCGTTCCAGTACGGCCTCGGCGTGCCGGACCAGGTTCTCGCCGGCCGGGGTGAGCCGGACCCGGCGGCCGGTGCGTTCCAGCAGCGGGAGTCCGGCCTCGCGTTCCAGCACGCCGAGTTGCTGGGACACGGCCGATGGGCTGAACGCGAGGGCTTCGGCCACGGCGGCAATGGTGCCGCGGCGGGCGAGTTCGCGCAGCAGGCGCAGGCGTCGTACGTCGAGCATCGGCTCAGCTTACGGTTCCGGTAAGGAACGCGAACTGGATTCGGCGGTCCGCCCGGGGCAAGCTCGTCCGCATGGCACAGGACATCGACGCACCCTTCTTTCCGGGCGGGATCCACGTCCCGCTCGTCACCCCGTTCACCGACTCCGGCGAGGTGGCCCCCGGCGCATTGGAGTCGCTCGCGCACGAGGTGCTCGACGCGGGAGCCACCGGCCTGGTGGCGCTCGGCACCACCGGCGAGGCCGCCGCCCTCGACCCGGCCGAACGCGATCTGGTCGTCGACGTCTGCGCCCGCGTCTGCGGGCAGCGCGGCGTCCCGCTGACGGTGGGCGCGGGCGGGAGCGACACCCGGTCCGGGGAGGCGGCGCTGGCCCGGCTCGGCCGGTGGCCGCAGGTCCGGGCGGCGCTGGTGACGGTGCCGGCCTTCGTACGGCCCTCGCCGGCCGGTGTGGTCGCGCACTTCGAGCGGCTGGCCGCGGCCTCGCCCGTGCCGCTGGTCGTCTACCACATCCCGTACCGGACCGGACTGGCGCTGGACGCGGCGACGCTGCGGGCGATCGCGGAGCTGCCCGGGGTCACCGGGGTCAAGTACGCGGGCGGGGGCATCGGCCCGGACACGGTGGAGCTGCTCGGGGACCTGCCGCCGGGGTTCGCCGTGCTGGCGGGCGACGACGCGTACCTGTCCCCCATGCTGGCGCTGGGCGCGGCCGGCGGCATCCTCGCCTCCGCCCACCTGGCGACGGGCCGGTTCGTGGAGCTGGCGCGGCTGTGGCGGGACGGCGACGTGGCGCGGGCGCGCGGGCTGGGCCACCGGCTGGCGCGGCTGGCGTCGGCGGCGTTCGCCGAGCCCAACCCGGCGGTGGTGAAGGGGGTGCTGCACGCGCAGGGCCGGATCCCGAGTCCGTACGTACGGCTGCCGCTGCTGCCGGCCGGGCCGGACACCGTGGCCGTGGCGCTGGGCCGGGTGGCGGAGCTCGCGGCGACCGGATGAGGTCGGGCCGGTCGGGGCCGTGTCAGGACCGGTGCCGCGGGCGTTGGAGCGGTGTCGCCCCGTCCACGAGGAGCCGCCCGTGCACACGCCGCCCGGTACGAACGAGCCCGATCCGAACGCCCCCGGTCGCGGAGGGCCCGGTCCCGGAGGGCCCGATCCCGGAGGATCCCGTCCGCGGGTGTCCGGGTCCGAAGTGCCCGGTCCGGGCGGGGGCGGCTCCGGCGCCGCCGGCCAGGGGCCGGCCAGTGGGTTCCGCCGCACCCCGGAGGAGGTGCGGGCGTACTACGCCGCGCAGCCGGCTCCGCTCGTCGCGGCCACCGGGATCGTCCTGGACGGCGCCGGGCGGGTGCTGCTGCTGACCCCGTCCTACAAGGAGGGGCTGGAGCTGCCCGGCGGCACCGTCGAGGACGACGAGACCCCCGAGCAGGGGCTTGCCCGCGAGTTGCGGGAGGAACTGGGGCTGGACCTTCCGGTCGGGCGGCTGCTCGCGGTGGATTCGCGGGGCCCCGCCGGGCTGGGCCGGGCCCTGGTGGTGCACGTGTACCTGGTGGGGCCGCTGTCCCGGGAGCAGGCCGCCGGGATCTCGTTCGCGGACGGGGAGGTGACCGCGACGCAGTGGCGGCTGCCGGAGGAGGCCGGCGGACTGCTGCCCGCGCGGATCGCGCCGCGGCTGCGGGCCGGGCTGGCCGCCCTGTACGCCGGGTCCGTCGCGCACCTGGTGGACGGCGTGCCGCAGCCGGGGTCCCCGGCCGCGCTGGACGCGGCGCGGCGGGCGGAGCTGGAGCACGCCGGCGCGTTCGACCGGGCGAGCCACCGTGCCAGCCGGCCCAAGGCGTTCACGGCCGCGCACATGCTGTTCACCGACGCGGCCGGCCGGGTCCTGCTGGTTCAGCCGGCCTACCGGGCCGACGGGCGTTGGCAGTTGCCGGGCGGAGGGGTGGAGAGCGAGAGCGGGGAGACCCCGCGCGAGGGTGCGCGGCGGGAGTGCCGCGAGGAGCTCGGGCTGGACGTGGAGCCGGGGCGGCTGCTCGCCGTGAACTGGACGGGCCACGCCCCGTATCCGGCGCGGGTGGCGTTCGCCTACGACGGCGGGGTGCTGGACGAGGCGGCGCTGGCGGCCGTCCGGTTGCCCCCGGCCGAGCTGCGGCAGTGGCGCACGGCCGCCGCGGAGGAACTCCCGGGTCTGGTGAAACCGAAGCTGCGGCGGCGGATCGAGGCCTGCCTGCAGGCCCTGCGGGAGGGCACCGGGCCACTGGAACTGTACGGCGGGCGGCCGTGGACGCCGGCGGGCGGCTCCCGCACCGGCCCCGGCTCCGGCACCGGCACCGGCAGCAGCACCGGCTCCGGCGGGGAGGCGCGGTGAACCCGGCGGTGGCGCTGCTGCTGGCGGAGGCGTACGGGCTGGACGCGCGGTCGGCCGAGCCCGCGCCGGCGGGTACGGAGACGGTGAACCACGTGGTGACCGGGGCCGACGGCGGCCGGTGGTTCGTGAAGTGCTACCCGCCGCACGCCGACCTGGGGGCCGAGGAACGGGCCCTGGAGCTGGGCCGGTTCGCGGCCCGGGCGGGGGTCCCCGTGCCGCTGGTGCGGGCCGGGCCCGACGGCCGGCCGGTGGTCCGGGGTCCGGGGGCCGCGGTGTCGGTCTCCTCGTACGTCGGGGACGCGGAGACCGCGGAGGGCGGGTTGCACGGCGGCCGCTGGGCGGCGGTCGGCACGGCCCTGGCGCGGCTGCACACGGCCCTGGCCCGGCACCCGGTGGGCGGACCGCGCGCCGCGCCCCGGGCGGAGGTCTTCGAGGCGGGGCGCAGCGCCCGCAGGCTGCGCGGGCTGATCGGCCGGTACGGGGAACGGCCGCGGGAGGGCTTCGAGGGCTGGGCGCTGGCCGTGGCCCGGGAGCGGCTGGGGCTGCTGCCACGGGTCGCCGCGCTGGCGGGGGCGCTGCCGGCCCGGCTGACGGTGCAGGTGGTGCACGGGGACCTGGCAGCGCCGAACCTGCTGCTGCGCGGGGCAGAGGTCGCGGCGCTGGTGGACTTCCGTCCGCCGCGGCCGCGGGCGGCGGTGTGGGAGATCGCGCGGATCGGCTGCGATCCGCGGACGGTGGTGACGCGGGAGGACTGGCCGGACGGGCTGGCGCGGCTGATCGCGGCGTACCGGGAGGGGCGTCCGGGGCTTCCGGCCGAGGAGCTGGCGGCCGTGCCGCGGGTGGCACTGTGCGCGCTGGCGGAGTCGGTCCACCCGCTGGACGTGCCGCTCGACCGGCCGGGGGCGGTGACCCGGTCGCTGCGGACGTACGCGCTGCACCGGGACCGGGCCCTGGGGATCCTGCTGGAGCGCCTTCCGGAGGCCGAATTGGCGGTGCGGAAAGCAATTATTTAATGGGAGATGTCCGGTTCATCCCTTCGCGCGGGTGGCGAATCGGGCATTACGGGAATTGATCAGTGAGAGGAATCATATTCGCCAATTCAGGCCTTGTTCCGGTCATCTCCGCTGTTCTACGGTCACCGCAATCCCGATGGGTCCTCCCCCCGCCTAAGGAATTGCGCATGGCCGGAAAAGGCAAGCACCGCCGCCCCAAGAACAACCCGCTCTCCCGCGGATTCATGCTTGCCGGTACCGGCGGCGCCGCACTCACCCTGCCGCTGATCAGCGCGGGCGGCGCGGCCGCCGCCGCGCCGGCCAAGGCCACCGCCGCCACCACGACGTATTCCGTGGCCGCCGGCGACACGCTTTCGAAGATCGCGGAAAAGCATTCGGTGGCCGGCGGCTGGAAGAAGATCTACGAGGACAACCGCGCGGCCATCGGGTCCGACCCGTCGCTGATCCGCCCGGGCCTGAAGCTCAAGCTCGGCGGCGGCGCCGCCACGGCCGACCGGGCCGCCGCTCCCGCCCGCGCCGACCGCTCGGCCGCCCGTACGGCGCCGGCCACGTACGCGAACAACCTGGACGGATGGATCCGGCAGTCCCTCGCCATCATGAAGAAGGAAGGAATCCCCGGCAGTTACGAGGGGATCCACCGCAACATCATGCGCGAGTCCTCCGGCAACCCGCGGGCGATCAACAACTGGGACATCAACGCCCAGAACGGTGTCCCGAGCAAGGGCCTGCTCCAGGTCATCTACCCGACGTTCAAGGCCTACCACGTGGCGGGCACCAAGTTCGACCAGTACGACCCGGTCGCCAACATCGTCGCGGCGAGCAACTACGCGGCCGACCGCTACGGCTCCATCGACAATGTGAACGGCCCTTACTGACGGACCGGCATATCCGGCCCGGGGCCGGCCCGGCGGCCGAAGTCCGGGTCCGGTTCCGGTTCCGGGCTCCGGGGGGCAGGTCGGAAACTAAGCCCGGCCCATCACCCGGACGAATTCCTCCGGGTCCACGGCGAAACCGCGGACCCGGAGGTTCGGCTGCCAGGAATCCGAGGAATCGCGGGCGAATTCTGCGACGGTGGCCGCTGACGCGTCTGCGGCGGACCGGAAATCCCCGAGCATCAGGTCCCGGTGGCCCTCGCGGATCCTGACGACGGTCCCGGGAACGTCGCGGAAGGTCTTCCCCTTCTCCTCCCCCGCCTCCCGCTGGACGACCACACCGACCACGACCCGGCGCAACGCCGGTGCCATGCGGTCGAGTTCGAGGGTCATCACCTCGTCGAAGCCGAATCCCTGGCCGGTGCGGCTGTCCCGGTCCAGGGTGATGGTGCCGTCCGGCGCCCGGTTGCCGAAGTGCACCAGGTGGACCGGGGTTCCGTGCGGGTCGTCCGCCCCGTAGACGGCGGCGACGATGTCCAGGTCGTGCGGCGCGGCACCGAGCGGGCTCGGGTCCCACTTCAGCGCGACCTCGACCTTGCGCAGCCCCTTGCTGACACCACTCAGCGGATTCATCGAACTCATCGGACTCGACTCCCCCTCGACGACCGGGAGTTCAACCCTACCCCTCGGCGGGCAGCACCACGACGCCGTCGTCGTCCGCGAACAGGGTGTCCCCGGGGCGGAAGGTGACCCCGCCGAACGTGACCGGCGTGTCGACCGTGCCCGCGCCGGTCTTGCCGCTCTTCCGCGGCACTGTGCCGAGCACCTTGATTCCCAGGTCGAGCCCGCCGAGGGCCACGCTGTCCCGGACCGCGCCGTGGATGACCAGCCCGGCCCAGCCGTTGCGCTCGGCCGCTCCGGCGATGAGGTCGCCGACCAGGGCCGTCCGCAGCGAGCCGCCGCCGTCCACCACCAGCACCGCGCCCTCGCCGGGCGAGTTCACCAGCTCGCGCAGCAACGCGTTGTCCTCGTGGCACTCCAGCGTCCGGATCCGGCCGGCGAACACGCGGCGCCCGCCGGCCTGGCTGAACCTCGTCTCGCAGATGGCCAGCCGCTCGCCGTACTCGTCGTAGGCGTCGGCGGTGGGCAGGGGGGCGACGGCGGCGGCGTCCGGCATCTCGGCGGCCCTCTCTGAAGTGCTGTTCCGGTGATCTCCGGCCATCCTCGCACGCCCCCCTGCGCGCCTCCCGTCCCCGCTCACCCGCTCAGCGGCTCAGCGGCCCAGCGCTCAGCGCTCAGCGGCTCAGCACCGGCGACGGTCCTCGGTGACGGTGCCCTGTGCGGTGGCGACCGTCCGGTCGTAGCAGCCGGCGGTACCCGTCAGGCGGTAGCGCTCCGAGCTGGTGCCCACCGCGTGCCTCTGGTCGCGCGGCACCCCCGTGGTGTACGTGGCGTCGCCGGTGTAGGTGTGGTCGAGCTGCGAGACGGTGGGCGCGGCGCCGTCCCGCAGGGTGAGGACGTGCGCCCGGTCGGCGAGGCCGATCACGGTGCGCAGGCGGGCGTCGGCGCCGACGGTCGTGGTGCCGTCCATGGTGTACGTGCGGTGGGTGCGGGTGGTGCGGCCGCCGTGGGCGACGGTCTCGTGGTCGGTCCAGGTGCCGGTGAAGGCGTCCCGGTCCTCGCCCTCGGTCCAGCGGTGCGCGGAGCTGTGGCTCACGGACCGGGTGACGGTGGTGGTGATCCGGCCGTGCGAGGTGTCGAGGTGGCCGGCGACGGTCAGCCGGTGCCCGGCAGCGCTGTCCACGCGGTGCTCGCCGCCGGTGGAGGAAGGCGGGGTGTGGCGGCTGGAATTGGCCGGATCACCCTCCTCGTGCCGGGTCAGCGCGCCGGTGACCACGCTCCGGCCGGCGTCCAGCCACAGCAGCAGGTTGACGGGGGCGCTCCAGCCCGGCCGCCCCTCGGGCACTCCGGCCACGGACACCTCGACGCGGTGCGGGCGGCCGTCGTTGAGGAGGGCGGCGAAGGGGGTGAGGTCGTAGACGACGGGCTGCACGTCGAAGGCGCGGGGGGCGGGGGTCACGTACCAGAGGAACGGGTTGGACCAGCCGCCGGTCCATACGGTGGGGAAGGGCGCGGCGATGCCGGCGAGGCGGCCGTCCACGCTGATCCGCACCTCGCGGTGGGGGCCGGCGGGCGCGGTGCAGGAGTACGGCGCGGGGTCGGGGACGGTCAGGTACCAGTACTCCTCGCAGCCGCCGCCGGAGCCGGTGGCGTACACCTCGGCGAGGACGCGTTCGGAGTTGCGGGGCAGGGTGACGGGCTGCCCGGTGACCGGGAGGACGCGGTCGGGGGTGCGGGCCGCTCCGGCGGGGGTGCCTTCGGCGGCGTGGAAGGTGAGCGTGACCTTGACGTCGATGACGCCGGTGTAGGTGTCGTTCACCACGTTGCCGATGAGCATCTCGACGGGCTGTTCGCGGCTGAGGGTGTCGCGGTAGTGGGTGACGTCCTTCTCCACGGACCAGGTGATGCCGTCCGGGGAGGGCTGGGGGGTGGAGGTACGGAGGATCTCGACGCCGCCGAGGGTGAGGTTGCCGAGCCGGTCGTACTGGCGGCCCTTGACCTTGCCGTCGAGGCGGAGCACCACCTTGGCCCAGCGGGTGCCGCAGTCGGCCGGCGGCGTGTAGCTGCCGCGGTAGGGGGTGAAGTCGCGGAACTGCGCTTCGGCGAGGGTGAGCGTGCAGGAGGGGGTGGAGGGGCGGTCGACGGGTGGGGCGGCGGTGAGCGGGTCGTGCCAGTCGCTGCCGAACTCGGGGGGTGGGGTGGGGGTTGCGGCGGCGGGCGTGGCGGCGGTGCCGAGTGCGGTGGCCAGCAGCAGGGCGCCGAGCAGGGTGCGGAGCCGGTGTCGTGTCATGGCCCGGCAGTGAACCGGGGCCGGGCCCCGCCCCGCCAGGCCCCGCGGCCGCGCCCGGCCGGTTCCCGCCGCCGGCCTCCGGCGAGGCGGCACGCCCCTGCCCGGCGGCACGCGAAGCCAAGCTGCCGAGCTCCGCCCGACCCCACGGGGAGCCGTCCACTACCCTGCGCCTCAAACGCCGGAGGGGCTGGAAGTGCCCACCCGGCCCCGGCCCGCAGGACCACACCCCGGCGGGCCCCCCAAGCCCGAGCGGCGATTGAGCGGGCCCCGGCGGAGCCACAGCCGCGCAGCCAACGCTCCGCCCGAGCACACAGGGCTCCGCCCCATACCCCGCTCCTCAAACGCCGGAGGGGCTGGATTTCCCCACCCGGAACCGGCCCGCAGGATCATGCCCCGCCCGGCCGACCAAGCCCGAGCGGCGCTTGAGCGGGCCCCGGCGGAGCCAAGGCCGCGCAGCCAACGCTCCGCCCGGGCACACGGGGCTCCGCCCCGCACCCCGCTCCTCAAACGCCGGAGGGGCTGGAAGTGCCCACCCGGCACCGGCCCGCAGGACCACGCACCGCCCCGCAGACCAAGCCCGAGCGGCGATTGAGCGGGCGGCGCCCGCCCGGGCGGCGGTTGAGCGGGGCCGCCCCGGCCCCGGGGGGGATCGCGGGGCCGGGCACGGGTGGCGGAGGGGCGGGCCGGTGGGTTACCAGTTGCCGTCGGTGATGGGTTTGGGGTCGCCCAGGGGGAGGACTTGGCCGGGGAGGGGCGGGACCCAGGGGGTGTGGTCCTCGCCGAGCCAGTCGCCGACCGGCTTGACCGCGCCCAGCGTGCCGGTGGGCGGCAGGTCCGTGGCGTCCGCGTCGTAGTAGTCGAACCAGGGCAGCCCGGCCCGGGTGTACGCGGCCCGGTCCACCGGGGAGGGCGGTGCCGGCTCGCCCGTGATCCGGCTCCACTCCGGCGGGCTGACGAGGTGGACGAAGACCCGGCCCGCCGACTCCTCGGACCAGTCGGTCAGCGGGCGTTCGTCCTGGTAGACCTCCTGCGTGAGGGAGCCGCCCACGCCGAGGCCCATGGCCGCGGGCGCGGCCGGCGCCGCGGGTGCCGCCGGCGCGGCCATCGGGGCGGGCGGGGGCACCGGCCCGCCGAAGCCGCCGGGGGCGGGGGCCGGCGCGGGGGGCCCGGGCCGGGCGCCGGGGGCCAGGCTCCGTGCCCGTGCCTCGGCGAGCCGCGCCTGCTCCTCCCGCCACGCGGCGAGCCGCGGCCCGGCCAGCGGGAAGGCCTGCAGCTGCACCCCGCCGGTGGTCTCCTCACCCGTGACCTGGCCCTCCACGGTCGCACCCATCCCCAGCGGCACCGCGACGAACTGCCGCACCGTGCCCTTTCCGGAGTTGATGCCGTCCAGCCACGGCTGCCGGGGCAGCACCAGGTAGTTCTGTGGATCGCGGGCCAGCCTGCCGGTCCACCGCTCCCCCGACACCGCGCAGACCTTGCCGACGCCCACCTGGAGCGCGGCCGGCTCCCGCGTGCCGGTGAAGCTCAGCCACATCGCCTCCCGCAGGTACACCGGCAGGATGACCCCGCCGCGCTCGCGCCACTCCGCGGGGACCGTGTCGGGGTGGTCCTCCACCCTCCGCAGCGGGAACTCGCCGATGCCCGGCGGCAGCGGATGGGTGCCCGATTCGGGCAGTCGCAGCGTCCGGACGAACCGGACCCGGACCCCTCCCCCCAGCAGCAGAGCATTTCCGTCGATTCGGACAGAACTCGTCACAGCCACCCCTTTCGCCCCCGCCCGGCCGCCGCCGGAGGATTTCCGCAGAACCGGATCGTTATCCTCAAGTCTTCCTCAGATCTAGTGACGCTGCGTTGACAACCCTTCTAGCTTCCTTCCGAGCCACGTTTCGTTCGAAGAGAGTCCATGATGAAGGTTCCCAAGGCCGGTGCGGTCGCCGCAGTGACCCTGCTCGTGCTGGCCGCCTCCGGCTGTGCAGGCGATTCCGAGAAGCCGAAGCTGACCATCGGCATCAAGTTCGACCAGCCCGGCCTCGGCCTGCGGGAATCGGGCGGCAAGTTCTCCGGGTTCGACGTCGACGTGGCCCGGTACGTCGCCAAGGAGCTCGGATACGAGCCGGACCGGATCGAATTCAAGCAGGTCTACAGCTCCGACCGGGAGGTGATGCTCCAGTACAACGAGGTCGAGTTCGTCGTCGCCAGCTATTCGATCAACGAGAAGCGCAAGGCGCAGGTCGATTTCGCGGGCCCGTACTTCACCGCCCACCAGGACCTGATGATGCGCGCCTCCGAGACCGGCATCAACAAGCCCGAGGACCTGAACTCCAAGACCCTGTGCTCGGTGACGGGTTCCACCTCCGCGGAGAACGTCCGGAGCAAGCTGGCCCCGAAGGCCGGGATCCTGGAGCTCGGTGGTTACTCGGAGTGCGTGTTCGCGCTGAAGGACAGCACGCTGGACGCGATCACCACGGACGACGCCATCCTGGCCGGTTTCGCCGCGCAGGCGGGCAACCAGGGCAAGTTCAAGCTCGCCGGCCTGAAGCTGAGCGACGAGAAGTACGGCATCGGCGTCAAGAAGGGCGACGAGGAGCTCCGCACCAAGATCAACGCCGCGCTGCGCAAGATGGTGCAGGACGGCTCCTGGGACCGGTTCGTGCAGGCCAACTTCGGTGCGGCCGGCTACAAGCCCCAGGCGGCCCCGCCGATCTCCGAGGGCAGCTGAGCCGGCGGGCCGGCGGCGCGCGCCCGGCCGTCAGCGGCCCGGTGCGGCCTTGTCGACGAGGGCGGTGAACCGGCTCCAGGACGGCACCGGCGGCCGCTCGTCCCAGACCTTCTGGGCGAGTGCCGCCAGCGGCAGCCGGATGCCGGCGGCCACCTGGTCCTGGGTCTGCGATCCGGCCAGGTCGCACCAGACGGCGAACCGGGCGCCGAGGACCTGCGGCTGGTAGCGGGCCGGCACCGGGGTGCTGCCGCGCAGCACCAGCGGGGTCCACTCCTCGTAGATCCGTTCGCCGGTGGGGTAGGTGAACTCGTTGGGTTCGCCGAGGACGTAGTACAGGTACTCGTCGTTGAGGTTGATGACCTTGCGGCCTTCCTGGAGGTACGGCAGCGGGGGGCGGGCACCTATCTCCTTGCCGGTCCAGTACTCGACGTGGATGTCGCGTGCGGGAGCGGTGACGCCGCCGGTGAAGAAGCCGTCGTTCCAGGCGCTGGGCTGCCGGCCTGCCGGGCGGACGACGGCGGCGCGGTCGTTCAGCCAGCCCGTCGCGAGGTCCTGGACGCGCGCCCCGGCGCCGTAGCGTTCACGGGCGGCGCGGGCGAGCTGCGGGAAGGACGCCTCGGGGTCGCGGACGACCAGGGCCTGGTACTCGTCGGCACCCAGGTGCCAGGACTTGCCCGGGAACAGCGGGAGGTACTCGCGGAGGAGTTCGTCCACGAGGCGGGCGGCCGCGGGGTTCGAGATGTCCACCGCGCCCTTGACGGCGCGGCCGTTGACGTCGCGCAGCTGGAGCTGCGGGTGGGCGCGCAGCACCGCGCCGAGGTGGCCGGGCGAGTCGATCTCCGGGACGACCTCGATGTGCAGGCGGGCGGCGAGGTCGGTGATCCGGCGGAGTTCGGCCTTGGTGAGGTGCGGGGTGGAGACGATCTCCGGGTGGCCGGTCGACTCGATGCGGAAGGCCTGGTCGTCGGAGAAGTGCAGGCCGAGCCGGTTGAGCTTGAGGTCCGCCATCTGCCGGAGCCGGTCCTCGATCCATCCGGCGGTGAAGTGTTTGCGCGCGATGTCCAGGTTGAGTCCGCGGTGGGGTTTGGCGGGGCGGTCCGCCACGGTGCCCTCGCCGATGGAACCGGCGGTGCGGACGGCCTGTTTGAGGGTGCGCGTGCCGTAGAAGACGCCGGCCTCGTCGGGTCCCGTGACGGTGGCCCGTCCGTCGCGCACGGTCAGCGTGTACGACTCGGGGGTGGCCGTGCCCGTGCCCGTGCCGGCGGCGGTGAGGGCGAGTTCGACGTCGCCGGGGCCCGCGCCGGCCCCCTGGGCGAAGCCCAGGCCCAGTTCGCCGGCGAGCAGCCGCCCTTCGTCCGCCAGGCCGGGGCTGCCCGCGGCGACGACGACGCGGGCGCCGGGCGCCGGTTTCCAGCCGGGGCCGCGGGCGGCGGTGTGCTCGCGTACGGCGGGGACGGTGGTGGGGGCGGTGGACAGCGGGTACGAGGTGGTCGGGGTCGGGGCCGGCGGGGCGGGCGCGGTGCCCGGGCCGGTCCCGGGGCCGGTGGGTGCTCTGCCCTGCGGGCTGGTGGCCGGGGCGGCCGGGGTACGGCCGTCGTCGGGGGCGGCGCCGGCGCATCCGGGCACGGCGAGGACGAGCAGCGCGGCGGCGGTCGCCGTCGCGATGCGGTGGTGGACGCCGTGTGCGGCGTGCTGGGCTGACTGGTGCATCGCGTTCCCGTATTCCCCTCAACCAACGTCGCACGCCGGGCCGGGCGGCGCGACCCGGTCCGGCGTGGACGGGGCTCCGTCACGGCGCCGGGTGGCGGCCCGCGCCCCCGCCGGTCCGGGCGGGGTGCCCCTACGCCTGGCAGCGCCTTGGCCTGCGGGCCGGGCGTGGCTGGGGGCGCGGTTTCCCGGGTATCCGGACGGGGTCGGCGTGGTGGTCAGTGCCGGGTGGGGGCCGGGGTCGGGGTCGGGGTGTGGGCGGCTACGACTCGGGGCGGGCGGGCGGGTGTGCGGCGTTCCAGGGCTCCGGAGAGCACGGCGAGTCCGAGGGCGGAGGCAGCGAGGGCGGCACCGACCCAGTTCGGGGCGGTCCAGCCGAGACCGGCGGCGATGACCAGGCCGCCGAGCCAGGCGGCCAGGGCGTTGCCGAGGTTGAACGCGCCGATGTTCACGGCGGAGGCCAGGGTGGGGGCACCGGCCGCCTGGTCGAGGACCCGCTTCTGCAGGGGCGGCACGGTGGCGAAGCCGAGGGCGCCGATCAGGGTGAGGGTGACGGCGGCGGCCGCCTTGTGGTGCGCGGTGAGCGTGAACAGGGCGAGGACCACGGCGAGGGCGCCGAGGGAGGCGTAGAGCATCGGCATCAGCGCGCGGTCGGCGTACCGGCCGCCGATCAGGTTGCCGCCCACCATGCCGAGGCCGAAGAGGACGAGCAGCCAGGTCACGGAGGTGTCGGCGAAGCCGGCGGCGTGGGTCATCATCGGCGTGATGTAGGTGACGGCGGCGAAGACGCCGCCGAAGCCGAGGACGGTCATCGCCATGGCGAGCAGCACCTGGACGTTGCGGAACGCGGCGAGCTCGTGGCGGATCCGGACGCCGCCGCGGCGGGAAGGCAGGTCGGGTACGAGGCGGGCGATGCCGGCCAGGCCGAGCACGCCGAGGGCGGCGACGAGCAGGAAGGTGACCCGCCAGCCGGCGGTCTGGCCGACGAGGGTGCCGAGGGGGACGCCGACCACGTTGGCGACGGTGAGGCCGGTGAACATCATGGCGATGGCGCCGGCCTTCTTCTCGGGGGCGACGAGTTCGGCGGCGACGACCGCGCCGATGCCGAAGAAGGCGCCGTGGGCGAGGGAGGCGACGACCCGGCCTGCCAGCATGAGGCCGAAGGCGGGGGCGAGGGCGGAGAGCAGGTTTCCGGCGATGAAGAGGCCCATGAGGAGCATCAGCATCCGCTTGCGCGGGACGCGGGTGCCGAGCACGGTCATCAGCGGGGCGCCGAGGACCACGCCGAGGGCGTAGCCGGTGACGAGGTAGCCGGCGAGCGGGATGGAGACGCCGTAGTCGGCGGCGACCTGGGGCAGCAAGCCCATGATCACGAACTCGGTGGTGCCGATGCCGAAGGCGCCGATGGCGAGGGCGAGGAGTGCGAGGGGCATGTGGGGTGTCCTTGGGAGGGGGCACGGCGCGGAGCTTGCCGCCGCCGATTGCATGCGTACACATTAATTGCACACGCGGGATAGTCACAAGCGCGGGCTATTGCGTCGCTGACCTATCCTTGAGGGGCCGCCCACGGGCGCGCGGAAGAAGGAGGAGCCATGACGGCCACGGACAGCGCACTCACCGCCCTCTCCCAGGGCTGGTGCGCCCTCTCCCTGCTGCACGGCAGGATCGAGGCGCACATCGAGCGCGCCCTGCAGGCGGGCCACGGGCTGAGCGTGCGCGAGTACTCGCTCCTGGACGTGCTGAGCCGGCAGCACGACGGCCCCGGCGGCCACCTCCAGATGAAGCAGGTGGCGGACGCGGTGGTGCTCAGCCAGAGCGCCACCACCCGGCTGGTGACCCGCCTGGAGGACCGCGGCCTGCTGTCCCGCTACCTCTGCCCCACCGACCGCCGGGGCATCTACACCGACGTGAGCGAGCAGGGCCTGGCGCTGCTCGCCGCCGCCCGTCCCACCAACGACGCGGCCCTGCGCGAGGCCCTCGACGAGGCGGCCCGCAATCCGGAACTGGCGCCGCTGGTCGACGCCGTGGAACGGCTGGGCGGGCGGCCGGCGGGCCGGTAGCGGCCGCTCAGCGGCCGGGAGCGGAGCTCGCCGTCGGAGTGGGCGTACCGGCCCCGCTGCCGCTCGGTACGGGGACGGGAGCCGTGCTCCGGCCGCCGCCCGGGAGCCCGGTCGGAACCGTGCGCGGCGGGGACGACGGGTCCGCGGAGGCCGTGACGGGCGGACTCGGCCTGCCCGAGCCCGGACCCGCGGTGCCCTCGGTGCTCCGGACCGGGCCCGGTCCGGGGGACGGCGAGGACGGGGGGAAGGACGGGGACGGGCCCGGAGGCGTCGGCGACGGTACCGACGGGACGGACGTCACCGGCGGGTCGGCGGGCGGGACGGGCCGCGGGGACGGGGGTTCCGGAGCGAACGCGAGGTAGGCGACGACCGCCACGGCCGCCGCCGCGAGTCCCGCGGCCCAGGCCGTACCCGTACGGCCCGGCCGGCGCAGCGGACCCCACCGGTGCAGCAGGCCGGGCCGCGCGACGGCACGCGGCGGCGCCGCCGGACGCAGGTCGCGCGCGGTCACCGACTCGGCGCGGGCCTGGAGGGCCCGCCGCAGCGCGTGCTCCACGGGGCGTTCCGCGGAGCGGTCGCCGTCGGCCGTCATATCCGTCCCTCCAGGGTGCGTTCCAGCGCGTCCAGGGCACGGCTGGCGTTGGACTTGACCGCTCCCCGGCTGATGCCCAGCGTCTCTGCGATCTCCGCCTCGCTGAGGTCGGCCCAGTAGCGCAGGACCAGGACCTGGCGGCGGCGCGGGGTGAGCCGGCCGAGCGCGGCCAGCAGCTCGCGGTGCGCCTCGTCGACGACGACGTGGTCCTCGGCGGACGGCACGTCGACCGGGGCCGGCGGGGTCCAGGCGCGGGCGGTCCGGCGGCGGCGCAGCACCGAACGGGAGGTGTTGACGACGGCGGTCCTCAGGTAGCCGAGGGCGTTGTCCACCTCGGCGATGTGCTCGCCGTGCCGCCGGTACAGGGCGGTGAAGGCGTCCTGTACGACGTCCTCGGCGGTCGCGAGGTCGTCGACGAGGAGCACCGCGAGGCGCACCATGCCCAGGCGGTGGGCGTGGTACAGGTCGGTCACGGTGGGCGGCCGCCCGCCGCCGGGGCCGCCGTCGTACCCGTACGGGGACGCGGCCGGGGACGTGACCGGGGGCGCGGCCGGGGACCGGTCCGCGAGCGGGGCGGACCGGTCCGGGCGCAGCGCCATCAGCAGCGGGGTGCGCGGGCCGGCGCGCAGGGCGCGGGCCAGGGCCGCACGCACGCCCCGGCCGCCGCCCGGCCGGGCCCGGGGGAATCCGGGCACGGCGGGGCGGAACGGCAGGGCGAGGTGCGGCACGGGGTTCCTCGGGACGAACACGTCAGCGCAGGGCGCGCCGCCGCACGGCGTACAGGGTCCCGCCACCGAGCGCGATCAGCCCGGCGGCCCCGGCCCCTATGGCGGCGTTGGTGGCGTTGTCGCCCCCAGTATGCGCGAGCTCGGCGTCACCGGACGCGGAGGGGGAGGTGGGGGTGGCGCCCGGCGGCAGGCTGGGGGCGGCGGAGGGCGCGGAGGTGGGCACCGCGGAGGGGGCGGCGGTGGGCACGGTGCTGACCACCGGCTCCGGCGGCGAGGACGGCACGGCGGTGGGCGGCACGCTGGGCACCGGCTTCGGCGGCAGCGAGGGGACGGCGGTCGGCGGCACGCTGGGCACGGGCGAGGGAGCCGCCGACGGGGTGGCGCTCGGCGGGGTCGCGGCCGTGGCGGGCACGGCGAGGGCGGCGGCCAGTGCGGTGGCGGCTGCGGCAGTGAGGGCCGCGCGCTTGAGGTTGTGCACGTGTAGCTCCCGGTTCGGGGTACGAGGGCGCCGGATGCACCCTCCACCCCGCACGACGCCCGACCCGCCGGGAGGTTGCCGCCGTTCCGGAACTTTTTTCAGTCCGGTGCGTGGAGGGCCGCGACGGCGGTGGCGGCGGCATGGACGGCGGCGCGCAGGTGCGGAGGGGCGAGGACCTCGGCGTGCGGGCCGAGCCGCAGCAGGTCCCCGACGGCGACCGCGTCCGGCTCGACGGGCAGGTCCACCTCCACCCGCCCCTCCGCGTCGGGCCCCGTGGCCCCGGCCACCGCCGCGGCGCCGGCCGAGCCGAACAGCATGGGCAGCAGCGCCACCGCGCGCGGGGACAGCCTCAGCCGTGCCGTCTGGTGCAGGCGGGCGGTCTCCATCCGCCGCGCGGACCGCTCCCAGTACTCCGCCAGGTCGAACCCGGGCGGCCGGTCGAAGGTTTCCGCGCCGACCCGCGCGGTCTCGAACCGGGACACCCGGTAGGTGCGGGGGTCCGGCTTCCCTTCGGCCCCGGCGACCAGGTACCAGATGCCCCCCTTCAACACCAGCCCGAGGGGGTGCAGTTCGCGCCGTACCTCGCCTCTCCACTTGCGGTAGTCCGCCAGGACCACGCGCTGTTCCCAGACCGCACGCGCGATCGGCGCCAGGTGCGGGACCGGGTCGGCGTCCCGGAACCAGGCCGGGGCGTCGAGGTGGAACCGGTCCCGCATCCGCCGTACCCGGCCCGCCAGTTCGGCCGGCAGCGCGGCCTCCAGCTTCAGCCGGGCCGTGACCAGGTCCGCGCCGAGACCCAGCTCCGCGGCCGGGCCCGGCGCCGCGGCGAACAGCAGGGAGTCCGCCTCCGTCCCGGTCAGGCCGGTCAGCCGGGTCCGGTAGCCCTCCAGCAGCCGGTACCCGCCCGCCGGTCCCCGGTCCGCGCACACCGGGACTCCGGCCGCCCCCAGCGCCTCGACGTCCCGGTGCACCGTACGCACCGACACCTCCAGCTCGGCGGCCAGTTGGCGGGCCGTCATCCGGCCGCGGTTCTGGAGCAGCAGCAGGAGGGTGAGGAGGCGGTCGGCGCGCATGCCCCATTGTCGCCGCGTCGGCCGGCGTACCTGACAGGGCGTACCTGACAGGAGGTGTCAGGTACGGCCGCGAGGCTGGTCCCGCCGGCCCGGCCGGGCGGCACCCGTCAGGAAGGACACCCCTGTGACCAGCACGCACACCACCGGCAGCTTCCGGTTCACCGACTGGACCGAGCGGCCCGCGGGCGCGGCCGACGCCCTGCCCCGGCTCGCCGACGCCTCGGTCAGCAACACCTTCTCCGGCGGCATCGAGGCCGCCGGCACCCTCTGCCGGTACACCGTCGCGTACCTGGGCGGGGACGTCGGCACCTTCACCGGCCTGGAGCTGCTCACCGGCAGCGTGGACGGCCGGGAGGGCAGCTTCGTCCTCGCGGAGAGCGGCACCTTCGACGCGGAGGGCACGCACTGCACGTTCGAGGTGGTGCCGGGATCCGGCACCGGGCGGCTCGCCGGGCTGCGCGGCAGCGGCCGCTTCTTCTCCCCGCACCACCCGGAGTCGGTGGCGTACGTCTTCGACTACGAGCTCCCGCGGGGGTAGCGGCGGGGACCGGCGGGACCGTCCTGCGGCAGCGGGCCGCCGGTGCGATGCTGAGGGGGGCGGCCGGCCCGCCCAGCCCCGTCGTCCACCGAAGGGCAGGCAGATGGATCCGGTGGCCGCGCTGCGGCGGATCGCTTTCCTGCTGGAGCGCGCCCAGGCACCCACGTACCGCGTGCAGGCGTTCCGCACCGCGGCGGCGCGGGCGCAGGAGATGGCGGACGGCGAACTCGCGGCGCGCGCCGCCGCGGGCAGCCTGGAGCAGGTGCGCGGCATCGGGCCGAAGACGGCCGGGGTGATCGGCGAGGCGCTCGCCGGACGGGTCCCCGCCTACCTGGAGCGGCTTGAGGAGGAGGCCTCCGTACCGCTGCGCGCCGACGGGGTGGGCGAGGCCCTGCGGGCTGCCCTGCGCGGGGACTGCCACCTGCACTCGGACTGGTCGGACGGCGGCAGCGGCATCGAGGAGATGGGCCGCGAGGCCGCCGCGCTGGGCCACGAGTGGGCGGCGCTGACCGACCACTCGCCGCGGCTGACCGTGGCCCGGGGGCTGTCGCCGGAGCGGCTGCGCGAGCAGCTGGACGTGGTGGCGGAGCTCAACACGCGGTGGGCGCCGTTCCGGCTGCTGACCGGTATCGAGTGCGACATCCTCGACGACGGTTCTCTGGACCAGGAACCGGAGCTGCTGGACCGGCTCGACGTGGTGGTGGTGTCGGTGCACTCGAAGCTGCGGATGGAGAAGCGGGCGATGACCCGCCGCATGGTGGCCGCGGTCCGCGATCCGCACGCGGACGTGCTGGGGCACTGCACGGGGCGGCTGGTGACGGGACGCGGGCGCCCGGAGTCGGAGTTCGACGCGGCGGAGGTGTTCGCGGCCTGCGCGGAGGCCGGGACGGCCGTGGAGATCAACAGCCGGCCGGAGCGCCTCGACCCGCCGCGCAGGCTGCTGCGGCAGGCCGTGGAGGCGGGCGTGCTGTTCTCGGTGGACACCGACGCGCACGCACCGGGCCAGCTGAGCTGGCAGATCTTCGGCTGCGCCCGGGCCGAGGAGTGCGGGGTGCCGGCCGAACGCGTGGTCAACACCTGGCCGCTGGAACGGTTCCTGGAGTGGACCGGTTCGGCCGGCGCGCGGCCCGGCGGTCAGGTGCGCAGCAGCCGGTCGAAGAAGGACCGGTAGCGGCGCAGCGCCAGGCGGAGCTCCTCGGTGGCCACGTCCTGGCCCTGCTGCCACTGGCCTTCCAGTTCCCGCTTGTGGGTGGAGAAGGTACCGGCCAGGGTCTGCATGACCTCGGCGACGAGCTTGTCGGCGTCCTTCACCGCGCCCTGCGGGTCGTCGACGAACCGGCCCTGGATCTCGCCCCAGGTGGTGCGGAAGCCCTGGGCCTGGTCGTCGGAGAGGAGCTGGGGTTCCCCTTCCTCCTCGTCGCCGCCGGTGGCCGTGGCGGCGATCGTGTCGGTGCCGGTGCCGGTGTCAGTGCCGGCGGCCTGGCGGTCCTCGGCCGTGGTGTCCGCGGCCGCCTCACCGGTGCCCGCGCCGGCGCCGGCTCCGTCATCGGCTCCCGCCTCGGCTTCGACGGCGTCGGTGGTGTCGGCCTCGCGCCGCATCTCCTCCCGGTCGGGGGCCGCGAAGTCGCGGCCGACGCCGGCTTCCGTCCCGCCGCCCAGGCCGCCTGTGGCCTCGCCGGGGTAGGCGGGCGGTCCCTCGCCGCCCGGGTGGGCCAGCCGGTCGGTGGTCAGGCCCTCGTCTTCGTGTCGCATCTGGGCTCACCTCGTGCTTCCGATGAGTTCGTCGAAGAGGGCCCGGTAGTGCACCATGGCGCCCCGTAGCTCCTCGGTGGTCGCCTTGCCGTCGGCGCTGCGCACGTTGACCTCGTGCGCCGACCTGTAGTGCTCCAGCGTCCGGCCGTGTTCCACGGACAGTGCGCTCAGCTGCTGTTCGTAGCCCTCCGTCGGGTAGCCGCGTTCCCGCATCAGGCGGGTGACGAGTTCGTCGGCCTGGGCGACCGCTCCCTCGGGGCGGTCGACGAAGCGCTGCTGGACGCCGAACCAGGCGTCGGCGTACTCGTGCCGCCGCTCCGGTGGCAGCTCCCGGATGTCGAGGTCGTCGTGCCGGGCCTCCCGGGCGCGCAGCTCGGCGTCGGCGGCGCGCTTGCTGCCCTCGCGTTCCACGGTCCGCTCGTACTCCGGGCCGAAGCGTTCCTGGAGGCGGCGCCTGCGCTGGAGCATCCAGCCGGCCATCGCGGCGAGGAGCACGACGACCGCGACGGGGATCAAGATGGCGAGAAGTGTGCTGGTGGACATGAGGGCCTCCACGCGCGCCGTACGGCGCGGACATCCTTGACGAACTACGCGTGTGCCCGCCTCTCACCCGCCCAAACGTTCGAGCGGCCCGACGGCGTATCCGGGCGCGGGAGGGCATGCTGGAGAGTGCATCGGACCCGGTCCGCCGGGTATCCGCACGGCACACCGCTAGGAGGACGCCGTGAGAGCACTGACGATGGGCGTCGAGGAGGAGTTCCTTCTGGTCGACCGCAGGGACGGGACTCCGGTGGAGCGAGGCCCCGCGGTCCTGCGGGCCGCCCGTCGGGAGCTCGGCGACCAGGTCCAGGCCGAGTTCTTCACCTCCCAGATCGAGGTGGGCACCGAACCCGCGTCCCGCACCGCCGACCTTCGGGCGGAACTCGTCCGGCTGCGGCGGACCCTCGCAGGGGTCGCCGGGGAGGCCGGCTGCCGGATCGCCGCCACCGGTACGCCGCTGCTGCCGCCGGACCGGCCGCTCAGGGTCGTCGACTCGGCGCGCTACCAGCGGATGGTCCGGCTCTACCCGCGGGCGGTCGGCCGGTACGACGGCATGGTCTGCGGCTGCCACGTGCACCTGGGAACGCTGGACCGGGCGACCGCCGTGGTGCTCGCCGACCACATGCGTCCCTGGCTGCCGACCCTCCAGGCGATGGCGGGGAACTCGCCCTTCGCACAGGGCCGGGACACCGGGTACTCCAGCTGGCGGTCGGTGGAGTTCGCCCGCTGGCCGCAGGTGGGGCCGGCCCCGATGCTGCGGTCGGAAGCCACGTACGAACGCTACGCGGACCGGCTCGTGGACGCCGGCGTCCTGCTCGACCGGAAGATGATCTACTGGTACGCCCGGCCGTCGGAGCACGTCCCCACGCTGGAGATCCGCGTCGCGGACGTCAACGCGGACGTGGACACCGTGGTGCTGCTCGCCGCGCTGGTGCGCGGCCTCGGCATGACCCTGCTGCCGGAGGCCGAGCGTGGTGACCCGCCCCCTGAGGTGCCGGACCGGGACATGCGGCAGGCCCACGCGTGGGCGGCCGCGCACGGACTGGCCGGCACCGGCCTGGACCCGCTGACCGGCGAGGAGGTCCCGGTCCTGCGGCTGGTGGACCGGCTGCTCGACCGGGCCGCACCGGGCCTGGAGGCGGCCGGGGACCTCGAGCTCGCGGAGGAACTGGTGCGCAGGCTGCGGACGGAGGGCGGCGGGGCGGCCCGGCAGCGGGCGGTGTACCGGCGCCGCGGGGACCTGCGGAACGTGGTCAACGCGCTGGCGGCGGCGACCTGCCGGGACGGCTGACGGCACGAGGGACGGCGCGGGGCCGGGCGGCACACCGGGCGGCACAGGCATGAACCGCGTGAAGCGGGGCAGCCGCCCGGCACCGGGCGTCCCTGCCACGGAGCGCAGGACTTCCGCGCCCGGCCCCTACGGAGGTGCCGTCATGGTTCCGCTTCTTCTCGTGCTCCTGGTCATCCTGGTCCTGTTCGGCGCCGGTTTCGCGGTCGAGGTGCTGTGGTGGATCGCCCTGGCCCTGCTCGTGCTGTGGCTCCTGGGCTTCGCGATGCGCAGCGGCGAGGGCCGCTGGTACCGCTGGTGACCTCGGTCAGTCGCTCGTACGGCTGCGGGCCCACAGCGGGATGACGAACCACCACAGCGCGAACCAGAGGGCCATGAGCACGACGAGCCAGAGGGCCAGGGCGTCGTGCAGTACCACCCGGAGGATCAGCAGGAAGGTGGAAGCCATCGTGCAGTAGAGCAACACCAGCCCGACGATGGTGAGCCGGGAGGCCCAGGCCACCATCTCGGGCTTGATCCGCCGCCCGGAGACGAGGCGGTGGAAGGAGACCGGGCCCACCAGGGCCCCGACGGTGGCGGCCCCGAGGACCACCGTCGTCACGTAGATGGCCTGGTCCAGCTCCCCCAGTTCGGCGAACCGGGGCTGGAAGACGACGGCCAGCAGGAAGCCGAACAGGATCTGCACCCCGGTCTGCGCCACCCGCAGTTCCTGGAGCAGTTCGTTCCAGCGCCGGTCGGCGCGCTCCAGGTCGTTCTCGTTCCGCTCGTCGCGGCGCTGGTCGCCCTCGTCGCGCTGGTCGCGTTCGCGCTCGTTCGGCTCGTTCCGCCGGGGGTCACCGCCCGTGCGGTCCTCGCCTATTCGGGCGGGCCGGCCGTCGCCCGACGTCGTTCTCTCGTCCATGTGGCCTCCAGGTTCGTCACGTCGCTCACGTCATGTGCGGGTGGACCGCCCTCGGCTGATGGACGATCCGGAAGCGGTGGCTCTCGGTGCACAGCACCCGGCGCAGGGCGTCCGAGAAGCTCCCGGTCACCTCGTACGTCGCGCACTCGTGCCGGCCCACCGGCAGCCGTTCCGCGGAGAGCTGGACCTCGTACGGGCCGCCGGCCCGGTAACTGCCCAGCGGGATCTGGGTGGCCGACACGACGTAGCCGTCGCGCAGCCGGGTGTCGGTGAAGACGAGTCCGTCGATGTCCCGCCCGAGCCGGAAGGTCAGGGCCACGCTCACCACCGCTCCCTCGGGCAGCTCGAAGGGCCCCTGTTCCCTGCCGTCCAGCGGGACGGTGAGGCGGCCGATCTCGTCCGAGACGAGGGCCACGTCCAGCAGTTCGAACCCACCGGCGTGATCGTCCTCGCCCCCGCCGCCGGCCGCCGTGTCTCTCGTACCGCTCTCCGGTCCGACCGTCTGCACGGCAGCTCACCTCCTGAATTCCTGGACCAGGGCGGCGCAGAAGGCGTCCAGGTCCGCGGGTTTGCGGCTGGTGACCAGCGTGCCGGGCGCGTCGTGGCAGACCTTGACCTCCTCGTCGACCCAGGTGCCGCCCGCGTTGCGGATGTCGGTCGCCAGGCTCGGCCAGGAGGTCAGGGTCCGGCCGCGGACCACGTCGGCCTCGACCAGCGTCCACGGCCCGTGGCAGATCGCCGCGACCGGCCGGGCCAGCCCGAAGAAGTGCCGGGTGAACGCCACGGCCTTCTCGTCCATGCGCAGCGCGTCGGGGTTGGCGACCCCGCCGGGCAGGACGAGGGCGTCGAAGTCCTCGGCGCTGCTCTCGGCGACCAGTTCGTCCACGGAGAACGTGTCGCCCTTGTCGAGGTGGTGGAAGGCCTGGACGGGTCCGCGCCCGGTGGACACCAGCCGCGGTTCCCAGCCCTCGTCCTTGACCGCCTGCCAGGGCCTCTCCAGTTCGACTTGTTCGACGCCCTCGGGCGCCGTCAGGAATGCGACCCGCATGAGCCCTCACTTCCTCTCCGCCGCGGTGCCTGGGGGTTTCGTGTCGAGGTGGTAGACGGCGAACGCCCGGCCGATGACGGGCATGGCGACGTTGCGTACCCGGACCCCGCCGGCGGTCATCCCGTGTTCGGTGCCGTGGTGGGCGTGGCCGTGCACGGCCAGGTCCGCGCCCGCATCGTCGACCGCCTCCGCCAGCAGGTAGCTGCCGAGGAACGGGTAGATCTCCAGGGGTTCGCCGGCCAGGGTGTCCGGGACGGGCGAGAAGTGGGTGAGGGCGATGCGTACGTCGCAGCCGTCCTCGGCCAGGCCGGCCAGGGAGCGGCGCAGTCCGTCGGCGGATTCCCGGGTGGTGCGGATGAAGGCCTTCATCTCGGGCTCGCCGAAGTCGCTGGCGCAGCGGCCGGCGAAGCCGCCGCAGAAGCCCTTGGCGCCGGCGACGCCGACGGCGGTGCCGTCGACCCGCACCTGGGCGGCGGAGCCTTCGAGGACGGTGACGCCGGAGTCGGTGAGGACCCGGGTCACCTGGTCCTGGCAGTCGCTCTGGTAGTCGTGGTTGCCGAGGACGGCTACCACCGGGACGGGGAGCCCCTCGACCTCCCGGGCGACGACCCGGGCCTCGTCCTCGGTGCCGTGCCGGGTCAGGTCCCCGGCGAGGAGCAGCAGGTCGGCGTGGTCGCCGAGGGTGTCGAAGGCGGGCCGCAGCAGGCCTTCGCTGCCTGGGGCCAGGTGGATGTCGCCGACCGCCGCGACGCGGATCATGACACCTCCTCCCCCCGTACGTCCGGTGGCGACAGGCGGAAGACCTGGACGTCGTGCCGCCAGGGCAGGCCGGCCAGGACCTCGCCGGCGATCCGCAGGACGGTGTCGCGGCAGCCCGTGGTGGTGACGGTGCCGGTGAGGACGGGGACCCCGCCGTGCAGGTCGATCTGCACGCCCAGTTCCGCCACGTCCTCGTGGGCCAGCCGGTCGCGCAGGTGCTCGATCCGGTAGGTGACGAGCTCGGTCGTCCTGCCTTCGTGTCCGGTCATGCCTTCGTGTCCGGTCATGCCGCGGGTTCCTCCTGACCGTGCCGGGTGCGGGGCTCGATGACGTCCAGGCGTTCGAGGAGGTACAGGAAGGCGTCGGCGAGCGGGGAGTCGCGGTGGGCCCGGTCCAGGCGCCGCCAGTCGATGCGTTCGCGCAGCACCCGCGCCATGGGGAGCAGGTCGCCGAAGTCGCAGTAGTGCTCGGTGAGGGCGGCGAGGCGGCTGTCCATGAGGTCGGTGGGAGCGAGGACCGGCATGTAGACGGAGTCGACGGAGCGGACCTCGGAACGGTCGAGCAGTTCGGCGCTGACGGGGCGGCGGGCCAGTTCGAAGATCAGGTCGATCTCCTCGCCGTCGTCCCGGCCCTTGATCAGCCAGTCCTCGGCGGGGTCGCGCATCTCCACGCCGCCCTCCTGGAGGGCCTCGATCACGGCGTCGGCGTCCTCGCGGCGCACGCAGAAGTCGGTGTCGTGCTGGAACCGGGCCGGCACGCCGTGGGCGAACGCGGCGACGCTGCCGGCGAGCGCGAAGGGCCGGCCCGAACCCTTCAGCAGGGCCGCCACCCGTTTGGTGGTCTCCAGGATGGCTTGGGTGTGGTCGTGCGGGAGCGGCTTGCTGCCGGTCCTGGCTCCGGTCCTGGTTCCGACCCTGACCGCAGGCGCCTCATCTTCCTGCACGGCACGCCTCCTCATCGCTCCCGGTGGACCCGGCGGGCCCGGTGGGCAGCCGGTGGGACCCCGAGCGCCTGCCCCGAAGGCTGCGGGGCAAACCGGGTGCGCGTGGCCCGCGCCGGGTGCGCCGCGCACCGGTCACCTTCCACTGTGCACCCGGCGGCGGCTCCCGGCCGTCGGAGGGGCTCCGGACGGTGTCCGGCCGGGCGGCGGTCAGGCGCCGTCCCTCCCCTCCGGCTGCCGGGGGCCGGGCCCGGGCGGCCGGGCCTCCAGGGCCCGCGACATCCTCCCGCACCAGCGGCACAGCAGGGTGACCGCACAGGCCAGGGTGCCCGTCCAGGTCAGGGCGAAGGCGCCGACCAGGGCGGGCTGGGAGGTGGTCACGGCGGGCCCGAACAGGGCGCAGGACAGGCCGCCCAGCAGGACGGCGGCCAGCACGGTCCGGTGGTGCCGCAGGTCCCCGGGCCGGCCGGTCCAGGGCCGCGGCCCGCGCCGCATCGTGCGCAGCCGGCGCGCCAGTACGGCGTCCCCGCGCAGGTCCTGTTCGATCTCGCTCAGAATCGTCCGCTCGCGCGGGGAGAGGCCGTCGCCGCTCATGGCTGCCTCCTGGGGGGCTCGGCGTGGATGCGGTGCGGTGGGGTGCGGTGCGGGGACGTGGGGACGTGCGGAGGTGGGGACCTGCGCCTACCCGTTGACCCACCGGGTAGTACCCGGGCATGGCCGGCCGGCGCGACGGGTAACCGCGCGGCATGATCCCACTGCGCGACAGCACCCTTCCGCTGCTGGTCCGGGGCTACACGTGGCTGCCGGCGCGGCGCCGACGCGGTTCCGGGCCGCTGGTCCGGGCCCGGCTCATGGGACGGCCCGCGGTGTTCCTGAGCGGGCCGGCGGCGGTCGCCTTCTTCTACGACGAGAGCCATGTGCGGCGTGCGGGGGCGCTGCCCGGCCCGGTGCTGGACACCCTGTTCGGGCGGGGGGCGGTGCACACCCTCGACGGGGAGCTGCACCGGGCGCGCAAGGCGCTGTTCACGGGCGCGCTGATGGACCCGGAGGCGGTGGCGGAACTGACGGCGGTGGTGCTGCGGCACTGGCGGCGGGCCGTCGCCGGCTGGCCGCGCGGCGGCCGCGTGGTGCTGTTCGACGAGGCGGCGGTGGTCCTCGCCGGGGCCGTGTGCGAGTGGGCGGGCCTGCCGCGGGCGGGGCGGGCGGCCCGGCGTACCGCGCGGGACTGCGTGGCCATGGTCGACGGCTTCGCGACGGCCGGGCCCCGGCACTGGCGGGCCCGCCGGGCCCGCGCCCGGCAGGAACGGCAGCTGGCGCGCACGGTCGTACGGGCGCGGGCCCGGGCGGGGGCCGGGGCCGGCCGGGTGCCCGACGGCGGCACCGTCCTGGAGCGGGTGGCCAGGCACCGGGACGCCGACGGGCACCTGCTGGAGCCGCACACGGCGGCGGTGGAACTGCTGAACGTGGTGCGGCCCACGGTGGCCCTGGCCTGGTTCGTGACGTTCGCCGCGCACGCCCTGCACCGGCATCCGGAGCTGCGGCTGGAGCTGCGGGCGGCGGACGGGCCCGGGTACGAGACGGCGTTCGCGCACGAGGTGCGGCGGTTCTACCCGTTCGCCCCGTTCACGGGCGGCCTGGCCGCGCGGGACCTGACCTGGCACGGGGAACGGATCGCCGGGGACAGCATGGTCCTGCTGGACCTGTACGGGCAGAACCACGACCCGGAGCTGTGGCACGAGCCGTACCGCTTCGACCCGGGCCGGTTCACGGGCCGCCGCCCGGGCCGAGACGAGCTGGTGCCCCAGGGCGGCGGCGACGCCCGCGCCGGGCACCGCTGCCCGGGCGAGGACATCGCCGTCTCCGTGCTGGGCGCGCTGAGCACGGAGCTGGCGCGGCTGGAGTACACGGTGCCCCCGCAGGACCTGCGGATCCCCCTCCACCGCATCCCGACCCGCCCCCGCAGCGGCTTCGTCCTCTCGGTCGACACGTCAGCCCCCGCCAGGGATTGAGGCGCGGGGTGCGGGGCAGCGCCCCGCGAGGCCGGGCGGAGCCCCCGCCGGACCCGCTCAAACGCCGCTCGGGCTCGAGAGGGCCCACGCGGAACTGGCCCTGCGAACCCGCGCAGGGCGCAGAAACCCGCCCGGCCCCGCCCGCGCAGAACTGGCATTGCCAGGCCGGCGCCGGGCGGGGAAAACCAGCCCCGCCGGCGATTGAGGCGCGGGGTGCGGGGCAGCGCCCCGCGAGGCCGGGCGGAACCCCCGCCGGACCCGCTCAAACGCCGCTCGGGCTCGAGAGGGCCCACGCGGAACTGGCCCTGCGAACCCACGCCGGGCGGGAACGATCGGCTGGCCGGCAGGGGCCGGGGCGGGCTAGAGGGCCGGTTGGATGTCCGTGCGGAGCCAGTAGCGGCCGGCCTCGCGGCCCAGGAGGCACAGGTCGACCAGGTAGCGGCGGACCGTCACGTGGTCCGTGCCGCCGCCCTCGCACCAGTGCTCGAGCTTCTCGTTCACCGTGCGCTCGTCATAGCTCGCGCCCTCCGCGAACGTACGGTGCGTCAGGTGCTGGAGGACAACGCGGCGGCGGCTCCACTGGGCGGGGAGCGCGAGCAGCCGGCCGTCGCGGACGAAGGTGCGCAGCAGGGTCTCGACGCGCTCGTCGGCGTAGCCGTGGTGTTCGGGCTCGTGGCGGGTGCGGTTCGACCGCAGGACTTCCCGGAACCGTCCGCTGTCGGCGGTGAGCCGGCCGTCCGTCTCGGTGACCAGGCCACCCGCGCGCAGGCGCCGCAGGGCCGCGGCTGCCTCCCGCGGGGTCGTCCCGGCCGCCGCGGCGGCCTCCGGCAGGGTGGTGGCGCCGAGGACGACGGCGGAGAGCAGCCGGAGGCGGGTGGGTTCGGCGAGCAGGGCCAGCGCGGCTTCCGGGCTCATGGGGGTTCCGTCTCCTGTGGGTGGGGTGTTCGTGGGCGCTCCGATGCTGCGCGGGGCCCGCCGTCGGCGTCAATCGGTTTCCGGGCCGGGCAGGGCCTGTTCGGCCCAGATCGTCTTGCCGGTGGAGGTGTAGCGGGTGCCCCACTGCTGGGTGGTCTGGGCCACCAGGAACAGGCCGCGGCCGCCCTCGTCGTCGCCCGCGGCGTGGCGCAGGTGGGGGGAGGTGTGGCCGGAGTCGGAGACCTCGCAGATGAGGGTCTGGTCGCGGATCAGGCGGAGCTGGACGGGGCCCGCGGCGGCGTGCCGGATGGCGTTGGTGACGAGTTCGCTGACGACCAGTTCGGTGGTGAAGACGAGTTCCTCCAAGCCCCAGGCGCGGACCTGTTCGGCCGCCTGCGCGCGGGCCCGGCCGACGGCCCGCGGGTCGGGGGTCAGCTCCCACACGGCGACCTGGTGTCCGCCGAGGACCCGGGTGCGGACCAGCAGCAGGGCCGCGTCGTCGTCGGCCGGTCCGGGCAGCAGGGCGGCGACCGCGTCGTCGGCGAGGTCCTCCAGGGGCCGGCCGGGGCGGGCCAGGACGGTGCGCAGGGTGTCGAGCCGCTCGTCCAGGTCCAGGTCGCGGTGTTGGACGAGGCCGTCGGTGAAGAGGGCGATGAGGCTGCCCGGGGTGAGGGTCAGTTCGGCGGATTCGAACGGGAGGCCGCCGAGGCCCAGCGGGGGGCCGGACGGCAGTTCGGGGAAGGTGACCGTCCCGGTGGCCGGGTCGACGACGGCGGGCAGCGGGTGCCCGGCGCGGGCCATGGTGCAGGTGCCGGTCACCGGGTCGTACACGGCGTAGAGGCAGGTGACGCCGAGGGCCTCGTCCTCGGGCGCTTCCGGGCCGGCGCCGCGCGCTCCGGCGCGGTTGTCGGCGCCCTGGGTGACGAGGTCGTCCAGGCGGGCGAGGAGTTCGTCGGGAGCGAGGTCCATCCGGGCCAGCACGCGCACGCTGGTGCGCAGCCGGCCCATGGTGGCGGCGGCGGCGAGGCCGTGGCCGACCACGTCGCCGACGACGAGACCGACGCGGGTGCCGGACAGGGCGATGACGTCGAACCAGTCGCCGCCGACCCCGGCCCGGGGGTCCGCGGGCAGGTAGCGGCAGGCGAGGTCGACGGCGGAGAGCCGCGGCAGCAGCCGGGGCAGCAGGCTGCGCTGCAGGGTGAGGGCGGCGGCGTGTTCGCGGGCGTAGCGGCGGGCGTTGTCGATGCACACGGCGAGGCGGGCCGCGAGTTCGTCGGCGACGGCGATCTCGCCGGCGTCGAAGGGGTCGCTGCGGTGGTCCCAGGAGAAGGCGGCGATGCCGAGGCTGGCGCCCTCGGCGCGCAGGCGTACGGCGAGCAGGCCGGGTGCGCGGACCGGGCGGGAGGTGTCCAGGGCCCGGCCGCGTACGGAGCGGGGGTCGTGCACGACGGTGCGGCCGTCGGGGGGCCAGATCCGGACCATGCGGCCGTCGGGGCCCTGGCCGGCGGCCGGGCCGGATGCCGGGCGGTCGCCGTCGAGGACGGTCTCCAGCAGGTCGACGGTGACGGAGTCGGCGAAGTGGGGGGTGGTGACGGCCGCGAACTCCCCGGCGGTGCGGGCGATGTCGAGGGTGGTGCCGACGCTGCGGCCGGCCCGGACCAGCAGGTCGAGCCGCTGCTGGGCGAGGTAGCGGGCGGTGATGTCGACTGTTTCCTCGCAGACGCCGAGCGGGGTGCCCTCGGAGTCCTCCAGTCGGTAGTAGGAGCAGGACCAGACGTGGTCGCGGTCGGGGGCGGAGGGCGGCCGGCCGCGGTAGTGCAGTTCGATCACGGGTTCCGCGGTGCGCAGCACTCCGGCCATCACCTCCTCCAGGGTGGGGGGCATGCCGGGGGTGAGGACGAGGCCGTGGGTCACCATGTCGTCGGGGCCGACTCCCTCGTACTGGGCGGGGCCCATCTCCTTGTAGAGGGCGGCGTTCGTCCAGACCACGCGCAGGTGGGTGTCGTAGATGGCGAGGCCCACGGGCGACTGGGTGGCGAGTCCGTTCAGCATGGACTGGAGGGCTTCCCACTGCTCGGTCTCGGCGGCGTCGGCCATGGCGACGAGGCGGCCGGGTCCGGTGGGGCGGAGGGCCCTGGGGTCGTGGCCGAGGAGGTCGCGGTCGTCCTCGCCGTCGCGGTCCCCGGCGGTCAGGGCGAGTACGGCGGCGGCGATCCGGCAGGTGCGTCCGTCGCGGCGGCGCAGCCGGAGCACGCGCCGCAGGCCGGGCGGGAGTTCGGGTTCGGCGGTGTCGGCGACGAGTCCGGCGAAGGCGCGGCCGAGGACCTCGCCGGCGGGGTAGCCGAGCAGTTCCGCGGCGGCCGGGCTCCAGCCCACCACCCGGCCGTGGCCGTCGAGTACGGCCATGGCCGCCCGGGAGACGTCGAGGGGGCCGTGCGGCCGGCCGAATCCGGGGACCGCGCTCATGGGGCCCGCCTCCCGTCGGTGTCCCAGCGCGCCGCGAGCAGCAGGGCGATGTCGTCGGGGCGGCCGCCGGCCTCGCCGGCGGCGCGGACGAGGCGGTCGGCCAGCTCGGTCAGGCCGGCGGGGGCGGCGCCGGCCAGCGCGGAGCGGACCCGCTCGACGCCCACGTCGATGTCGGTTCCGGCCTGTTCGACCAGTCCGTCGGTGTAGAGGGCGAGTACGTCGCCCGGTTCGAGGGACAGTTCGGTGACGGGGTAGACCGCGTCGCCGTCGACGCCGAGGACCACTCCCCCGGGCAGGTCGAGGACCACGGTGCGGCCGTCCGCGTGGCGGAGCAGGGGCTGCGGGTGCCCGGCGCGGACCGCCCGGGCGGCGCCGGTCTCGGGGTCGAGGAGGACGTAGCAGCAGCTGGCGAACTGGCCGGGGTCGAGGTCGATCAGCAGCCGGTTGGTGCCGCTGACGACCTCGTCGGGGGCGTTGCCGATGAGGGCGAACGCCCGTACGGCGCTGCGCAGCTGGCCCATGGTGGCGGCGGCCGGTACGCCGTGTCCCTGGACGTCTCCGATGACCAGGGCGAGGGTGCCGGCGCCTGTCTCGATGACGTCGTACCAGTCGCCGCCGACCTCCATGCCGGCGGTGCCGGGGAGGTAGCGGCCGTGGGTCTCGACGTGGGCGAGGACGGGGAGGCGGTGCGGGAGGAGGGCGTCCTGGAGGCCGCGGGCGAGGGCGGCCTCGGAGTCGTAGCGCTGGGCGCGTTCGAGGGCCTGGGCGATCAGGCCGGCCAGGGCGGTGAGCACGGTGCGTTCCTCGGCGCTGAAGCCGCGGGGCTGGTCGAAACCGAGGATGCAGGAGCCGACGGGCCGTCCGGAGGCGATGAGGGGGAGGAAGGCGCGGGCGCCGGTGTGGGCGTCGAGGGCGATGCCGGGGTAGGCGGCGGCGAGGTGCTGCATCGATTCGAAGAAGATGGGGCGGCCGGTGGTGAGGGTCTCCACGCCGGGGATCCGGGCTTCCAGGGAGACGCCGTCGAAGCGGTCGAGGAAGCCCTGGGGGAAGCCGGTCTCCCAGGCGAGGTAGAGGTGGCGTTCGTTGAGCAGGTAGATGGCGAGCTGGCGGCCGCCGAAGGCGGGCAGGAGTTCCTCCGTCACGACGGCCGAGACCTGGCGGGCGGTGACCGCCTCGGTGAGGGCGATGGCGAGGGCGACCGGGCGGTAGAGGGCCGTGGTCCGGTCGGCGGGGGTGACGCCGGGGTCGGGGCCGGGGCCGGGCGGGACGGGGGAGCCGGTGGCGTAGGCGGGGCGGCGTTCGGCGTCGAGGGTGACGGTGACGCCGTGGGGGCCGGGGTGGAGGGCGACGGAGAGCCAGTCGTGGGGGGAGCGGCGGGCGAGGAAGCGGACCGGGTCGCTGCCCATGAGGGCGGCCCGGAAGTAGTCCTCGTAGGCGGGGTGGCCGAGCCAGGGCAGGACTTCCCAGAGCACCCGGCCGACGAGTTCGGGCCGGCTGTGGCCTTGGCCGAGGAGGGCGTGGACGCCGCTGTTGACGTAGGTGACGCGGCCGAGCCGGTCGAGGGCGAGGACGGCCTGCGGGAGGTGGTCGGCGGCCTGCGCGGTGAGCGGGTCGGCACCGAGGTCGAGGACCAGCCCGGCCACCAGCCGCGCCCGCCCACCCCCGGGCCCGGAGCCGCCGGCCGCGGTGCCCCCGGCTGCGGTATCACCGGCTGCGGTGCCTTCGGCCGCGGTGCCACCGGCCGCGGTGCCGCCCGCTCCCGTGCCGCCCGCTCCCGTGCCGCCGTGCGCCGTCGGGCCGCCGGCAGTGTCCCCGGCCGGGGCCGGGCCGCCCGGGGCCGGGCCCGCGCGCCTCGTACCGGCCGCGGCCGGGCCGGCCGCGGCCGGGCCGGCCGCGGCCTGGCCGGCCGGTGCGCTGCCGCTGGGCGGCGCGGCGCCGGGGGTGTCCCCGGCCCGTGCGGTGGCGTCCGGCGCCGTGTCGCCGGGTTCGGTACCGCCGGGCGTGGCCCCGGCCGGGGTCGTGTCCTCCCGGGGCGGACCGGCGGGTGGCTGACCGCTCGGTGTCGCGTCTCCCGGTTTCCTGCCGGCGGGCGTCGTGCCGTCCGGGGCCGGGCCGGCGGGGTTCGTACCGGCGGGTGCCCGGGAGGCGTCGGAGGGGCCGCCGGCCGGGGGCGGTTCGGGGGCCGGCGGGGCGGTCGGGGTGCGGGGTGACGGGGCGGGGAGGGGGGTGAGGTCGAGGACCAGGCGGCGGCCGCCGGTGTGGGAGAGGGTCAGGCGGCGGGCGGGGGGCCCGCCGGGTTCGGTGAGTTCGCGGGCGAGGGCCCACAGGCCGTACCGGTCCTCGGGGCACCAGTCGGCGGTCAGCGCTGCCGCGTCGCCGGAGAGCGAGGCGGGGTCCAGGCCCGCGGCGTCCGGGCCGGGATCGCCGGTGACCTCGCCGGTGTCGAGGTCCCAGCGGAAGCGTCCGGTGCGCAGGGGCGCGGCGGCCGGCGCGGGCAGGGTGACGCCGACCGGTTCGTCCTCCCAGACGACCGGGGAGCCGTCGGCGGCGAGGGCGGCGAGCCGTCCGGCCAGCCCGTCGGCGGCCTCCGACAGCCGGCGGCGGTCGGCGCCGCTGACGACGGCGCCCGGGGTGGCGGCGCGCAGCACCATCAGCACGCCGTAGCGCTCGGACGCGGCGGCCACGGGCGCGTACAGGGAGCCGAAGGGGTAGGGCAGCCCGGCCATCAGCTGGGGGTAGCGCCGCATGGCCTCCTCCGGGTCGGCGAGGTGGACGGCCTGGCCCGAGCGGTGCGCGTCGGCCACCGGGAAGGGCCGGTTGGCGTGCATGCGCCACCAGGGGCGGAACAGGGGTCCGGGCAGGCCGGCGATGACGGCCAGCCGCAGCAGTCCGCCCGTGCCGGAGCGCAGGTACACCCCGCCGGCGTAGCCGCCGACGGCGCCGATCGCGCCCACCGTGGCCTGGGCGAGCACCAGGGCCAACTCGTCCGGAACCCGTCCGCCGTCGTCCGGCCTCCCGGTCACACCTCTCTCCCGGTCACACAGCCAGGATGCGCCTGTCCGTGCGGGCGCCGCATCCGCACGGAGGCCGTACGGGAAGCGGGGCGACGGTGACGGCGCCGAAGCGCCCCCGGACACGTGGATGACGTGGACCCGGGGGCGCGCTGCGGGGCGGGTGGGGCGGGGCGGCTACTTGCCGCAGAACTCGGCCTCGACGACCTTCTGCGGGTCGCCGGCCCAGTCGCCGTTGAGGTTGAGGGCGAGGGAGTGCCGGGCGTCACGGGTGGAGACGGCCTGGGAGGCCGATCCGTGGATGCCGCCGCCGTGGCCCCACACCTCGGTGCCGCAGGACAGCCGGACGCTCATGATGCCCAGCCCGTAGCGGGCCTCCGGCGCGCCGGGGACGGGCACGGTGGTGGTCATCTCGCGCAGCTGCCGCGGCCCGAGCAGGCGGCCGGAGAGCAGGGCCCGGTAGAAGTCGTTCAGGTCGCGGGCGTCGGTGACGATCTCGCCGGCGGCCCAGGCGATCGAGGGGTTGAGTTCGGTGACGTCGTGGGTGGGGCCGGTGCCCTCCGGGTTCAGCCTGGAGTAGGCCCGCGCCGAGGGTTCGGGCATCCGCGCGCGGGTTCCGGGCAGCTGGGTGGCGTCGAGGCGGAGGGGGCGCAGGATCCGCCGCTCCACCTCCTTCTGGTAGGTGTGGCCGGTGGCCTTCTCGATGACCATGCCGGCCAGGACGTAGTTGGTGTTGGAGTAGCGCCAGTCGGTGCCGGGGGCGAAGTACGGGGGGTGGGCCGTGGCCACGCGCACGAGCTGCTCGGGCTGCCAGGTGTCGTAGCGGTGGCGCAGGAACCCGTCGCCGAAGACCTGGCGGGCGAAGCCGGGGTCGGAGGTGTAGTCGTACACCCCGCTGGTGTGGTTGAGGAGTTGGCGCAGGGTGACGGTCCGTCCGTCGTGCCCGTTGCCCTTGAGCACTCCGGGGAGCCAGCGCTCGACGCTGTCGTCGAGGCGGAGCCGGCCCTCGGCCTGGAGCTGGAGCAGGACGGTGGCCACGAAGGTCTTGGTTATGGAGCCGGCCCTGAACCGGTCGTGGGGGCGCCGTCGTTCGCCGGTGTCCAGGTCGCCGGCGCCGGCCGCGGCCGCCCAGGTGTGCCGGCCGCGTTCGGCCACCGCGAGCGCGCCGGGTGCTCCCGCCGCGACGGCTTCCTCCAGTGCCTGCCGGGTGGCCCGGTGGCCGCCGTCCGCCGGTGCCGCGTACGCGCCGCCGGTGAGCCCGGTGACCGCCACCGCGGCGGCCGCGGCCACCGCCAGCGCTCCCCGTGTGATCCGGCGCGTCGTACGACCTGCCATGTGCGTCTCCTTGTCGCCCGCCGGGGGCGGGTTCCCCCGGTCGGGGATGAGGACCGGGGGCGGGGGCGCGGGGTTGATCACGGCTGCGGTGCAGGGGCGTTTTCCGGCCACCCGGGCGGGGTGGGGTCAGGCGGCCGGGTTCGGCGGCCGCGTGGTGCCGGGGAGGCAGGTCACGGCCGGGTTGAAGGTGGTGAACTCGCCCTTGGGGTTCTTCTTCCACAGCCACAGGTGCAGGGCGTAGTGGAGCGGCTGGCCGGGGAAGTTGCCCTTGAGGGGGCCCTTGAAGGGGGTGCCGAAGAGGGAGGGGCGGTCGTCGGTGGTGGTGGGGTCCTGGTCCCGGTCGAAGACCACCCACTGCACTCCGACCAGGCGCTTTCCGCCCCGCTTGTCGTCCTCGTAGAACAACGCGGTCGGCTTGGCGGGGTCCGTGGAACCGTCGAGCTTGTGGTTGAAGTGGGGGTAGCCGAGGGCGCCGGTGCCCGCCGTCCGGTCGTAGACGCAGTACTTGTCCGGAACGTAACCCGCCTTCACGGCGTTGGCGTGCAGCAGGTAGGGGGCGGTGGCCCGGTAGGTGCGGGAGCGTTCGGCGAGGGCCCGCCCGGTCTCGGAGCCGGACGCGGGGGACGCGGCGGACGCGGCGGTGGGTGCGGCGAGCGCGCCCAGGGCGAGGGAGAGGGCCGTACTGAGGACGAGGGGAAGGCGTCGGTGCATGCGGGAACTCCTCTTCGGGAACGGGCCGGCTGTGCCAGCAGCCTGTCCCGGCGTCCGCGGCGGCCGCCAGGCGGCCGGGCCGGACGGCTGACCGCCGGTCGGCGGACCGCCGCCCGGGGGCCCACCGGTCGGCGGACGGCCGAACGGGCCAGGGGAGTTTCGCGGCCGGGCGCCGCCGGGAACCTGTGTGTCCTGCGTACGGCGAGGCCAGGGCACGGAGGTGCGGAGATCATGTCGACGGGTGACGCGGCGGCGGAGGTTGGCGGGGAGCTGCACGAGATGGTGGCGGCGGTCTCCCGGGGGGCTCCGGAGTACCGGCAGTGCCCGCACCCGGTCTACGCCGCGCTGCGGGAGCGGGCGCCGGTGTGCCGGCTGACCCCGCCGCACGGCATCGACACGTACCTGATCACGCGGTACGACGACGCGCGTGACGCCCTGTCCGACCCGCGGTTCAGCAAGGACATGCACGGCGCCCTCGACACCTACCACGCGGTGTACGGCAGCTTCTTCGACGCCCTCGACGACAACGTGCTGTTCTCCGACCCGCCCCGGCACACCCGGCTGCGCCGGGCCCTGCGGACCGCCTTCGCGCCGCGCCGGGTGGAGGGGATGCGGCCCCGGATCACCGAGGTCACCGAGCGGCTGCTGGGCGCCTGTCGTGGGGCGGGCACGGTCGACCTGATGACCGCGCTCGCGTTCCCGCTGCCGATCACCGTCCTGTGCGACCTGATCGGCATCCCGGAGGGCGACCGGCCGGAGATCCTCGCCCAGTTCTCGGTGGTGACGAGGTCCCGGTTCGACCCGTCGAAGCGGGCGGAGCTGGCGGCCGCCGAGGAGTGGCTCCAGGACCGGCTGGCCCGGCTGATCGCGCAGACCCGCCGGAACCCCTCCGACTCCTTCCTCGGGGACCTCGTCCGGGCGGAGGACGGCCTCGACGACGCGGAGCTGGTCTCCTCGCTGTGGGTGATCTTCTTCGCCGGTCACAAGACGACCGCGTACCAGATCGGCAACTGCGTCCTGGACCTGCTGCTCGACCCCGGCCAGCTGGCGAGGCTGCGGCAGGAGCCGGCGCTGATCCCGGGCGCGGTGGAGGAGATGGTCCGCTTCGAGGGGTCGGTGGAGTCGTCCACGTTCCGTTACGCGGCCGAGGACGCCGAGGTCCGGGGCACCCTGATCCCCAAGGGTTCCCTGGTCCAGATCGCCATCTCCTCGGCGAACCGGGACCCGGAGCGGTTCGACTCCCCCGACGTGCTGGACGTGACCCGGGACGGGATCCAGGGCACCCACCTGGGCTTCGGCCACGGAACGCACTACTGCCTGGGCGCGCCGCTGGCCCGGCTCGAACTGGAGGTCGCGCTGACCTGCCTGCTGCGGGACTTCCCGGAGATGCGGCTGGCGGACCCGGAGCGGAGCGAAGCCGCCTGGCTCAAGGGGCCGGTGGCGGCGTTCCGGGGCCTGGAGCGGCTGGACCTCGTCCTGGAGCCGGCCCCGGCGTCCCGCGCGGGCGGTCCGGCCGCCGGCCCCGACCTGGCCTCCGTGGCCTCAGAACGCTGATCCCCAACCCCGACGGGCGGTGCACCTGGCATGCCGAACTTCCCGAGTAGCTCCGGACCGCGTCTCGCGGGAGCGCCGGAGACGGAACTGCGGATCTCCCCGGTGGGCACGGTGGAGTTCGTGCGCGTGGCCCGCGACGGTCACGCGCCGGCCGCGGAGGAGGCGCACGCGGCCCACCGGAAGATCGACATGCACCACCACTACTGCGCGCCGGAGTGGCGGGAGTGGGCGGAGCGGCTCGGCCTGGTCGACCCCGCGAAGCTGCCGCCGTGGTCGCGGCTGGACACGGACGCCGCGGTGGCGTTCATGGACCGGGCGGGCATCGCGACCGCCGTGCTGAAGCCGATGCTGCCGGCCCGCTACCACTCCACGGCGCAGCTGCGCGAGGCCGTCAACATCACCCTGCAGTCGATGACGGCGACGGCGCAGGCGCATCCGGGGCGGTTCGCCTTCTACGTCCCGCTGTTCCTGGACGATCCGGACGCCTCGTCCTGGGCCGTGCGGCGGGGGCTGGGCCAGCTCGGCGCGGTCGGCGTGAACGTGACGGCCAACTACGGCGGCGTCTACCTCGGGGACTCCTCGTACGACCGGCTGTTCCACGAACTGGACGAGCACGCGGCGGTGGTGGACACGCATCCGCACAACCTGCCCGGCGGCAGGCCGGGGGCGGCGACGGTGCCGGGTGTCCCGAACTTCCTGTGCGACTTCCTGCTGGACACCACGCGGGCCGCGGTCAACATGATCAGCAAGCGGACGCTGGACCGGTTCCCGAACCTCTCGGTGATCCTGCCGCACGCCGGCGGGTTCCTGCCGTACATCGCCAACCGGCTCCAGGCGCTGGGCCGGTTCTGCGACCCGCCGGTCGACCCGGCCGCGGTCCGCGACCACCTGGGGCGGTTCTACTACGACACGGCCGGTCCGATGGCCCCGGCGTCGACGCTGCTGGCGCACGTGCCCGCCGACCACGTGCTGTTCGGGACGGACTGGCCGGCCGCTCCGGCCGACACGGTGGTGGACGTGGCGTTCCCGGCGCTGGACGGCGATCCGGCGTTCACCCCGCAGCAGCTGCAGGGCATCTACCACGACAACGCGCTGCGGCTGATCCCCCAGTTGGCGACCGTCTGACGGCACGGCCCGGCCGGACTCGGCCGGGCCGGGCCGGCGGGGTTCAGCCCAGCGCGGTCGCGGCGGTCCGCAGGTCGGCGAGGAGGCCCTGGTAGGCCTCCTCGCGGTCCCTGGCGCGCAGCACGGCGGAGGGGTGCACGGTGGCCAGCAGCCGCCCGTGCCCGTCCGCGCCGCCGTCTCCGTCACCGCCGCCGGCACCGTCGCCGGCCGCGGGGTCGGTGCCCAGGGCGTCGTAGGCGGGCATCGGGCGGAGCACGCCGCGGTGCTCGCCGACCCGGAAGGAGCCGCCGAGCAGGGCCCGGCCGGCGGTCGCGCCGAGCGCGACGACCAGGTCGGGTTCGATGACGGCGAGCTCCGCCGCCAGCCAGGGACGGCAGGCCTTCATCTCGCGCAGGCTGGGGGGCTTGTGGATGCGGCGCTTGCCGCCCTCCTCGCGCAGGTACTTGAAGTGCTTGACGGCGTTGGTGAGGTAGAGGGGCTCGTCGGCGAGCCCGGCCTCGTCCAGGGCCTTGTGCAGGAGGTTCCCCGCCGGGCCGACGAAGGGGGCGCCGCGGCGGTCCTCCTGGTCGCCGGGCTGTTCGCCGACGAGGACCAGCCGGGCCCGTGGCGGGCCCTCGCCGAACACCGTCTGGGTGGCGGCCGCGAAGAGGGGGCAGCCGCGGCAGCCGGCCGCGGCGCGGCGCAGGGCGTCCAGTCCCCCGGTGTCCGGCAGGTAGGGGCCGGCGTCGTAGCCCGAGCCGTCGGAGCCGTCCATGGGATCACCTTCCTCCGCCGCACCCGTGTCCGGCGGCTACCCCGCGCGGGCGGCCGCAGTCCTCCCGTCGAGCAGGAGCCGGCGTACGGCGTCCTCCACCTCTCCGTGGGTGGCCGGATGCCCGTAGTCGGCGTCCTCGCCCAGCCGGTCCAGGGCCCGCCTGATGGTGACCCCGGCCTCGAACCGCTCCACGACGGCCGGGTTGATGTAGGAGCCGCGGCACACCGCCGGGGTGTTGCCGAGGTAGGTGCTGACCTCCCTGACGGCACGGGCCTCCGCGGCCCGCCGCCGCGTCGGGGAGGCGTCCGCCGCCTTCTCGGACACGGCCAGGGCGACGGCGGCCAGGACGGTGGCGTGCCAGGTCCGGAAGTCCTTGGCGGTGATGTCCGTGCCGGCCTTGCGGCGCAGGTACTCGTTGAGGTCCCCGGCCCGGACGTCGTGCCAGGCCCCGGCCTCCCAGTACGCGAACAGCTGCGTGCCGGAGTCGCGGCGGCGCAGCAGGGCCCGTACGACCTCGTAGGTGGCGGGGTCGACGAGTGCGCGGGTCTGCTGCCGCGCCGACTTGCCCGGAAAGTCGAAGCACACCTCGCCGCGGCGGCAGACGGCGTGTTCCCGCAGCAGCGTGGTCAGGCCGTACGCCTGGTGGTCCCGGCGGTACGAGACCCCGCCGATCCGGAAGAAGCCGAGGTCCAGCAGGCGCGCGGCGCAGGCAAGCACCCGGTCGCGGGTCAGTCCCCGGCCGGCCAGGTCCTCGGCGACGGCCTCGCGCAGGGCGGGCAGCCGGGCGGCCACGTCGAGGACGTGCTCGTGCTTGGCCTCCTCCTGCTTCCGGCGGAAGGCCGGGTGGTAGAGGTACTGGCGGCGGCCGGCGGCGTCGGTGCCCAGGGCCTGGATGTGCCCGTTGGGCCAGGGGCAGATCCACACGTCGGTCCAGGCCGGCGGGATCACCAGGGCGCGGATCCGGGCCCGCTCCTCCGCCGAGGTGACCGGCCGGCCCGCGGCGTCCAGGTAGCGGAAGCCCTTCCCGTGGCGCACCCGGGTCCAGCCGGGGCGGTCGGGGCGGCTCGTGCGCAGCCGCATCGGGCGGTCACCGTCCCTTGCCGAGGTCCGGCAGCATCTCCTGCACCTTGGCTTTGAGGCCCTGCTTGACCAGGTGGGGGTCGCGGCCGCCGCGCCGCAGCAGAGAGGCCGCGGTGGCCTCGATCTGGTCCCACTCGGCGTGCGGCGGGATCGGCGGCACGGCGGGGTCGGTGCGGAAGTCGAGGACGGCGGGGCCGTCCGACGCCAGGGCCGCCCGCCACGCGTCCTCGACGTCGGCGGGGTCGGTGACGCGGATCCCGTCGAGGCCCAGTGACCGCGCGAAGTCGGCGTAGGGGATGTCGGGGAGGGACTGGGAGGCCTCGAACGGCGGGCTGCCGCCGAGGGCCCGCAGCTCCCAGCTGACCTGGTTGAGGTCGCCGTTGTTCCACACCGCGACGACCAGACGGGGGTCGGTCCAACGGTCGGCGTACTTGGCGGCGGTGATCAGCTCGGCCATGCCGTTCATCTGCATGGCCCCGTCGCCGACGAGGGCGATCGCCGGCCGGTCGGGGTGGGCGAACTTGGCGCCGATGGCGTACGGCACGGCGCAGCCCATGGTGGCGAGGGTGCCGGAGAGGCTGCCGCGCATGGTGCCGCGCATGGTCAGGTGCCGGGCGTACCAGTTGGCCACCGAGCCGGAGTCGGCGGTGACGATGGCGTCGTCGGGCAGCAGCCGGTCGAGCGTGTGGGCGACGTACTCGGGGTTGACGGGGTCGGCGGCGAGGGCCGCCCGGCGGGCCATGACCGTGCGCCAGCGCCGGTTGTTCGCGGCGACGGTGTCCCGCCAGCGGCCGTCGGACTTGGGGGTGAGGAGGGGCAGCAGCCGGCGCAGGGTGGCGGCGGCGTCGCCGACCAGGTTGACCTCGTAGGGGTAGCGCAGGCCGATGAGGTGGGGGTCTATGTCGATCTGCACGGCCCGGGCCTGCCCGTACGGGGGCAGGAACTCCGAGTAGGGGAAGTTGGAGCCTACGGTCAGGAGGGTGTCGCAGTCGCGCATCAGCTCGTAGGAGGGCCGGGTGCCGAGGAGGCCGATGGCGCCGGTGACGTAGGGCAGCTCGTCGGACAGGACGTCCTTGCCGAGCAGCGCCTTGGCCACGCCCGCGCCGAGGAGTTCGGCGGTGCGGGCGACCTCGGCGGCCGCCCGGGAGGCGCCCTGGCCGATCAGGATCGCGACGCGTTCGCCGGCGTTGAGGACCTCCGCGGCGCGGGCGACCGAGTCGTCGTCGGGGACCGCCGTCCAGGGGCTCGCGTCCAGGCTGGAGGGGACCATCTTGTGGGCGTGCGCGGGCGGCTCGTACGGGAGGTCCTGGACGTCGTTGGGGAGGATGACGGCGGTGGGGGCGCTGCGGGCGTGGGCGGTGCGCAGGGCCCGGTCCAGGACGTTGGGCAGCTGCTGGGGGACGTTGACGGTCTCCAGGTAGGCGCCGGCGACGTCCTTGAACAGGGCGTGCAGGTCGACTTCCTGCTGGTAGGAGCCGCCCATGGCGCTGCGGTCGGTCTGGCCGACGAGGGCGACGAGGGGCACGTGGTCGAGTTTGGCGTCGTAGAGGCCGTTCAGGAGGTGGACGGCGCCCGGGCCGGAGGTGGCGGCGCACACGCCGGTGCGGCCGGAGAACTTGGCGTATCCGACGGCGGCCAGTGCGGCGGTCTCCTCGTGCCGGGCCTGGAGGAAGCGCGGCCGGTCTCCGGCCCTCTCCCAGGCGGACAGCAGCCCGTTGACGCCGTCGCCGGGGTAGCCGAAGACGTGCTCGACACCCCAGGCGCGCAGCCTTTCGAGGACGTGGTCCGAGACCTTGGCGGCGGCCATCGCGTCGTCTCCTTCGGCAGCGGTCGGTGCCGCGCGCCTGCCCCCGGGCGGCGTGCGGAAACCCCGCCCGGGACGGCTCCGACCGGGGCCGGGTGTGGGATGGTCGAGCCCTGTACCGTCCGCTCCGGGTCCTGACGCAGCGGGCGGCGGGGATCCGGCGGGCACGGTTGTTCGCCCGTCCCTGCGCCGGGAGCTGACCACGGCGCCAGGCCCTGCGCCGGTGGCCGCCGGAGTTCCCCGGGGGGAGCGGGCTGGTGGAGGATGGGTTCGGGCACCGCGAACGGAGGTGAGGCACCGTGGACCCCGAGGTTCCTGGCGAGGAGCACTTCCCCGGCGATCCCCCGCAGTCCGGTGCCGAGGCGCCGCGGGGCCTGTCGGAGGCGTTCGCCGACGCGGTGTCGGGCGTCGCGGGCAGTGAGGTGCCGGCCATGCTGTGCCGCGCGTGTGTGGACCTGCTGGACGTGACCGGGGCGTCGGTCTCGCTGGCCGGCGATCAGGACGCCCGTGCGCTGTGGTGGTCCTCCGACGAGGTGGCCGGGCGGCTCGCCGAGACCCAGTACACCCTGGACGACGGGCCGTGCCAGAGCGCGGTCGCGCTGGCCGCGCCGGTGCTCGCGGCCGACCTGACGGGCGGGCCTGACGCCCGCCGTTGGCCGGTCTTCGCCCAGCAGGCGGTCGAGCTCGGGGTGCGCGCCGTGTTCTCGCTGCCCCTGGGCGGCAGCGGTCTCGCCATCGGTACGCTGGACCTCTACAGGGACTCACCGGGCCCGCTCTCGGAGCGGGACCAGTCCTTCGCCTTCCCCGCCGCCGACGCGATCACCACGGCACTGCTGGCCCTCCAGGCGCAGGAGGAACCGGATGGCGGACAACCCGCGAGCTGGCTGGACAAGGCGGAGACCGACCACGAGGAAGTCCACCAGGCCACTGGAATGATCATGGTGCACCTCGGGGTGGACCCCCAGCAGGCACTGGCTCGTCTGCGCGCCCACGCCTTCGCCCACGGCCGGACCGTGAGCGAGGCGGCGCTCGACGTCATCGCCGGCAGGATCAGATTCCGTGACTAGACCCGCCCCCACGGCCGGACCAGAGCGGGGAAACGGTGCCACGGCATGAACCGCGAACAGCCCGTCATCGAGGCGTTCGTCAGCCACGGCGACACCGCGGCCGGCGACGTCGACCCGCTCACCCTGCTGCGCCGACTGGTCGGACACCGCGTGGAGCTCAGGGAGGAACGCGGCCGGCGTCACGCTGGTCAACGCGCGGTACTGGCGGACGGGGCGTGACGCGGGCCGTCGCCGTCCCCCGGGGGGCGGCGACGGCCCTACGGCCGCCACGGCCCGGGCTCAGTCGCCCCGGGGGCCGTGCCATTCGGTGCGGTCCTTGCGCGGGTCGTCCGGGTCCGGGCGCTTCTCGGGCCGGTCGAGGCGGCTCGCCTCGTCCGTGTCGGCGGCCCGGGTCCTGCGTTCCGCACCGCGCGCGCGTCCGGCACGCTCCGCGTGCGGCTTGCGGCGCTCCGCGTCCTGTCCGTGGTCGTCCAGCGGCACTCCGCCGGCACCACCCTGGTCCTCCATGGCGACCTCCCGCCGTACTGGGCTGGCCCCCCGCCTCCCGGCGGCTGCCCGCAGATCGCGGGCCGAAACCCGGCTGCCGGGCCGTCCCCCCGGGTAGACGCAGGCGAGCACACCGCCATCGGCGGGGAGGAGGTCGTCATGGAGCAGGAATTCCGGGTCCGGGTGCGGAACTACGGCCCCACCGTGCACGTGACGGCGGCCGGGGAGCTCGACCACGAGGCGGGCGCGGCCTTCGCCCCCGCCGTGGAGGCCCTCGTCCCGGGTACCACGGTGGTGGTCTGGGACATGCGGCACGTCACGTTCATGGACTGCGCCGGTCTGGGCCACCTCCTCGACTTCCAGTCCCTCGCGGAGGGCCGCGGCACGGCCGTCTTCACGTACGACTGGCAGTCCGGGCCGCTCCGCCTGCTGGAGCTCGTCGACCGCCTCCCCCTGCCCCCGCCGGGCCGCGCCGGCGACCGCACCGCCGCCTCCCGGCTGCTGCGGCGCACCCTGAGCGGCCGGGCCGGCGCGCAGCGGGACCGCGGCGCCGGAACCGTGGTCAGGCGAGGTGCAGGGCCAGTACGCAGGTGTCGTCCCGCCGCTGGCCGTGTGGCATGAGCCGGGACAGCATGGCGGGCAGACCGCCCGTCCCCCGGCCGCCGTACGTGGCCCGGGCCGCCTCCGCGAGCCGCTGCAGGCCCGCGTCGAGGTGCTCGCTCGGCTTCTCCACCAGGCCGTCGGTGTAGAACACGAGATGGTCCCCGCCCCGCAGCCGCAGCCGGGCCTCGGTGTACCGCGGCTCGCGGGTGGCGCCCAGCAGGATGCCCTCCGGCGGGCTGAGGAACTCGCTCCCGCCGTCCCGCACCAGCAGCGGCGGCGGGTGGCCCGCCTGCACCCAGGAGAGACGCTGCTCCACCGGGTCGTACCGGGCGAGGATCAGGGTGGCCGTGCCGTACTGGCTGTCCGCGGTGTGCAGCAGCAGGGTGTTCAGGCGGTGCAGCGCCTCCGTCAGCGGCGAGCCGGTGACCACCATGCCCTTGGCGGTGAACCGGAGCTGCGCCATGGTGGCGACCGCGTCCAGGCCGTGCCCGGCCACGTCGCCGACCACGAACAGGGCGTGCCCGCCGGGGAGTTCGATGGCGCTGTACCAGTCCCCGCCCACGTTGACTCCGCTGCCCTCGGCCGGCAGGTAGGCGACCTCGACGTCCAGGCCGGCCAGGCGCATGGACCGCTCGGCGATCGGCAGCAGCGCGTGCTGGAGCCGGCGGGCGAGGTTGCGTTCGGCCTGGAGCATGCCCTGCTGGACCACGCGGGCGCGTTCGCTCTCGACGAGTTCGAGCTCGGCCTGCCGCTGGGCGGTGAGGTCCTGGAAGAAGCCGTGCACCTCGACGGGCGCCCCGTCGGCGTCGGTGTCCGCCTCGGCGACGATGCGGACGTGCCGCACCCCCTCACCGGTCAGGACGCGGAAGGTGTGGTCGATGGGTGCGCACGCGCCGAGCAGCCGCCGGACCTCCTCCGCCAGGGCCGGCAGGTCGTCCGGCATGAGGTGCAGGGGCAGTTCCTCCAGCCGCATGGGTCCGGCCGCGGGGTCCCGGCGGAAGATGCCGTAGACCTCGTCGGACCAGACGACCGTTCCGGCGGTGAGGTTCCAGTGCGCCCAGCCGAGCTTGCCCAGGCGCTGGAGGACGGCGAGGCGGTGCTCCTGGCGGGCCTCGTCGTCGTGCCGGACCCAGGAGGCGACGAGCCGGCCGTGCCAGGGGACGGCCTGCCCCGAGTACGTGGCGGTGCCGGGCACCCCTGAGTCGATCCCCTGGTAGGTGAAGGGCTCGCAGGCGTACGGGGTTCCGGTGGCCAGGGCGTCGAGGTAGCCCTGCCAGAGCGGGGTGTCGACGATGGTGGGGTAGCTCTCCAGGACGCGCAGGCCGACGAGTTCCTTGCCGCGCCGGCCGGAGAGGTCCACGGCGTCGGGGGCGGCGGCGTCGATCCGGAAGTCCTCGACGGCCCCGTCGTCGGTGCGGACCGGGGTGAGCAGGACCGCCGACCCCGGAAGGGCCGTGAACAGGTCCCGCACCAGGTCGAGATCGGGGTCCCGGTCACGGAGTTCCCCGGACTCCACGGTGTGCAGCGCGGCCGCGCACACTTCGGCGGCGCGGGCCAGCAGCTCCCGGGCGGCCTCGGTGAAGGGGCCGTGTCCGGTGCACAGCACACCGACGGCCATGGTGGCCCCGGGCCCCGCGGGTACGGGGAACCAGGCGCGGCACGGCCACCGGCCGGGGGCGCCGACGACCATGTAGCGGCCGGCGTCCTGCGCCGGGTCCTCCAGCCAGACGGGCGTTCCGGTGGCCATCGCCTCGGCCGGGGCGAAGCGCGCCACGGGCGGCACGTGGCGCCACTGCTCGGTGAGCCGGGGTTCCATGCCGGCCGCGGCCCACAGTTCCAGGCCGGTCCCGGGAGTGCGGTGGTAGACCATCACGGCGTCCGCGCCCACCGCGTCCCGCAGGTGTCTCCTGAGGCAGGCGGCGACGGCCGGGGCGGTGTGCGCCCCGGCCAGGTCGGCGGCGAGCGCGGCCAGGACCTCGTCGGGTTCCCGGCCGCGGGGGGCCGGCCCGTTGCGGGCCAGGTAGGTGCGGACCCGGAACGCCGAGCCGGGCGGCTCCTGCCCCGGCTGCCCGGCGGGGCGGGCGGGCGGCGCTCCGCGCGGGTGGACCTCGCCCAGGACGGCCCAGCACTCCTCCAGGAGCGTCCGGTCGTGCTCGTCGGCGCGGCGCAGCAGTTCGTCGTAGGCGGCGGACGCGGGAAGCCGCCCGGAGGCCATGAGGACGCCCTTGGCCCGCTCCAGCACGGCGGCGGCCGCGGCCGTGTCCTCCAGCTCGGCCACCCGGTCGCGCAGCCTGGAGACGGTCTTGGCCAGCGCCAGGAGTTCCGGCGCCTGCTCGTCCCCGCCTCGCACGCTCCTCATGGTTCGAGCATGGCACGACTCGGCCCGGACGCAGCCGGTGCGGTCTCAGCCATCGAACCCGTCCAGGGCCGAGCTCAGGCCGGGGGCCAGCCTCAGCACCGTGTCCGCGCCGGTGACGTGCAGGATCTGGCCGAAACCGGACGGCACCGGCCCGGCGATGACCAGGGGCCCGGCGGCGTGCGCCCGGAGCAGCACGTGGAGGAGGGCGGAGTCGCCGAATTCGAGGGAGCTGATGTCGACCACGCGGCGGCGGCCGGCGCGGGCGCCGTCGGCCAGCACCCGGGCGACCTCGGACACCGAGTCGGCGTCGACCTCTCCCGAAAGCAGGACCACCTGGGTCCCGGACCGGTCGGGCAACACCCTGACCTGGGGGTTCTCCGACCGTGGTTCGTCTTGCATGAAGCGCCGCCCTGTGCCGGGGACTTTCCTCGATGGTCGCACGGGCGGCCCGCCCGCGTTCTTTCGGCGATGATGCCGGTGAGGCCCCGTCACCGGGCGCGGGCCGGTCGGAAGGGTCCGGATGGCGCGAGCGGAGGTCCGTCTGGTGCCGGCGTCGGCCGGCGCGGCCCGCCGGGCCGCCGCGCGGTGCCTGCGGCGGGCCGGGGTGACCGGTACCGCGGTGACCGACGCGGTGCTGCTGGTGGTGACCGAGCTGGTGACCAACGCTCAGCGGCACGCCGGCGGTGTGACCGGGCTGACGCTGCGCGTGACGCGGGACCGGGTGGAGCTGACCGTACGGGACGCCGGCCCGGCGTTCCCCGGCGGCGGCCCGGATCGGGTGGAGCCCTTCCGCAAGGTCGGACTCCAGCTCATCGCGCACCTGTCGACCGGGGTGACGGTCACACCCGGCGACGGCGGCAAGGCGATCACGGCGACCGTGTCGCTGACGGCGCCCGCCGGAGGCAGCGCCCCGGCTTCCCGCGGCTAGGCGGCGGCCGCGGGCCGTGGGGTCAGGCCGCGCCGAGGAGCCGCTGGGCGGCCGCGACCGCCTCCGTCGCCGTGGGGCGGCCCATCAGCACGCAGAGGGTGTACGTGGCGTCCTCCATCGCCCGGCGGGCCTCGAGGTCCCCCGGCGCCCCCTGCAGCCGCTTGCGGCAGACCCGGAAGCGGGCCAGCACCTCTTCGGTGCGCGCCCGGTTGGGCACCAGGCCCGGCGGGAAGGGGCGCACGGTGTCCTGCTCGGCGGGCGTCCTGGCCGCCCGCACCGCCCGCCGCAGGGCCCGCTCCAGGCGCGCCGGCAGCGGCACCTCCTCGGTCCGCGCGACCAGGGCGGCCGCGGCCTCCGGCACCGGGACGCCCGCCTTCGCCGCCGCGACCGCGAGGATCCGCTGGGCCTGGCGGGCCGAGCAGGGGGTGGCCGCCATCAGCATGCCCACCGCCCGCGCCTCGGTGGGGTCCCCCGCCAGCGGCGCCCGGCGGGCCCTCGACTCCGGTTCCGGCGCAGGGGTATCAGCATGTCCAGGGGACTGACGAATAGCAGGAGGCAACACGGGATCACCCACTCAAGGCAAGGCTGGAGAAACGATGACGCACAGTATGGAAGGTATGCCCGCCCGTGTTGGCTTCGGCACGCGCCAACTGCCGTTTTCCTGGCGGCTTCACCCCCGCCGGTTCCCGCGGCACCGGCGCAGCGGGTGGCGGCGCAGGACCGCCCGCGCCGCGTTGGCCCCCGGGGCTCCGTGGACCCCGCCGCCCGGGTGGGCCGAGGCGGAGGCGAGGAAGAGCCCGGGGACCGGGGTCTCGGGCCGCCCCGCGCCGGGGACCGGCCGGAACAGCAGCTGCTGGTGGAGGGCCGCGGTGCCCCCGTTGATGGCGCCGTCGTAGAGGTTGGCGTCCATCGCCTCCATCGTCGGCGGGGCCAGCACGCGACGGGCGACCACGGCGGCCCTGAACCCCGGTGCGTGCCGCTCGACGACCTCCTCCATCCGGTCGGCCATGGCCTCGGCGTCGGCGCCGGTCCAGCGGCCGCTCAGGCCCTGCCCGCCGGCGTCGCCGCGGACGTGGTGCGGGAGGTGCGTGTACGCCCAGGCCGACTCGGTGCCGGCGGGCGAGCGGGTGGCGTCGGCCGCGGTCATCTGGCCCAGGATCAGGAAGGGCCGGGCCGGCACCAGCCCCATGGCGAGCTGCGCCGCGTACTCGGTGAGGCCGTCCATGCCGTCGGCGAGGTGGACGGTGCCGGCGGTGGCCGCCGGGCGGGCGGTCCACGGCACCGGGGAGTCCAGCGCCCAGTCCACCTTGAAGGTGGCGTAGTCCCACTGGAACCGCCTCAGGTCGCGCAACAGCCGGTCGGGCAAGTGGCGTTCGTCGACGAGCCGGCCGTACAACGCCGGCGCGGAGACGTCGGCGACCACGGCCCGCCGGGCCGGCACCGCCTCGCCGGCGGCCGTGCGCACCCCGACCGCCCGCCCGCCCCGTACGACCACCTCCACGGCGGGGGTGGAGCAGCGCACGGCGCCGCCCCGGCGCTCCAGCCGCCGGACCAGCGCGGCCGTCAACTCGCCCGCGCCGCCCACCGGTACGGGGAAGCCGTGGTGCTGGCCCAGCATGGTCATGAGCCAGCCGTAGCCACCGCTGCCGCTCGCCTCGGGCGGCAGGTCGGCGTGCAGGGCGTTGCCGGCGAGCAGCAAGCCGGCGGCCCCGCCGTGGAACTCCTCCTCGGCGAGGCGGCGTACGGGCAGGACCAGGCGACGGGCCAGGCCCAGGCCGCCCGCCTTCCGGACGGCGGCCAGCAGCCGGACCGCGGGCAGGACCGGCGGGAACGGGGTGAACAGGGCGCGCACGATGCCGTCGCCGAGCCGCTGCCAGACCTCGCACAGCGCCGTCCACGCCTCGCCGTCACCCGCCGCGTACTCCTCCAGCCGGGCAGCGGTGTCCTCCGGGCGGCGCTCCAGTACGGCGCACTGCCCGCCGGGCATCGGGTGGGCCAGCACCCGGGGGGCGTCGCTCCAGCGCAGCCCCTCCCGTTCCAGGTGCAGGCCGGCGATGACCGGCGAGGCCGCGGCCAGCGGGTAGAAGGCGCTGAACAGGTCGCTGACGTAGTCGGGATGGACGCCCCGGTCGCTGCGCACGGCACCGCCCGGTTCCGGCTGGGCCTCCAGGACCTCCACGCTCCAGCCCGCGTCGGCGAGCAGGTTGGCGGCGACGAGGCCGTTGGGGCCCGCTCCGATGACGACCGCGTCGGGCATGACGTCTCCTCAGCCTCCTTGGCCTACCGGCTCGGTCCGCGAGCCGGCGGTCCTCTCGACCACCTTGGCGAGGCGGGCCAGCATGTCGCGGTGACGTAGCTGGATCAGGGCGTCGAAGAACGAGTTGTGCAGGGCTCCGCCCAGGCCGCGCAGCGGATGCTCGTCGGCGATCACCAGGGCCTCCTCGCCCCACTGCCGGACCTCCAGGGCCACCCGGGCGGTGCCCAGCGGACCGGCCTTGATCTCCAGTTCGAGCTCGTGCGGGGCGCGGACCCGCCGGACCACGGAGTGGCCGGAGGCCTCCCAGGGGCCCAGCCGGACGGTGTACTCGATGGCGGAGCCGAGCTCCGGCCACCGTCCGCGGGCCACGTGCGACTCCGCGGTGCCGACGACCCAGTCGCCGTAGCGGGTGCCGTCCGCCAGGACGGCCCACACCTCGGACGGGGTCGCGTGGATCAGCTGGTGCCGTACGGCCATGGTTCCTCCCGGGGAGTGCCGGAACGGTCGGAGGGGGGTGGGGCGGGCGCCCCCACCCGGGGTGGGGGCGCCGGGGGGGGGGGGGGCCCCCCCCCCCCCGGGGGGCGGGCCCGGGGGGGGGGGGGGCGCGGCCCCCCCCCCCCCCCCCCGCCCGCCCCCCCCCCGCGGCG
>NZ_JBIBBM010000023.1:0-87646 GCF_042900645.1 Streptomyces sp. NPDC012888 | reverse complement strand
AAGGCCATCGCGAAGCGACGCGACGAAGGAGCGCCCTTGACAGGGCGGACGGCCCCGGAAGGACGATGGGACGGACGGGCAACCACCCCGACGCACCCAACGCCCCCGGTCCAGTGGGCCCGGCCACCCCCACCCCCGCCCCGGATCCGGACCCCGCCCGAGCGGGCCCACCCGCCCCACCCCCGCTCACCGTCCGGTTCGGTCGGACGTGGGCGCAGACACGGGTCCCGGCCCAGGCCCAGGCCCGGTCCCAGGCCCGGCCCCAGGCCCGGCCCCCGGCCCCGCCGCCGGTTCGGCGCTCGTGCCGGTTCGGGCGGTGGGGTGGGTGGACGTGCCGCGGGTGGCCAGGATGGTGAGGGCGGCGGCCAGGGTGAGGGCGGCGCCCGTCAGGGGCGCCGCGGCGACGGCTATGCCGTCGACCATCAGGCCGCCCGTGACGGCGCCGGTGGCGATGGCCAGGTTGAACATGGCGACCATGACGGAGGAGGCCGCCTCGTGGGCCTCGGGCGCGGCCGTGTTCATCCAGTTCTGCACGCTGACCGATACCCCGCCGTACACCAGCCCCCAGGCGACGAGCAGGACGCCCCCCGCCGCCGGGTGCGCGACGAGGGCGATCAGGGTGAGGATCACCGGGAGCACCAGGCCTGTCACCAGCAGGGCGCGGCGGGCCGGCCGGGCGCCTGCCAGGAAGTTGCCGGCGACGCCGGCCGCGCCGTAGCCGAGGAGCAGGGTGCTGATGAGGGCGGTGTCCACGCCGGAGATGCCGGTGAGGACGGGCCGGACGAAGGTGTACGCGGCGAACTGGCCGGTGACGACGAGGAAGGTGACGATGACGCCCGTCCGGACGGCCGGGTTGGTGCGCAGCAGGGCCGGCAGTTCGGCGAAGCGCACGGACTGCCGGGCGGGCAGCGGCGGGAGCAGCAGGACGAGGGCGGCGAGGGAGAGCAGGCCGAGGGCGCCCACGGCGGCGAAGGCGGTGCGCCAGTCGTGGAGTTCGCCGATCAGGGTGCCGGCGGGTACGCCGACGACGGAGGCCGTGGCGACTCCGGCGACGATGACGGAGGTGGCGCGGGCGACGTGGCGTTCGGGTACCAGCCGCAGGGCGAGGCCGCCGGCTACGGCCCAGAACCCGCCGACGCCGACGCCGACGAGGACCCGTGCGGCGAGGACCACGGTGAAGTCGGGGGCCAGGGCCGCGGCGAGGTTCGCGGCGGCCACCAGGGCGATGAGTACGCAGAGGACCGACCGGCGGTCCAGGCGGCCGGTGCCGACGGTGACCAGGGGTGCGCACGCCGCGGCGACGAGGCCGGGCACGGTCACCATGAGGCCCGCAGTGCCGTCCGAGACGCCCAGTTCGTCGCCGACCGGCGTCAGCAGGCCGACGGGGAGCAGTTCGGAGGTCATCAGGCAGAAGATGCCCAGGGAGACGGCCAGGACGGCGGACCACGCCCGCAGCGGCGACGCGGGTGTGCCGGGCCCGGGTGTGCCGGGCGGGGGCGGGGTGGGGTGCGGGGACGCGTCGGGGTGGGGCATGGGGCACTCCGTACGTACGTGCTGACTGGCGGCGGGGCGGACACCGGCGGGCCGGCGTCGGCGAACAGACGTTCCCGTGCCCTTTCTACCGGTGGGCATGCCGGAATCGGACCCCCGTCTCCCATGCTGGTCACGGGGCCGCGCGGTGCCCGGTTTCCGGTTCACCGATTCCGGTTTCCGGCCGTCCGGTCGCCCGGGTCCGGTCGCCGTCCGGTCGCCGGGCGTCCGGCCCGTTTCGATCGGCCGGATCCCGTGTCATCCCCAGGCGTGACCGAACGGGGGTGAACCGCCGCGGTTGCGGCATGGTGGGGCGATGGAGTTGCCCCGGGCGGTCCGCCTGTCCCTGACCCTCGCCGCCGTCCTGGCCGGTGCGGGGTGTGTCACCGTCGGCGCGCAGCAAGCCGGCCCGGCGAGCCCGGTGGGCTCGCCCGGCTCGCCGGCCCCGGTGCCCGTGCCGGTGCCTTCGCCGGTGGCCGAGCGGCCTGGTGCCGCGGCGCCGGGGGCCGCGGGGGTGGTGCTGCCGTTGGGGCGGCTGCCGGAGCCTGCGGAGCCGGCGCGGCGGCCGCCGGCGGTGGAAGCGGGGCCGGGTCCCGTACGGCAGGGGCAGGCGGCCGCCCCGCGCAAGCCGCGTACCCGCAAGCCGGGGGCGGCCCGCCCGTTCCGGCGGCCGGCCGTGCCGGCGCCGGGGCAGCGGCAGGGGCAGGGGAAGGGGCCGGGTCAGGCGTACGGCATGGATGACGTGTGCGCGGCCGCGGACGGCATGGTGCCGCCGTCGGTGGTGGACCTGTGCGTGGGGCAGTACGGACGCTGAGCGTGCGGCAGTACGGACGCTGACCCGTAAGCCCGGCCTCAGTGTCCGGGGGTCGTGGCAGCGGCCGCGGCCGGGCGGACGCGACGCAGGGCGCTGCGGGCGTTCCGGGCGGTGCGCCGCCATTCGGCCGGGGAGACGCGGGCGCGCTGGCCGCCGCTGGTGATCAGGGCGTTGACCGGGGTCATCGGGTCGCCCGCCATGGCTTTGGCGAGGAGCACGCCGAGGACCAGCGGGACCAGGGCCACGGCCAGGGCCTGGCCGGCGACGGTGACCTGCTGCAGGCGCGGGGACCGGGCGGCCGCGGCGGCAGCGGCTGCGTCACCGGCCGCGGCGGCGGCTGCGGTTACGGTTACGGCCACTGCGGCGGCGGCTGCGGTTGCGTCGGCGTCGGCGTGCGGGTTCATGGGTCCATTCGAGCAGCGCCGGGCGGCCGGGGAATCGGTGTGGGTACTCAGGGAGTTCGGACCGACGTACTCAGGTCGCGGGCGGATCGGGTGAGGTGGTGCGGATGCGGAGTGGCGGGGGCGGCGGTGTCGCAGGCGGTGTTGCCGGTGGTGCGCCGTTCGAGGCGGCGACGGGTGACGGCCCGGAGCCCGTGGACGCCGGGCTCCGGCAGGAGGAGGTGCGGACCGCGTTCGCCGGGCTGCTCCAGATCCGCCGGGTGACGGGGGCGGAGGGTCCGGCCGTGTGGGAGCGGGAGCAACCGTTGCGGGCGGTGTCCCTGGCGCTGGAGGCGTCCGGCGTTCCACCGTCCGCGGTGGATCCGGAGACCGGTCGGCGGACCGCCGCGGGTTACCGCACCGGCCCCGGGGAGGCGCCGGGGCTGGTGCGGGTGACCTGGGCCGGCCCGCCGGGCAGCCGGGCCCCGGTGGAGGAGGCGGAGCGGCTGGCCGGGTGTGCGGACGTACTGGAGGGGCTGGGCTGGCAGGCCCTGCTCTACCGGGGGCCGGGGCGCCGCCGGTTCCTGGAGGTGGAGCCGCCGCCGGGCGGGGCTTCCCTCTGACCCGTCAGGTGGTGCGGGGCGGGGACCGGGAAGCGGAGGGGGCGGAGGGCGTTGGCGACACGACCGGTGTGGAGCCCTCGTGGACCGGAACGGCCCGGCCGACGGCCGCAGCGCACGGGACGGACTCCGCGATGCCCATGTGGGCGTCCTGCTCCGGCGGGTGCGGGCCCATGAGACCGGGGTCCCGGCCTCGGCCCCATCCCACCCCGCCCCCGGTGACGGCCGGTCGCCGCCGCACCGCCCGTCCGTAGTCTTGCCCCATGACGATGCACAGGACCGTTCAAGTGAATGTCGACGCGATGCTGGAGGACCTCAGGACGCTGGTCGAGGTCGAGTCCCCGTCGCGTGACCTCGACGCCCTGGCGGTGTCGGCCAAGGCGGTCGCGGCCGTCATCGAGGGCCGGCTGGGCGGGCGGGCCTCGGTGGTGGAGAGCGCGGCGGGTCCGCACGTGCACTGGTCGGGCGGTGGCGAGCCCCGGGTGCTGTTCCTGGGCCACCACGACACGGTGTTCCCGCTGGGGACGCTGGAGCGGCGCCCGTTCCGGGTCGAGGACGGGCACGCGACCGGGCCCGGGGTCTTCGACATGCTGGGCGGCCTGGTGCAGGCGGTGCACGGGCTGGCCGCGCTGGAGGACCGGTCGGGCGTCGAGATCCTGGTGACCGCCGACGAGGAGGTCGGCTCCCACGGGTCGCGGGCGCTCATCGAGGAGCGGGCCCTGGCCTGTGGCGCCGTCCTCGTGTTCGAGGGGGCGGCGGACGGCGGGGCGCTGAAGACCGGCCGCAAGGGCTGCGGGACCTTCGAGGTGCGGATCACCGGGCGGGCGTCGCACGCCGGCCTCGAACCGGAGGCGGGGATCAACGCGCTGGTCGAGGCGGCGCACCAGGTGCTGGACATCGCCGCGTTGGCCCGGCCCGAGGTCGGGACGACCGTGACGCCGACGGTGGCCTCGGCCGGGACCCTGGACAACGTGGTTCCCGCGGAGGCCGTGGTGGTGGTGGACGTCCGGGTGGAGTCGGCCGCGGAGAAGGAGCGGGTCGAGGCGGCCTTCGCGGGTCTGACCCCGCACCTGCCCGGGGCGGTGGTCACCGTACGGGGTGGCGTGGGCCGGCCGCCGATGCCGGAGTCGGCTTCGGACGGGCTCTTCGCGCTCGCCCGGCGGCTGCTTCCCGGCATCGAGGGCCGGGCGGTCGGCGGCGGCAGCGACGGCAACTTCACCGCCGCGCTGGGCGTGCCGACCCTGGACGGCCTGGGCGCGGTCGGGGGCGGGGCGCACGCCGACCACGAGTACCTGGTCGTCTCGTCCATGGCGGAACGGGCGGCCCTGGTCGCCGGCCTGGTCGAGGCGATCCGCGACGGGTCGTAGGTCAGCGGGCCGGCCTGGCGCGGCCGCGGCGGCCGGGGCGGCCGCGGCCGGTGGCGTGGGCCAGGAGGGCCCCGAGCGGGTAGGCGGCGAGGGTCGTCGCCCAGGCGAGCGGGTCGGGGGCGGGCCAGGACCACAGGACCTTACCGGCGTGGTCCAGGGCTGCCGTCACGGCGACCCCGGCGGCGGTCAGGACCGCTGAGGCCGCCGGTCCGCGGCCCCCGGCCCGCAGTGCCCAGCCGAGGCCGTGGCCGAGGGCCAGCGACAGCAGGGCGGCGAAGGTGTGCGCGAAGGGGCCGGCGTCGGAGGCGACGGCCGCGGTGAGGAAGCCGGTGAAACCGGCGGCCGCGGCCGCGGCGACCGGCAGGAGGCGGTCCCGGAGGTCGGCCGTGAGGACGTCGGGGGTGCGGTCGGGGCGGGCCAGGGCGGCGACCAGGCCGGTGCCGAGGAGCATCAGCGCGGCGGCCACCAGCCAGCCGGCGGGCCACAGGCCGGCGAAGCCGTCCGGGTCGGGTTCGTGCGTGAGGTGGGAGACGAGCAGGAGGGCGGCCGGGGTGCCGCCGACGGCCGCCATCGTCGTGCCGGGGCGGGCGGTGTACCGGCCCGTGGCGAGGGCCAGGACCGTCAGGGCCAGGACGAACAGGGTGAGCCCCCACCAGGTGTGGCCGCTGGTCAGGGTGTCGGAGCCGGGCTCCACGGGGACGTTCGAGCGGGGGTCCCAGGGCAGCAGGAGCAGGAAGGCGCCGGCCGCGAGGAGCGCGGCGGGGACGGCCACCAGGGCCGCGGACTTGGTTCCGTTCATGGTTCCGGTATCTCCGCTGAAGGGGTCGGGGACGCGGGCGGATCGTGGACACGGCACGGGCGGGTACGGCGGCGGGGGGGGGGGGGGGGGGGCGGGCCCGGGGGGGGGGGGGGGGGGGGGGGGGGGGGGGGGCGCCACGCCCGGGCCGCCCCCCCCCCCCCCCCCCCGGGGGTGTCGGGCTTCGGTGTCAGGCCCTGGTCATATCAGGCCTTGGTCCTGTCAGGCCCTGGTCCTGTTCCGCGAGCGGTCTAGTAGGGCTTGAAGAAGGAGCTGTCGCCCCACTTGTGGACCGCGTACCAGAATCCGTAGGCGGCGCCGTTGCAGGTCTTCTCCGTCACGTACCACTTCGGCTCGCAGATCCGCTTGTTCATGTCGTACTTGAAGCGGGAGTCGATCCGGTCCTTGTTGGCGCGGGTCCGACGGTTCTGCTTGCGGTAGTTGCGGTATCCGAAGTCGTGGCGGGCGCAGGGCCAGTAGAACTCGCTGCTGTAGTAGACGACCGCCGCGCTGATGTAGGCGAACCACGGGGCGGAGCAGCCGTCGTCCTTCCAGACGAGGTCGCTGCGGCGGCGGCTGCTGCGCTTCTCGTCCCGGAAGGCCCACAGGCCGCGGTCGAAGAGCCAGTAGTCGGTGGCCGACCGGACCGAGCCGCTCGGCGAGCCGTACGCGGTGACCGCGAAGGACGAGACCGCGAGCGGGGTGGCGCCGCATCCGGGGCACTGGGCGAGCTGGCTGCCCGCGCCGGCCACGTCCTGGCCGCCGATCTGGCCGGCGAGGGCGGCGCCCGAGGCGAGCGGGCCGGTGGCGTCCTGGACGAACATCGCGCCGGTGCCGGGGCTGTACAGGATCTGGGAGGAGTCGCTGGCCTCGTTCAGCTCGATGGTGACCGAGCCGTCCGGGTCGATGGCGGCGACGCCGTTCAGGTCGTCGACCTCGGTGATCAGGGTGCGGGTGACGCCGCTGCCGCCCTTGGTCCAGACGAGCTGGTCGCGGTCGTCGTAGTGGAAGGTCTGGGTGTCGGTGGTCGCCCAGGTTCCCGCGGTGTCGGTCTCGATGACGGCGCCGCGCTTGCGGCCGGCCGGGTCGAGGGTCCAGGTCTGCCGGCGGTCACCGGCGGTCTGGCGCTGCAGCTGGTCGTTGGCGTAGTACGCCGAGGTCAGTCCGTCGGGGCTGGCGGTGAGGCGGCCGCGGCCGTCGTAGACGTAGCCGGTGTCGACGATCCGTCCGGCGGAGTCGTAGGAGTGCTGGGCGGCGGTGCCGGTCGAGGTGGGGCAGCCGGTCTCGGTGTTGCCGGTCGCGGAGGCCTCGCTGGTGCGGCTGCCGTTGGCGTTGTACGTGTAGGTGTACAGGCCGCAGGCGCCCGAGCCGTCCTGGGACTCGCTGGCGGACTTCACGAGCCGGCCCGCGGCGTCGTAGGTGTGGTTCTCCACGGTCAGGCCGGAGCGGTCGAGCAGCTGGCCGTGGACCGAGGTGGAGCCGGCGCTGGCGAAGAAGGGCTCGCTCTGGCCGTCCAGGGTGTAGGAGCGGGCGACGGTCTCGCCGTTGGGGGCGTTGGTCTGCCGCATGGTGACCCCGCCGGGCAGGGTCTGCTGGACCGTCTTGCCGTCGGCGTCGTAGACGCTGGTGAAGACGCCGGCGACGGAGTCGGTCACCTTGGTCGCCAGGCCGCGGGGCTCGGCGGTGGTGTCGTACTCGTAGGAGATGGTGAAGGGCGCGGAGCTGACCGTCTTCACGGTGCGGTTCAGCGCGTCGTACTCGGTGGTGGTGGTGGCCCCGTCGGCGTCCGTGTAGGTGGACACGCGGCCGAGGGCGTCGTAGGTGGTGGTCAGGGTGCCGTCGTCGGTGGAGGTCTTGTGGACCTTGCCGGTCTCCGGGTCGTACGTGGTGGTGCTGGTCTTCACCGCCGCGCCGGCGTTGCCGGTGGTCGCGGTGGACACGACGCGGCCCGCGGCGTCGTGGGTGGTGGTCGTGGTGCGGGTGACGCCGTTCGCGGTCTCGGTGCGCTTGGCGACCTGGCCGTGCCGGTCGTACTCGGTGACCACGGTCGGGAGTTCGTCGGGGTTGCCGTTGGTGCCGGTGATCTTGGCCGCGGGTGCGGTCTTGCACACCAGGTCGGCCCATTCGGGGCGGCCCGAGCAGTCGCCGGTCCCGCCGGCGGTCCAGTAGAGGAGCTCGCTGGTCGAGGCGTCCGAGCCGCTGGAGGCGGGTGTGGTCGCCTTGACCGGGCGGCCCGCCGCGTCGTACGCGGTGGTGCGGGTCAGCGCGAGGGCGCCGGGGTCGTCGGTCTGGGCGGTGGGCAGGCCCTTGACCCAGTCGTACGCGGTGCTGTTGGTGCGGATCTCGGACTCGGCGTAGCCCGGGACCTGGACGCCGACCGCCTTCTTGGTCGCGAGGTGGCTGACCTTGGCGCTGCCGTCGGTGGGCCGGCCCTCGTCGTAGGTGGTGCGGGTGTGCTCGCGGGCCGGGACCTCGCTGCCGGCGGCGACGGCCGGGAGGGTGCCGGTGGCGGGCAGGCCCGCCGCGAGACCGGTCAGCTTCAGCGGTCCGAGGGCGTCGGTCTCGCTGACGCCGTCGGCGCTGAACACGCTGATGGAGGAGAGCTGGTCGGCGCGCTCGGCGGTGCCCAGGACGGAGATGTTCAGGGCGTCGAGGGTGTGCGCCGCGTTGGGCGAGGTCCCCAGGGCCAGGGCCCGGTTGGCCGCGGTCAGCGAGCGGATCTCGTTGCCGTGGGCGTCGTACTCGGTGGTGGAGACGTGTCCGCCGGGCTGCGCGGTGTTGACCTGGCGGCCGGAGGCGTTGGTGTAGGTGATCGCGGCCCGCCGGTAGTCGGCGGCCGTGAGCTGGTCGCCGCTGTGGGCGGCCGGCACCTGGTCGGCGGGGAAGACGGCGGTGGCGTCGGTCGGGACGTCGCTCTGGCTCCAGGCCGCGATGTCGGAGGCGCCCATGGCGTACGGGGCCTTGGCTCCGGTGAGCGGGACGTCGTAGACGATGCCGGTGGCGGCGGTGCCGCTGGTCTCCGTCTTGGAACCCGGGGTCAGGGTCGGGCGGGAGGCCTTGACGAGCATGCCCTCGCCGGCGACCGCGGAGGCTCCGGCCTTGGCGTAGGCGAAGGTCCAGGGCAGCTCACCGGGCGTGGTCTGCTTGGTGACGCGGCCGGCGGAGTCGTACTCGTACTGGGTCTTCAGCGCCGGGCTCACCCGGGGGTCCCACATCTCGCGCAGGCGGCCGTCCTTGTCGTAGCGGTACGACACGACGTCGGTCGCGGTGGCCGCGGCGGCGCCGGGGTCGGTGGCCCAGAGGCGGACGGCGGAGACGCGGCCGGCGTAGTCGCCGAGCTGGGTGTCGGCCGCGGTGGTGGTGCCGGCGTAGACGTACTCCAGGACGCGGCAGCCCTTGGTGGACGGGGTCGCGGCGCAGAGGTCGATGGCGGCGGCGGTGGTGCGGGCGACGAGGTACTTGGGCCGCGAGACCTGCTTGCCGTTCTCCGTGACGACCGTGGAGATCAGCATGGTGCTGGGGTTGGCCGGGTCGTCGGTGGGCCGGGCGGTGCCGGAGAGCTGCCAGGCGGTGGTGCCGGCGGGCTTGGTGAAGGTGCTGGTGACGCCCTTGGTGTCCTTCAGCGCGTAGCTGCCGTCGGCCTTCTTGGTGAGGACGAGGCCCTCGGCACCGGGTTCGGGCTTGTAGCCGCCGCCGGTGGTGGCGGTGAAGCCGGTCTGCTTGCCCTCGCCGTCGGTGACGGTGACGAGGCCGGCTCCGGCCTCGTGGACCGTGGACCAGTTGCTGCCGGTGGCGGCGTGCTCGGTGCCGTGGGTCCACTGCGGGCCGAAGATGGCGGCCTGGCCGGACTGCGCGGCGCCCTGGGCGGGCCGGCGGGAGGAGGCGGTGCGGGTGACGGACATGCCGAACACGGTGGTGTCGGTCGCGCCGAGGACGTAGTCGCCGGTGAGGGCGTTGACGCTGCCGGGTCCGACGGGGAGTTCGGGGGCGGCGCCGGCCGCGCGGTCGACGGTGACGGTGTTCGCCGGGGAGTAGTCGGTGGAGCTGCCGTCGGTGAGGACCGCGCGGACGTCGACCGGGCCGTCCTGGGCGAGGGTGGTGGTGATGTTCCAGCTCAGCTCGGGCACTACGCCGCCCGTGACGGCGACCGGCCAGGCTGCCGGGGTGGAGCCGTCGGACGCCCTGCGCACGTCGGCGACGGGGACGTCCTTCCAGGTGTCGGTCTCGCCGCGGCGGTACTGGTAGCGCACTCCGGTGTCGCCGGGCTTGCCCTGGGCCAGCAGGGTGGTGCGGCTGGCGGGGCGGTCGCCCTCGGCGGGGGCGAGGAGGGCCGCGCCGGTGCCGGCGTAGAAGGTGTAGGTGACGTCGGCGGAGACGTTGCCGGCGGCGTCACGGCTGTGGACGGTGACGGTGTGCTTGCCGGCGCGGAAGGTCAGGGACTTGGTGACCGCGGCGCCGGTGGTGGTGGCGGTGGTCCAGGCGCCCGAGTCGAGCTTGTACTGGATGTCCTTCACGTCGCTGGTGGGCGGGGTGAAGGTGAAGCTGCCGGTGAAGTCGCCGTTGGCGTTGGGGGTTCCGGACCACTGGCCGGCCGGGAAGGCCGTGGAGCCGACGGCGGTCGTGCCGGGCTTGGTGGTGTCGACGGTGAAGGTCTGCCAGGCGGACCAGGTGCCGTGCCAGGTGTTGCCGTCGTAGACGGCGGCGCGCCACTTGTAGCTGCCGGGGGCGAGCGCGGTGGTCGGGGTCCAGGGTGCGTTGGCGCCGGAGGCCGTGAAGGCGGACTTGCCGGTCATCAGCGCGGCGGTGCCGGTCGGCGTCCAGATCTCGTAGCTGAGCTGGACGGTGTTGCCGTCCGGGTCGGTGGCCTTGCCGGTCAGGGTCGGGGTGGTGTCGTTGGTGGACGTGCCCGACAGCGGGGAGACCGCGGTGGCCAGGCCCGGCTTGGTGTTGTACGTGACCGTCAGGGAGGGCTCGGACGCCGAGTTGTGGGAGCCGTCGACGTAGTTGGCGGAGCGGTAGCGGCGCCAGGTCAGCGGGTCGGACTCGTCGGCGGAGGCCACGCGCAGGCCGTGGTTGGGCTGGCCGTCGGCCCAGGCCTGGGCGATGGCGTCGACCTCCCAGGTGGAGTGGCCGGCCGGGCAGCTGGAGTTGTAGCCCTTCGCGTCCTTGTTCAGGGCGGCGCCGGCGGTGGTGGCGCCGGGCTGGTTCGACCAGGTGATGGCCGAGGGGTCCCAGGCTGCGGTGACGCGGCGCACCTGCACGCCGGCGTTGGCGGTGTTGCAGGTGGAGCTGTAGTAGGAGTACATGCGCAGCTTGGCGTCGAGGACCTGCTTGCCCTTGTACTTGTCGACGTTGAACTGCAGGAAGGAGCGGGCCTTCTCGTTGCCGTCGTACGTGCCCGCCTTGAGCTCGGTGGAGCCGCGCTGCGAGGTCAGGTAGTCGTCGTACTGGATCCAGGTGTCGGTGACCGGGCCCATCAGGGAGTCCGTCGGGTCGATCGTCACCGGGTACTTGACGTTGGGGTCGTTGAGGAAGGCCTGGCTGGGCTTGAGGACGAGGACCTGCTTGCCGTCCTTGCCCTTCTCGATCTCGACCTCGACGGGAGCGATCTTCTCGGGTTCGCCGGAGGCCTTGTCGACCGTGGCGCCCCACATGACGGGGGCGGGCGCGGTGGCCTTGGCCTTGTTCTGCTTGTCGTCCCAGCTGAGCCGCTTGTCGGCGGTCTCCTTGAGGGTGAGGCCCTCGGCTTCGACGGGGAGGCGGTACTCGACCGGGCCCTTGGGGCGCTCGTGCAGGACGACGTTGTGGGTGAAGCCCTCCTTGAGGGCGGTGACGACGAGGTCGCCGCCCGGGACGGCGCCCGGGTACGTCGCGGTGGGGCCGTCGAGCTTGGGCTTGGGCAGGTCGCCCTCCCAGGCCACGCCGACGGAGTGCTTGCCCTTGTCGACGGAGGCGAGCTTCTCGCCCTTGCCGCCGTCGGAGAGTTCGACGTCGGCGGCCGCCTGCTTGGGCTGGATGACGCCGTCCTCGGCGACGAGGGTCATGTCGATGGGCTGCCAGTCGCCCCGCTCGTCCTTGGCGCGGACGGCGCCGGTGAAGGACTCGACGGTGGTGGTGCCGTCGGCGTTGGCGAAGGTGCTGGTGGAGTCCGTGCGCTCGGAGAGGATCTCGATCCGGCGCTTCTGCACCCGGGCCATCAGGCGGGCGGAGGCCTCGTTCTCGGCCTCTGCGGGGCCGAGGACCTGCGGCTTGGGCTTCGCCGCGGGGGCGGTCCTGGCCGGCGGCTTGGCCTGGGGCGCGGTGGCGAAGGCGATGCCGGTGTCGGCGACCATCAGGACGGCGATCGCGGCGGCCTGCCACATGAGCCGGCGGCGGTTGTCGGGGAGCGCTCTGCGCTCGACCTCTTCCGCCATCTCTGGCTTCTCGGATATTTCAGACATGGAAGGGCGTCCTCTTGACGGGGGGTGAAGTTGCTGAAGCGAATGTGATGCGCAGGATGTTCGGGGGTGGGTCCTGGGGGGGGGGGGGGGGGGGGGGGGCCGGCCCGGGCCCCCCCCCCCCCCCCCCCAGGACTCGCTGTTACTGCCAGCCCATGGAGGCGGTGCCCGCGGTGGGCTGTCCGGCCGCGGCGGGCGAGGCGCCGGCGCCGGGGGCGCCGGCTTGTGCCGCCGGGGAGAGGAGGGCGAGTGCGAGGCCGGCGGCCGCGGCGGCCAGGAGGGTGGGCGGTCGGAGCATCGGGGGGTCCTCAGGGGGGTGGGTCGGAGCAGGGACGGGGTTACGGCTGGAACCGGCCGGCAGGCGCCCCGCGGTGGCGCCCCGCCTTCGTTTCCCGGGCCGGTCGTCCCGGCCGCTGATCACTAGTTTTCGTATCCGGACCAGGGGTCGGAAGGGGTTCCGGGTGACCGGAAGCGGTCGTGACCGGAAGCGTCCGGGTCGGCCGCGGAAGCGGCCGCGAACTCGAAGAACGGCGTGATCAGCGGGACATGGGCACCGGCCAGGCTCCAGCCGCGCAGCGCGGGGAGGAGGGCGGTGGCGCGCAGCCCGATGGACCGGGCGGTGCCCTCGGCTTCGGCCAGCGAGCCGGCGATCAGATAGAGCCCGAGGACGGGGTGGGGGTTGCCGTCGGGGTGGTCCACGACGTGTTCGAGGCGCTCGCCGGGGAGAGCCAGGGCCCGGAGCCGGGCGGGGAGTTGGGGGTCGAGGGTCGCGCCGGGCGGCGGCCGCAGCGCGAGGTGCACGAGGTACATGCGTACAAGACTGCAAATACCGGGGGAAGCGGAGCCAGTGCCACCCGGGACCGGTTCCGGTACTGACCGGAACCGTCCAGCCTTTTGTTCCGTCAGGTTTTGGCCAGGAACTCGTGGTTGCTGTAGAAGATCAGCCACACGTGTTTCACAGGGGGATGACATGCTCACCACACTCGGATTGGATCCGGCCGCGGAATCGGTCTACCGGTCCATGCTGCGCCGGCCCGAGGCCGACGTCGCCGAGCTCGCCCGGGACTGCGCGCTGCCCGAGGAGGAGGTGCGCGCCGTCCTCGGACGGCTGAGCGGCCTCGCCCTGGTCCGGCCCTCCCACGTCGGTGACGGCACGATGCGAGCGGTCTCCCCCGACGTCGGCATGGAGCTGCTGATGGTCCGCCAGCAGGCGGAGATCGCGGCCCACCAGCAGCGGCTGGAGGCCTCGCGGGCGGCCGCGGCCCAGCTCATCGCCGAGTACGCCGACCTGCGCCCGGCGCAGCCGAGCCCGGGCGTGGAGCAGCTGATCGGCCTGGACGCGATCCGCGACCGGCTCGCCCGGCTCACCCGGGAGGTCCGGGATGAGGTCCTCAGCCTGGCGCCGGGCGGCGCCCAGACGGCGGACAACCTCGCCGCCGCGCGCCCGCTGGACGGCGAACTCCTCGGCCGGGGCGTGGTCATGCGCACGATCTACCTCTCCAGCGTCCGCAACGACCGGCCGACCGTCGACTACGCCGACTGGCTCACCGCCCGCGGCGGCCAGGTCCGCACGCTGACCACCCTGCCCACGCGCATGATCATCGCCGACCGCGCCACCGCCGTGATCCCGGTCAGCAGCGCGGACTCGGCCGCGGGGGCCGTCGTCCTGACCGGCCAGGGCACGCTGGACGCGCTGTGCGCGCTCTTCGACGGCCTGTGGGCCGCCGCCCAGCCCCTCGGGAGCGCCCCCGCGGCCGCCCCGGACCGGGGCACGGGGGGTGCCCTGGACGCCCGGGACGAGCTGGGCCCCCAGGAGCAGGCGGTGCTCGCCTTCCTGGCGGAGGGTCACACGGACGACTCCATCGGCAAACGCCTGGGCGTCTCCTCGCGGACGGCCCGCCGCATGGCCAACGACCTGATGGACCGCCTCGGCGCCCGCAGCCGCTTCGAGGCCGGGGCCCGCGCGGTGCAGCGCGGCTGGCTCCCCATGCCCGACTGAGGCCCCGCCGGCCCCCGGTCACCGCCCGGCCCCGCCCGCCGCGTCCAGCCCCGCCGGCGATTGAGGCGCGGGGTCCGGGGCAGAGCCCCGTGAGCCCGGGCGGAGCCCCGGCCGCGCAGCCACGGCCCCGCCCGAGCCCGCTCGAACGCCGCTCGGGCTGCAAAGCCCGGCCCCGGTCACGCCGCCGGGCGGCACCCCGCCCGGGCGCACCCGGCCCCGCGCCCGGTCGGTGCGCGGGGCGCGGGGGCGGGGACGGTCAGGGGGCGAACGTGAGGGTCAGGCGGGGTGTGGCTTCGCCCGACGCCGCTTCGGAGGACCACAGCCACAGCGCGTCCGACCCGCTGCCGGTCAGCGCCAGGTCGTACGTGCCGCCCAGCGCCGCCGCCACCGCGGCCGTGTCCAGCCCCGTCGTGTGCACCGCCGAGCCGTCCGGGATGCCCGGGTACGCGCCCAGCGCGGGCCCGCCGAGTGCCGGCCGGTTCGCGTACGTGGCGCCCGCCTCGGTCCAGGCCCCGGTGACCGGCACCACGGACACCGTGTCGGCGGTCCCGGCCCCGCCCAGCGTGCTGGTCTTCACGCTCAGCGTCGCCGACTTCAGGACCGTCCCCGCCGGCGCGGCCGGCAGGGCGAAGCGCAGGTAGGAGGCGTACAGCGGGTTCCCGCGGACCGCGAGGGAGCCGGAGGAGCCGAAGTTGGCTTCCGGCGCCCCGGCGTTGGCGTACGTGTCCTCGGCCGCCGTGACCTGCACCACCGACGGGGCCGGGGCCTTGGCCAGGTCGTAGTGGGCCTTCACCTGGGCCGCCGTCAGCACGGTCGGGTAGACGGCCGTCTCGTCGAGCTGCCCGGCGAAGAACTCGCTGGTGGGCCGCTCGGGCCAGCCGCCCAGGCTGTCGCCGCCGGCCCGCCAGTACCCCGCGAAGTTCTCGTGCGTGGTGACGGCGAGGGTGCCCTTCTGCACCCCGTCCACGTACAGCACCATGCCGGACGGCCCCTGGGTGGCGACGACGTGGTGCCACTTGCCGTCGTTGTAGCGTTCGGTGCCACCCGTGGTGATGGTGCGGGTGGCTCCGGTGTAGACGCCGAACACCAGCCGGCCGTCGTTGGTCATGTAGAGGTGCTTGTCGTACTGGCTGCTGCCGCGTTCCTGGTTGTTGCCGAAGCCGAACAGCTTGCCGCCGCGGGTGGTGCCCGTCCTGACCCAGGTCTCCAGGGTGTACGCGCCGCCGACCGTGGTCCGCCGGTCGCCGTACACCTTGCTCCTGGTGCCGTCGAAGCCGATCGCGGTGCTCGCCCCGGTCACGGCTCCCGGCGTCTGCCGCAGGGCGGGCGCGTCGTGGTGGACGCCGCTGGTGTCGCCGCCGTCCGAGGAGTCGGCGACGAACGGCAGGACGGACTCGTCCCAGCGCCAGTACAGGCGGGCGCCGTCCGCGCGGACCCGGTCCGGGTAGGCCTCCGGGGCCGTGGGGACGGTCACCGTGGCGGTGGCGGACAGGGCACTGGTGTTGCCGGCCCCGTCGGTGGCCGTCACCCGGTAGGTGTACGTCTGGCCGGGCGTGACCGAGGTGTCCGTCCAGGAGGCCTGCGGCCGCAGGAAGAACAGCGAGTCGGCGGTGACGGTGGCCACCGGGGCGGCGGCCCCGTTGCGGTGGACGCGGTAGGTCAGGCGGCTGTCGTCGAGGTCGAGGCTGGTGCGCCAGCGCACCTGCACCTGTCCGGGCCGGAAGCTGACGGCGCTGGCGACGGGGGTGGTGGGCGCGCCGGTGTCGCCGGTGGAGGCGAACCGGGTGAGGCTCTGCTGGGGCGCCCCGTTGACGGTGGTGAACTCGCCGCCCACCCACAGGTATTGGACGCCGCCCTTGGAGCCGATCGACATGACGCGAGGGCCGATGCCCTCGCCGATGCCGTCGTTGGTGTCCGGCGCCCAGCCGAGCTTGCCGACGCTGGTGGTGGGCTGGGCGAGCAGGTGGTACCGGCGGCCGTCGGGGAACTCGCCGACGCTGGAGCAGTCGTGGGCGTGCGAGGCGCTGTAGAGGACGTTCTGGTGGGGCAGGACGGCCTGGGTGGCGCCGAGGCAGGTGTCGCGCCAGCGCTGGCCGAAGTCGGCCAGGTTCAGGGCGATCCGGCCGTCGAAGACGCCGCCGCCGGTGCCCTCGTTGGCGGTGTAGAAGCCGGTGGCGTCGGTCGCGATGTCCTTGACCACCGAGTTGGTCTCGATGAAGCCGGGGTAGGCCTTGGTGACCGCGCCGCTGGTGGCGTCGACCACGGCCAGCGCGTGCGAGCTGGTGCCGTTGACGGTGAAGAAGTCACCGCCGAGCAGCACCTTGCCGCCGTCGGGGGTGACCTCCACGGCGCGGCCGGGTTCGTCGGCGTCGGCGGTGAAGGGGCGCAGGGCGCCGTCGGCGGCGGCGACTGCGGCGAACCGCTGGCGCGGCTGGCCCGCGACGGTGAGGAAGTCGCCGCCGGCGTAGACGGTGTCCTGGGTGACGGCGAGGGCGCGGACGGTCGCGGCGAACGCGGGCCGGAAGGTGGCCTTCGGGGTGCAGGTGGCCACGTCGATCGCGGCGAGGCTGCTCACCGGCACGCCGTTGACGGCGCCGAAGTAGCCGCCCGCGTAGAGGGTCTTCTCGTCCGGGGAGAGGGCGAGGGCCCGCACGGTCGCGGTGCCGCTGCCGATGGTGAAGGAGAGTCTGCAGGCGGTGGGCGCGCCGGTGGCGGCGTCGAGGGCGGTGAAGTTGACCGCGGACTGTTCGCTGCCGCCCGATCCGGCGGGCGGCCGTACGGTGGAGAAGGTGCCGCCGGCGAAGACGGTGCCGCCCGTCTCGGCGAGGGCCCAGACGACGCCGTTGGGCTGCCAGGTGGGCAGCGGGTCCGCGGTGAAGGCCACCGGCGGTGTGATGGCCGCGGCCTCGGGCGCGGTGCCGGGCGCGAGGCCGGCCGCCGCGCCGGCCACGGTGAGGGCGAGGGCGGCCGTCAGCCACCTGGTTCTGCGCATGTTCCCCCCAGTCGCAGTGGTACGCCCGTACGCGCGCCGTACGCCCGTACGCGGCATCCGTACGGGCGCACAATAGGCCCACCGGCCGGTTCCGGCATCCGACTCGCGCTTTTTGCCCCTGCGGGGGCCCGTCCGCCGGGGCCCGGGCGATGCGGCGGTGTCCGGGGAGGGGCTTCTTCCGCGTTTGCGTGGACACTGGAGGGACCGGGGGGCCCTGATCGGAGGCCGTCGTGAGCACACCTTCCCCCATACGCATCGCCGCCGTCCTGTCGACCGAGCACCGCGGGCGGCTGATGGGCCTCGCCCGTCAGGTGAACTTCCCCGAGGGCGCCCGGATCTTCGACGAGGGCGCGCGGGCGGAGTCGTTCTGGATCGTCCGCTCCGGCACCGTGAACCTGGAGCTGCCGGTGCCCGGCCGCCGTCCGGCCGTGATCGAGAGCCTGGGAACCGGCGAACTGGTGGGCTGGTCCTGGCTGTTCCCGCCGTACGTGTGGCAGCTGGCCGCGGAGGCGATGACCCCGGTCCGGGCGTACGAGTTCGACGCGACCCAGGTCCGGCTGATGATGGACGCCGACCCGGCGTTCGGGTCCGCGGTGGGCCACTGGGTGGGCCGGGTGCTGGCCCACCGCCTGCACCAGACGCGGACCCGGCTGCTCGACCTCTACCTCCCTCACGCGGGGTACCGCGCCGCGCTGTAGGGGGTGCCGGGCGGGTTTCCGGGCCGTTTCGGGCACCGCCCTTCGGCCGAATACCCGTGCGACTGCGCCGCAGGTGGGCGGCCCGCCACGGCTGCACGCTGCACACATTCCGTCACCAGGAGTGACGCATTCTCGTGCCGTCGTGCGGCGATCGGGCCCCGGGTGAGCAAGACTCCTGTCCGCTATCCGGCACCACCGAGGGAGGAGCGTTCGCAATGCGATCCATCATCAGGGGTCTTGGGCTGGCGGCCACCGCCATGACGCTGACCGCCGCCGCCGCACTGGCCGGGTCCGGGCCTGCGGGTGCCGCCCCGGCCGCGCCGGCCGGGACGGCGAGCCTGTACGCCCCGTCGGCCCTGGTCCTGTCCGTCACGGCCGGGGAGGATCCCGCGCAGGGCACGGCGCTGCGGGCGGTGACCCTGGTCTGCGCGCCGCGGCCCGCGGGGACGCACCCGGACCCGGCCGCGGCCTGCGCCGAACTCCGGGCACAGGAGGCCGAGTTCGATGCGATCACGGCGGGCGGTTCGGAACAGCCCTGTACCCGCGAGTGGGACCCGGTGTCGGTGACCGCCGTCGGGGTCTGGGAGGGCCGCCGGATCGGCTACGAGCACACCTTCGGCAACCAGTGCGGCTTCCGCCACGGCAGCGGAGCGGTGTTCTCGTTCTGACCCGCGGAACCGGCGGTGGACCACCGGACCCCCGGCGCGGGCCGGCGGGACGGGGCGGACGGAACCTGGCGGCCGCCCGCCCGTCCCGCCGTACTCCGCGCGCGGGGGTCCCGGTCAGCCGAGTTCGAGGCTGGTCACGCCGTAGAGCCCGGCGAGGTCCAGCTCGGGCGCCGGACCGGTGTACATCCGGGCGGCCTCGAAACCGGGGGTGAGGCCGAGCGCGTCCATCAGGGCGGTGGCCGCGGGGTTGGCGTCCGGTACGTCCACGGCGACGGCCCCGCCCGGGGCCTGCGCCGCGAGCCGGCGGGCCAGCGCGGACGCGAGCGCGGGCGTCCCCGCGTACAGGGGTCCGATGCGCCACGGCCCGCCGCACGGCCGGATCACCCCGAGGCCTTCGATCCGGCCGTCGCGGACGGCCGCGATGCCGATCCGGCCGGGCAGGCCGGTCCAGGCGGACAGGAAGGCGTCGCGGGCCTCGGGGAAGAACCGCCGGTCGTAGGCGGCGAGCAGGGGGAAGGGCAGGGAGGCGGCGTCGACGAACCGGGTCCCGGCCGGGTCGCCGTCCAGGACCGCCGGGAGGTCCGCGGCCCTCGGGGTCCCGTCGGGCACACCTTCGTAGCGGACGTTGTTCCAGGCGTGGACGAACCCGGACCTGCGGTAGTTGTCCTGCTGTTCCACCACCCCGTCGAGCCCGACCAGCCGGCCTTCGAGACGGTCCGTGCCGGCCCGCCACAGGCTGATGCCGTGGCCGCGGCCGCGGACGTCGGGACGGGCGATGTAGAAGCCGATGAACCCGAAGCCGGTGCCGTAGCGGACGGCCGAGATGCACGCGACCGGCTCGCCGTCCAGGCGGCCGATGAGGAAGCCGCGCGGGTCGGCCACGGCGAAGGCGAAGCGGTCGCTCTCCCCCGGGTTCCAGCCCTCGGCGTCCGCCCAGGCGCGCATGGTCTCCATGTCGGCGCCACTGGCGCCGCCGATCTCGAGTGCCGTCATGCGCGGTGTTGTACCAGACGCCCCGCCGCGGCCCGGCCGGTTCCGGCCGGTTCCGGCCGCCCGCGGGAGCCGGCCGCCACGGCCCGCCGTACCGCTCCGGGACGCCCGGCGCGCCCTCCGCCGTCGAGGGAACACCGGATCGGGTGCTCCGTGACGGTTCGCCCGAATGGACCCCGTTGCCGCGAGGCATGATGTCGGCGCGTGGCTCCCGCGAGGGGCGGGGGCGGTACGGACGGCAGGGAGGCGCGGTGCTCGTCGAGGCGCGTACGGCGTGGCAGGTCGCGGCGGTGTTCTACGGGCTGGCCATGGTCGGCGGCGCGGGCCCGGGGGTGGCCGCCGCGTTACTGGTGCCGCTGCCCTGGCTGCTCGCCGGGGCGCTGGGCCTGCTCGCCGGGGTGGCCGGGACGCTGGCGCTGGCGGTCCGGCTGGCCTCGGCCGCGGGCGGCTCGGGGCGTGAGGTGCCGGCGGTGGTGGGGGCGGTGCTGGTGGCCTGGGCGGGGACGGCGGCCCTGCTCTTCGTGGCCGCGTGAGCGCGACCGGCGGAGGTGGAAGGTGAGTGAGTGGGCGGGCGGGCGGCCGAGGCGGTAAAGCGTTCGCCCCGCCGGGTGGGACCTGCGTAGGGTCCCGGCATGGGAAAGCCGCTTGTCGCACTGCTGACCGGGGCCGGGATCTCCACGGACTCCGGCATCCCCGACTACCGGGGCCCGAACGGGCTGTGGCGCCGTGATCCGGGCGCCGAGAAGCTCGTCACCTACGACGCCTACATGGCCGATCCGGAGGTCCGGCGGCGTTCCTGGCTGATGCGGGCCGAGATCGGCGCCCTGGACGCCCGGCCCAACGCGGCGCACCTGGCCGTGGCCGAGCTGGAGCGGGGCGGGACGCCGGTACGCGTGCTCACCCAGAACGTGGACGGCCTGCACCAGCTGGCCGGCCTGCCCGATCGCAAGGTCATCGAGCTGCACGGCACCGCGCGGGAGGTGACGTGCACCCGCTGCCATGCGCGGTCCGCCATGGCGGAGGCGCTGAGCCGGGTCGCCGGCGGCGAGCCCGATCCGGCCTGCCGGGTCTGCGGCGGCGTCCTGAAGGCGGCCACCGTGATGTTCGGCGAGCGGCTGGACCCGGAGGTGCTGGGCCGGGCGATGGCGGTGGCCAAGGGCTGCGAGGTGTTCGTCGCGGTGGGCACGACGCTCCAGGTGCAGCCCGCCGCGGCGCTGGCCGGCATCGCCGTGGAGCACGGGGCCCGGCTGATCATCGTCAACGCGGAGGAGACGCCGTACGACCCCCTCGCCGAGGAGGTCGTGCGCGAGCCCATCGGAACCGCGCTCCCGGCGCTGCTGCGCCGCATCGCCGCGGACGCCCCCCGGGCCTGAGGCCGACCGTCGGACCCGGGGGGGCACAGGGGCCGCACGGCGGGGTTACTCCGTGCCGTCGGCGGCGCGCCGCAGCGCCGCCGCGTCCAGCTTCTTCATGGTCATCATCGCCCGCGTGGCGCGGGCCGCCCGCTGGGGGTCCGGGTCGGTGACCGCCTCGATCACTCCCGGCGGGATGACCTGCCAGGACACCCCGAACGGGTCCTTGACCCAGCCGCAGGCGACCTCCTGGCCGCCGTCACGGGTGAGCGCGTCCCAGTAGTGGTCGGCCTCCGCCTCGTCGGCGCAGTGGATCTGGAAGGAGATCGCCTCGTTGAAGGTGAACTCCGGGCCGCCGTTCAGGGCCACGAACCTCTGGCCGTTGATCTCGAACTCGACGGTCATGACCGAGCCGGGCCGGCCGGGGCCGGCCTCGGTGTAGCGGGCGGTCCTGCCCCGGCTGCCGTTGGCGAAGACCGACAGGTAGTAGTCGGCCGCGTCCTCGGCCCGGCCGTCGAACCACAGACACGTGGTCAAACCGTCGCTGTTCATCTCTGCCTCCGGGTGTGCGGGGTGGTGCCTCTCCCCCGTACAGACCGGTCCCGGGTCCCGGACTCATCGGTGGATCCGGGACCGGTTCCGGGAGGCGTCCGGACGGGCTACTTCCCGCCGAGCATCCGGTCGACGACCCTGGCGGCGGCGTCACCGCGGTCGAGGTCGGCGAACGTGGCGCGGAAGGCCTCGCGGGCGGCCGCGTACTCGGCGCCGACGGCGTCCGCGTTCCGGACCGCCTCGATCAGGGCGGCGGAGTCGGAGATCAGCGGGCCGGGGGCCTTCTCCTCCAGGTCGAAGGTGAAGCCGCGCAGGGTGTCGCGGTAGTAGGCCAGGTCGTAGGTGAACAGCAGGATCGGCTTGCCGGTGAGCGCGAAGTCGCACATCACCGAGGAGTAGTCGCTGATCAGCACGTCCGCCACGAGCAGCAGGTCGGCGGTGTCCGGCCAGCGCGACACGTCCTTGACGAAGCCGTCGCGCACGGCGTCGCGGACCTGCTCGGTGACCCGGTAGTGGCCGCGGACCAGCAGGACGTGGTCCTCGCCGAGCTCGCGCCGGGCGGCGTCCAGGTCGATCCGGAGGTCCAGCTTGTAGCCGCCGCTCCAGCCCTCGCGGTTCTCGCGCCAGGTCGGGGCGTACAGGACCACCTTCTTGCCCTCGGGCAGGCCCAGCCGCCGGCGGACCTCGGCGGCCCGCTCCTCGTCCTGCCCGACGAGGACGTCGGTGCGGGGGCTGCCCGCCTCCAGGACCTCGCCGTCGTAGCCGAGGGCGCGCTTGAGCACGGGGGTGGCGAAGCTGCTCGGCGAGACGAGCAGGGTCCACTGGGCGCTGTCGTGCTGCAGGGCCTGGAGCACCCGGGGGCTGGTGTAGTAGTCGTGGTTGAAGTCGTGGCCGATCTTCTTCAGCGGGGTGCCGTGCCAGGTCTGGACGACGGTCTGGCCCTCGCGGCGCCGGAACCAGGCGGGGACGCTGTCGTTGGTGACGAAGTACCGGGCGCGGGCCAGCAGTTCGCGGGCCTCCTGGCTGCGGTACTGGACGGCGCGGGCGGTCGGCGGGACCTCGGCGCGGCCGTCGTTGACCAGCCACACGTGTTCCAGCTTCTCGCCGCGGCGGAGCAGTTCGCGGTGGACGGCGAGCGGGGAGTCTCCGGCGCCGTTGCCCTGGAAGGCGGAGTAGACGACCACGTCGCGCAGGGGCGCGGTGCGCAGCTGCGGGTAGGTCTCGTCGCGCATCTCGCGCTGCCGGTACGCGGCCCGGTCGTGCGGGGTGAGCAGCGGGTCGGCGACCAGGACCATGCGGTCGTGGAAGCGCGACTCGACGCGCATGCGGCGGCCGCCGACGGTGGCCTCGACGGGACCGGATCCCAGTGCGGGGGCGGCCATCTGGACGGGGGCGCCGCGGTCGACGCCGAGCAGGCCGGCGGTGGTGCCGCCCTGGGCGACCGGGCGGAGGGTGGGCCACCAGCGGCCCTCGGGAAGGGTGGTGTGCCCGGCGAAGTGCTCGGGCAGGACCGGCTTGAAGACGGCTTCGAACCGGCCGTCGGCGGTGTCGACGGGGTAGCTGTACTCCTCGCCGCGCCAGTTGTGCAGGACGAGCTCGTACTCCTCGTCGGCGGCCGGCTTGTGGAAGGTGCCGCGGAGGGTGAAGACGCCGTCCTTGGCACAGGCGTGCTCGACCAGCGGCGGGGAGGGCTGGGTGCTGAAGTGCAGGAAGCCGACGGCGGTGCGCTTGACGTAGACGGCCCGGCCGGTGGTGTCGCCGGGGTACGGCAGGACGAGGCCGGTGAAGCCGCCGCGTTCGTCGTGGGCGAGGTCCAGGCGGGAGCCGTCGCCCTGCTCGACGCAGAGGCTCCAGGCCTCGGGCGCCCAGTGGCCGGGCTGGACCTCGCGGTCCGGTACGGCGGCCAGGTCGGCGAGCGCGACCCGGGCGGTGAAGGGGAGGCGGCCGCCGGCGGCGCGGGTGCCGGTCTCCAGGGGGAGCCGCAGGACGGTGCCGGTGGTGGCGTGTTCGGCGCGCAGGACGGCGCCTTCGCCCGGGTCCCGGGCGAGTTCGCCGGAGACCTCGAAGGCGTCCGGGCCGAGGGGCTTGACGTCCAGTACGCGGGCCTTGACGTTCTCCACCTTCAGGGAGAGGACGCCGCCGGCGGTGGAGGGGACGATGCGGACGTCGTCGTCGACCCAGTGCGCGGGCGGGGCCTGGGCGCTGTCGTGCTCGCCGCCCTTGAGCCGGGCCTGGTAGGGGATCGCGACGTCCTTCACCACGATCGAGGCGTTCCAGACGCCGTCCTGCCACTGGCCGGCCTGCTGGAGGGTGGTGGGGTCGAACACGGCGGTGAACCCGGCCCAGTCGGCGTGCCGGAGGGCGAGGTGCGGGTGGGTGGCGCTGATCACCGGGTTGGCGACCGTGCGGGCGCCAACGACCACCTTGCGGCGGTTGCCCTTCTCACGGAAGACGAGCTTCTTGCGGGAGCGCAGCCGGCTCTCGGCGCCGAGCTGGCCGGGGAAGCCCCAGCCGCGGAGGAGGAGTTTGCCGTCGGCCCACCTGACCGTGTCGAGGCCGCTGACGAGGTGGCGCTCCTTGCGGCCCACCGCGAGCAGGGCGGGCGGGACCGGCGGGCGGCCCTGCAGGAACGGGTAGTTGGCCTGCGGGCGGGCGAGGCCCTTGATCGGGATGCTCCAGTTGTACTTCTCCTGGTGCTCCAGCAGGGCGATGAAGTCCTCGACCCGGCCCTCGCGGGCGAAGTAGGCCTTGAGCCGGTCGCCGACGGTGAGGTCGGCCCAGGGCTTGGTGCCGATCTCGCGGACCAGGCCGCCGACGTCCTTGACGAAGGCGGCGCGGAAGTCCTCGCCGCCCTCGGGGACGTACTTGTAGATCAGCGGGAGTTCCTCGACGAGGACGTTGTGGTCGTACTCGCGGAGGAACTTGGCGTAGCGCTCGCCGCCCTTGCTCTTGAGGGCCTCGCGGACGAGGCGGACCGAGGTGACGCGGTCGGTGAGCGAGACGGGGTCGGTGGAGCGCTGGGTGATGGAGCGCTCGCCGGTCTCGCGGACCCGCCAGTGGTAGACGACGTCGCTGAGGATGTCGACGCTCTCGGCGAAGTAGTGGGCCGGGATGCTGACGGGGGCGTCCTCGTAGAGGATGCCCTCGGGGTACTGGAAGCCGTGCTCGTCCCAGAAGGTGCGCCGGTAGACCTTGTTCCAGGCGGTGCGGTCGGTGACGAGCGGCGCGAACGAGGAGATGTGGGTCTTGAGCCGGGTCCTGGCGAAGGGCACCTTGTGGCCCCAGGACTGGTTCATGCCCACGGAGCGGAAGCGCAGGACGTTGCCGGCGACGAAGTCGGAGCCGGTGCCGTCCAGGGTGTCGATCATCAGCTGGTAGGCGTTGTCCGGCATGGTGTCGTCACTGTCGACGAAGGCCAGGTACTCGCTGTCCGGGGAGATGTGCCGGGCGCCGGCGTTGCGGGCGGCGCCGAGGCCGGCGTTCTCCTGCATGACCAGGCGGAAGCGCTTGTCCTTCGCGGCGAAGGCCTTGGCTATGACGGCGCTGGAGTCGGTGGAGCCGTCGTCGACCATGACGACCTCGAAGTCGCTGAACGTCTGGGCGGCCAGGGAGTCCAGGCACTCGTCGAGGTAGAGCTCGACGTTGTAGACGGGGACGACGATGCTCAGGCGCGGTGACATGGGGTTGCGGTTCTCCAGCGGTATTTCCCAGGCAATGATCAGCTAATGGCAACATCTTACGCGCTAACGATTTTGCTAAACCTGGGCAAATGGGACATGCGGTGGTAGGTGCACGGGGCGGATGGCCAGAATTAAGCCACCCGCCGCCGGACTGTGACGTACTGGTGACAGGACCGCCGGAAACCCGCCGGCCGGTCAGATCTCCAGGGTCGCCTCGATCCTCTTCAGCTGGTGCCGGGCCATGGCCAGGTTGGCCCGCTCCCGGTCCAGGGCCAGGTAGAGGAAGAGGCCCTGGGCACCGCGGCCCTTGAGCAGCCGGATCAGGTGGTACTGCGAGCCGAGGGTGATCAGGATGTCCTCGATGTCGTCGTTGAGGTTGAGCATCTCCATGGTCCGGACCTTGGCCCGGACCACGTCGGTGTTGCCCGCGGCGGCGACGGTCAGGTCGAGGTCCTTGCCGCCGCCCGCGATGCCGAGGGCCATGCCGCTGCCGTAGTCGACGAGGGCCGCGCCGATGGCGCCTTCGATGGTGTTGGCTTCCTTGAGGACGGTGTCCACGTTCGCCATGAGGGGTTCTGCCTTTCGGTTGGGCGTACGGTGAGTGGGTGCGCTGGGCGGGGTCGCTCAGGGGCCGCCGGGGCCCCGGCGGCCGAGCGTCGCTTCGATGAGTTCGGCGATGTGCAGGCTGGAGCGGCGGGCCTCCAGGTGGAGGCGGCCGACGTTGGCGCGCGGCTCCGCGATCAGCGTCAGGACGGCGGCCTCGCCGGCGGCGTACGTGGCGACGTAGCCGTGTTCGCCGCGGACCAGCAGCTCGCGGAATCCGCCCTGGCCGGTGGTGTCGGCCAGCCGCTGGGCCACGCCGAGCGCGGCGGCGGTGAGTGCGGCCACCGCTTCGGCCTCCGTGGCGGCGGTGTCCTGTGCCAGTACCAGTCCGTCGGCGCTGGCGGCGAGGGCACCGGTGAGCTGGGGGACCCGGGCCCGCAGCCGTCGGAGCTCGGCGAGTATCTCGGCTTCGGCTTCGGCAGGCACCATCGCCGTTCTCCTTTCGGGCTGCCGCCGGGACGGGCGCGGCGCGCGCAGTGGGAGCCTCACAGGCTTGCCTCCAGTGCGTCGCGTAACCGGCGGAGCAGGGCCACGTCCGGACTCTGGGTCCGGGTGATCCAGTCGGGCAGGGGGGACACGGCCGACCGGGGCGCCGGCGCGTGCGGGGTCTCGACCAGTCCGGCCGCGGCGAGCCGCCGTACGTCGAGCAGGGTGTGGAAGGCGGGCCGGCCCAGGGCCCAGGCCAGTTCGGCCGGGGTCCGTACGCCGTCGGCGTGGCGGAGCAGCAGCCGCTGGCGGGTGGTGACGGTCTGGCCGGGGGCGGCCGGGCGCGGAACGACCGGGGCGGTGTCCAGCTCGGGGTAGGGCCAGACCGCGTCCAGCAGCTCGCGGCGGCGGCGGGTCTCGCGTTCGACGGCGGCCGCGGGGACGGACCGGACGGTGCCGATCCAGTGGGTGGCGCCGTGCCGGAACCGGGACGGACCGGTGCCGGGAGAGAGGGCGAAGAAGGCGGCGTCGTAGATGGCGGCGAGGTGGCAGATCTCCAGCTCCCCGCCGGCCAGGCCCCCGCTGTCCACGAGGAACCGGGCGACCTGGCGGCGGGCGCCGGCCCGGTCGAGGGCCTCCCGCCAGCGCTCGGGGGCGAGGCCGCCGCCGGTGGTCAGCAGTACGTCCAGTCCGGGGGTGGCCGGGCTCTCCGCGTGCACGATCCGCCCCTCCTCCAGGAAGAGGGTGCCCCGGTCGCGGAGCAGGGCGCCGGTGGCGCGTTCGGCGGCGAGGCGGGTGAGCAGCGGGGAGACGGCCGTCGCGGTGCTCATGACAGCACCAGTCCTTCGGCGAGGTCCCGGAGTCTGAGCCGGGCGAGTGCGAGGTTGCCCTCGGTCCGGTCCAGCCACAGGTGCAGGAAGACGCTGCTGTCGAAGCTGGTCGCGACGAACCTGAGCACGTGGTAGCCGGTGCGGGTGGTGAGGATCAGGTCCTCGACGGGCGGCCCGCTATGCTCGTCCGGGTCGCCCGGTTCGGCGGCGGGGGCGAAGGACTCGTACTCCGCGGCGGCGCGGGCGAGCTCCGCGGTCTCGGCGGCGGTGGTCTCGTGGTCCCCGACCGGCGACACCCCGGCCGTACCGAGGGCGAGTCCGCTGCTCCAGTCGACCAGGGCGGCCCCGCGGGCGCCCGGCAGTGCCATGGCTTCCAGCAGACATTCGTCGATCCCGGGCACGCGGGCTCCCCTCCCGGCCAAACGTCCATAGCGCACGGTTGTGCGGTGGCGACAGGGAGCAACTTACTCAACTTCCGCCCAGCGGAACGAGGTTCTGGCATTTTCCAATGGAACATGCACGGAAGCGATCTTGGATTGGCCGAATCCGCCCGCCTGTGCGGCGGTTCAGGACGCCAGAGGGAGCTGGTCCGCCAGCCGGAACGCTCCGCCCTCGCGCAGGACGTAACCCTCGTGGGTGAGCGTGCGCAGGAGGTGGTACACCGTGGGGAGTGGGATACCGGTCAGCCGGGACAGCCGTTTGGCCGTCACCCCGCCCTCCGCGCTCATCGCCTCGAGCAGCCTCAGCGCGCGCTGAACGGACCCGATGAGGGTGGGTGCGCTGTCCTTTTCCTTCGGAGTGCGGTCGGTGGTGCGGTCGGTGGTCACGAGACGTCCCCCTACTCCTGCCGCGAATCCTGCCTAAGCCATGAAAGTCGGTCTTCAGCCGCAAAACCAGCTGACTCGCTTAAACCTGAGCATAAGATCAACTCACGCTCCGCTCACGGGCGCCGGGGGGCTCGGCCTCCCGGCGCCCGCGCGGGTCAGCCGGTCAGCGCCGTTCGGGCAGGTCGGCCTCGGCCGGGTTCACCGAGAACCCGCGGGCCGACGGGGTGGCCGCCGCCGCGGGCTTCTTCCCGCAGAACGCGGCTTCGAGGGTGCCGCCCAGGGCCGTGTTGGCGGCGCCCCGGTTGGAGGTGTTCGCCATCGCGGAGAGGCTGCGGCGGCCGTCGCGGGTGGCGAAGGCGTAGGTGTAGAAGCCCTGCACCGTGCCGGTGTGGCCGAACACCTGGGTGCCGCAGGAGAGGTCGTACCGGCGCAGGCCGAGACCGTAGAAGCGGGTGTTGGTGGCGTCGGTCGGGGTGACCGTGGTCATGGCGTCCAGCATCTTCGGCGACAGCAGCCGGCCGCGCATCAGCGCCGTCATGAAGGTGTTGAGGTCCGCCGGGTTGGAGATGACGGCGCCCGCGGACTGCGCCCAGGACACGGTCTGCTCCGTCGAGTCGACCAGCGGCGCGCCGGCCTCGTCAGGGTGCAGGTAGCCGCGCGCGTGCAGACCCCTGATCCTGGTGTCCGGGTGGACGTACGAGGTGTTGCGCAGCCCCAGCTTCCTGATGATGCGGCGCTCGTACTCCTTGGCGACCGGGCCGCCCGCCGCCTTCTCGATCAGCATGCCGACCACCACGAAGTTGGTGTTCGAGTACTTGTACGCGGCGCCCGGCTCGGTGGTGCGGGGCAGGCGCAGCGAGAGGTCCAGCAGCTCCTGATAGGTGAACACCCGGTTGCGGACGGCCTCGAAGCCCGGCACCGTCTGGGCGAACATGGCCTCGGTGTAGTCGGCCAGGCCGCTGCGGTGGGTGAGCAGGTGACGGACCGTGATCCGGTCGTCGGGCAGCAGGCCCGGCAGGTAGCGGTTGACCGGAGCGTCCAGCTCCAGCTTGCCCTCGTCCACCAGCTGGAGCAGGACGACGCTGGAGAAGGTCTTGCTCACACTGCCGATCCGGAACCGCGCCCGGGTGTCCATGGCCTCGCCCGAGACCCGGTCGCGCACGCCCGCGGTCCGGGTCCGGACGCCGTCCGGGCCGGTGAACCGGGCCATCGCGCCCGGAGCGCCGTTGGCCATCGCCGCGTTCAGCGCCGCGGTCACGCCGTCGAGGTCGGGGGCGGGGGGACGGACGGCGGAGGCCGCGGCGGCCACCGGGGCGGTGGTCGCGGCGTGCGCGCCGGCGGCGGGTGCGAGACCGGCGGCGAGCGCGGCGATCAGGGTGGCGCTCACGGCCAGGCGGCGGTGGGGCGTCAGGGGCACGTTGTCATCCTCGGTTCGGTCGGTACGGGACCAACGGCCGCGGCGGGCCGCGGCCGGAGCGGGCCGGGGGACGGGCGGCGTTCGCCCGTTCCCCCGGGACCCATTGATCATGAGGGGCAACGGCGCGGATCGGTTCCCGGACACGACCGTCCGGGGCACGTGCGCGGAGGAACGGGGCGGCGCGGGCGGGGGCTTCAGCGGGTGTGGGCGCCGGTCACGTAGGCCGGCAGCGGGGTGTCGGCCGCCAGCCGGCGGGGCAGCGCCAGCCCGAAGCGGCGTTCCAGCACCTCCAGGGTGCGCCGCTCCCGCTCCGGGGCGGGCTCGTCCTCGGGCCGGGCGTGGCCGCCGTCCGGATGCAGCACCTTCGCCTCGATCAGTTCGGGCAGCAGGAAGTCGGGGTGGTGGCCGCCCCGCCACAGCTCCTCGCCGAGGGCGAAGCAGCACACGAGTTCGCCGTCGCGCGCGTACGCGAACTGCTTGGGCGGGTGGTCGGGCTGCGGGTCGAGGTGCACGGCCTCCGCGCCGTCCCGTGAGACCTCGGCGAGGAGTTCGGCGCCGGCGGGCTGCCCGTGCTCGACCGCGAAGGACCAGTCGCCCCAGGTGCCGACCCGGGCGACGCCCTCGCCGTCGACGGCGTCCATGGCCATGCTCCAGGCCTCCGAGGGCGACAGCGGTCCGGGGCGGAGGTCCGGTACGGCGCCCAGCCGGGCGGCGAGTTCCTCCGGGCCGATGCCGCGGGCGAAGGTCAGGGCCGCGTACCAGTCCGGCCAGGACGCCAGCCACTGGATGCCGTGGTCCGCGTGCTCCACGATCGGTGCCTCCCCCGGTCGTCGGCTTCCCCCGGGACCACGATACGTGCGGGGCCCGCCGCGGGCGTCCGCTTCGCCCGTTCCGCCGCCCGGCCGCGGCCGGCCCGCGGTGTTCAGGTCCGGGCGGACTCCAGCAGGTAGGGCACGTCGATGACGGCGACACCCGGCGTGAACAGCAGGCGGGCCTTGAGGCGCAGGGCGTTCTGGTTGTGCAGGGGCTGTTCCCACCAGTGGCCGACCACGTACTCCGGGATGACCACGGACAGCACGTCCGTGTCGGCCTCGGCGGCGAGTTCCTGCACGCGGGCGAGGACGGGGCCGATCACCTCGCGGTACGGGGAGTGCAGGATCTGCAGCGGTACGCCGGGATCGTGTCCGTCCCAGGCCTCGCGGAGCCTGGCCGCGGCCTGTTCGTCCGCGGCGACGCTGAGCGCGGTGAGCGAGTCCGGGCGCAGTGCCTGGGCGAAGCCGAGGGCCTTGAGGGTGGGCGCGTGCACGTCGGAGACCAGGACGACCACGTGGTGCCGGGCGGGCCGGCGGGGCCTGGTGCCGGGGGCGACGGCGACCTGCCGGGCGACCCGGTCGTAGTGGCGGCGGACGCCCTTCATGCCGAGGAAGAGCAGCGGCATCGCGATGACCACGAGCCATGCGCCGTGGGTGAACTTGGTGATCAGGACGATGACCAGGACGACGGAGGTCATGACGGCGCCGACGGCGTTGATGACGCGTCGGCGGTGGGTGTGGATCCGTTCGCCGCGCGGGGTGGCGCGGTCGGCGAGCTCCCGGCTCCAGTGCCGGACCATGCCGGTCTGGGAGAGGGTGAAGGAGACGAAGACGCCGATGATGTAGAGCTGGATGAGGCGGGTCAGCTGGGCGTCGAAGGCGACGATCAGGGCGATGGCGGCCAGGGCCAGCAGGACGATGCCGTTGGAGTAGACGAGCCGGTCGCCGCGGTTGAACAGCTGGCGGGGCGCGTAACGGTCACGGGCGAGGATCGAGGCGAGCATCGGGAAGCCGTTGAACGCGGTGTTCGCGGCGAGGACGAGCACCCCGGCGGTGACGGCCTGGAGCAGGTAGAAGAGGAAGTGCCAGTCGCCGAAGGTGGCGCGGCCGATCTGGGCCAGGGCCGTGGACACGGGGGTGCCGGGCGGCAGGCCGAGTTCGGTGGGGTCCGCGGCGACGTGCACGTGGTAGGCCATGGCGAGTGCGGTGATGCCCGTGAACATGGTCACCGACAGGGCGCCCATGGCGGCGAGCGTGGTGGCCGCGTTGCGGCTCTTCGGTTTGCGGAACGCAGGGACGCCGTTGCTGATCGCCTCCACTCCGGTGAGCGCGGTGCAGCCGGAGGCGAAGGCGCGCATCGCGAGCAGGAGCAGGGCGAGCCCGGTGTAGGTGCCCTCGGCGGTGATGGGCAGGTCGGCTGATTCGGCGCGGATGGTCTCGCCGGTGGCCATGCGGACCGCGGCGACGGCGAACATCAGGTAGATGACGAGCACGAACCCGTAGGTGGGGATGGCGAAGATCCGCCCTGACTCTCGGACGCCGCGCAGGTTCATCACGGTGAGCAGGGCCACGAAGGTGACGGACAGGGCGACTTGGTGGCCGGACAGCGCGGGGACGGCGGAGGTGATGGCGGCGACGCCGGAGACGACGGAGACGGCGACGGTCAGGACGTAGTCGACGAGGAGGGCGCTGGCGGCGGTCAAGGCGGCGCCCTGTCCCAGGTTCTCGGAGCTGACGACGTACGCGCCGCCGCCTCCCGGGTAGGCGTGGCAGGTCTGCCGGTAGGAGGCGACGACGACGATCATCAGGAAGACGATGGCGGCGGCCGCGTACCAGGCGAGGTGGAGCAGGGTGACCCCGCCGAGGGCGAGGATGAGCAGGATCTCCTCCGTGGCGTAGGCCACGGAGGAGAGGGGGTCGCTGCAGAAGACGGGCAGGGCCAGCCTCTTGGGGAGCAGGGTCTCCCCCAGGCGGGCCGTGTCGAGCGGTTCGCCCACGAGCACGCGTTTCGGAGTGATACGCCTCATTGAGGCATGATCGACCGGTATGCGGCGTTCACCGGGTGTGACACACGGCCAGCTGCTCGGCCCGGTGGGCGAGCCACAGGTCGTGGCGGGCGCTCGGGGACTGCAGCAGGGAGCGTTCGAGCAGCACCTCGATCCGGGTGAGCCGTTTGCGGGCGCCCGGTACGGAGAGGCCGAGCGCGGCCGCGGCCGGCACGAGCCTGGCGTCGTGCGCGAGCCAGGTGCGGAGCGTGTGGCGGGCGCCCGGCGGGGCGTCGGGCCCGGTGAGCGGGGCGAGGCGGCGGCGCGCCCAGGCGGCGGGGCCCGGGTGGCGCAGTACCTCGTCCAGCGTGGCGGGGGTGCCGTCGGCCCTGGCGGGGGTGCCGTCGGCCCTGGCGGCCGGGGCTCCGGTGGCCCCGCCGGGGGTCAGCCGCAGGGCGAGGGAGAGCGCCGCCTGGTCGGCGAGCCGGTCGAGGTCCAGCCCGAGGAGCTCCTCGACCAGGCGCAGGCGGGTGGCGAGCGTGTTCCGGTGGATCTTCAGCAGCCGGGTGGCGTGCGAGGTGAAGTTGAGCCAGGCGTGCACGGTGGCGCGGAGTTCCTGGGCACCGGGGTCCTGCGGCCGCCGGGGTTCGAAGCCGTGCAGGGGTGCGAGCAGGGCCTCGGCCCAGCCGGTCCCGGCAGGGTGGGCGGCCAGGGCCAGTTCGGGGCCGGGGCCGAAGCGGGCGTGCCGGGCGGGCCGGTCGCGAGCCACCGCCAGGGCGTGGAAGGCCTGGGTGTAGGCGGCCGGCGACTCCCGGAGCGGCAACTCCTCGCTGACCCCGACCACGCAGTCCCCGGCCGCCGCCACCAGCGCCTCGGCCAGCGGGTCGGACTCGCCGGGGCCGGCCGCCGCGTCGGCCGGCACCAGGGCGATCAGGTGCCGGACGTACACCGGGCAGCGGACCACCCAGGCCCGGCCGCCGGTCAGGGCCGCGCACAGCCGGGCGGCTTCCTCACGGGCGCCGGCCCGGCACTCCACCACGTACATCAGCATCGGGTCGGGCAGCGAGGGGGTGAGGGCCTCGGCGATCTGCCGGGCGACGGAGAGCCGCCCGTTCATCAGCAGGTGCAGGACCGCCTCGCTCGCCCGGGCCTCGGCCACGGCGGCCCGTTCCTCGCGCCGCGCGGCCGCCTCGGCCCGCCGTACCAGGGCCAGCGGGACGGCGGTGTCGGCCAGCAGTCCGCCGGCGGACGGCGCGTAGGGCCGGGGCAGTACGGCGGCCAGCGCGGCGCCGTCGTCCAGCGCGAACAGCAGGGCCGTGCGGTCCGGGCCGTCGAGTACGGCCGACCGCACCCCGCGCGCGGCGAGTTCGGCGGCGGCGCGGGCGGTGAGCCCGGGGTCGGGTCCAGCGGGCGGGGCGCCGGGTTCGAGGACGCCGGTCCAGCCGCCGAGCCGGGAGGAGAGCCAGCGCAGCAGGGCGGCGGATCCGCCCGTGCGGGCGAGGCCGTGCGCCTTGAGGATGTCGTCGGAGCGGTTCCAGGGCTGCATGGCGGCGACCGGCCCCCTTCGGTGCGGTTCCGCCCGTGGGCGGGTGGTCGGCGCATTCAACCACCCGGGGGCCACTGTGCACTGTGATACCGGTCTCGGGACGCCACTGGGCACGGAGAATCCGGCAAGGCGGGCCCGTGCGGCCTAGGTTGGTCCGCGAGCGGTCGGGTCCCGGTGCTCACGGGGGAGCACCGGGGCCCACCTCCTCGCGCGGGCCGCCGCGCCCGCGCTACATGCGGGCGGCGGCGCTGCGGATGGCCTCCCGGATCCGGACGTAGGTGCCGCAGCGGCAGATGTTGGCGATGGCGTCGATGTCCTCGTCGGTGGGCTCGGTGGTCCGCTTGAGCAGGGCCACCGCCGCCATGATCTGGCCGGGCTGGCAGAAGCCGCACTGGGCGACGTCGAGGTCCAGCCAGGCCTCCTGCACCGGGTGCAGCCGGTCCCCGTCGGCGAGGCCCTCGATGGTCGTCACCTCCCGGCCGGCGCAGGCGGAGACCGGCACCACGCAGGGGCGGATGTCCGCGCCGTCGAGGTGGCTGGTGCACGCCTTGCAGACGTCCACCCCGCAGCCGTACTTGGGGCCGCGGACGCCGAGCATGTCGCGCAGCACCCAGAGCAGCGGGAGGTCGTCGGGCGCGTCCACGGTGACGCTCTGCCCGTTGACGGTGAAGGTGTGCGAGGGCACTGGACGGCTCCTGGCTAGCGCGGGTAGGGGGTGAAGTCGACGTCGAAGTCGAGCGGGAAACTGCGCGGCTTCGAACCGGTGGCGCGGGCCCAGGCGTTGGCGACGGCGCCCACGGCGGCCGGCACGCCCAGTTCGCCGGCGCCGCCCGGCTCACCCGTGGCGGGCAGGACGACCACCTTCACCTCGCGCGGGGTGTCCCGCTGCTGGGCCCAGTGGAACTGGCTGTAACTGCCCTCCAGCGGCAGCCCCTTGTCGAGGTGGAGGCCGGCCCGCAGGGTGGTGGAGATGGCGTCGGTGAGCCCGCCGATCATCTGCGCCTCGACGCCGCGCGGGTTGACGGGGCGTCCGACGTCGGCGACGACGACGGCCCGGGTCACCTTGACGCGCTGCCGGTCCCGGGCGTCGATCTCCACCAGGCAGGCGGTGCGCGACTTGTACTCCTCGTGGAAGGCGATGCCCTGCGCGCAGCCGGGCTCCATTTCCCTCCCCCAGTCGCCCTCGCGGGCGGCCCGGTCGAGTACGGCCCGCTGGGCGTCGTTCTTGAGGAAGGCGCGCCGGAACCGGTAGGGGTCCTGGCCGAGGCGGGCGGCGATCTCGTCGACGACGATCTCCTCGGCGCCGCGGGTGTTGGCGGAGTAGACCGAACGCCAGGATCCGGTGGGGATGCCGGTGGGCACCTCGGTGAGGGTCTGGGTGGTGAGGCCGAAGTGGTACGGCGACTTCACGGTGGTGAGGAAGAGGGTTTGGGCGAGGGTGGCGTTGCCGATGCCGAGCGGGAGGCTGGCGGCGGTGGCCGTGACGATCTCGCCGAGGCCGTGCCGGAAGTCGGTCTCGACGGCCGCGACCCGGTGTTCGAAGCTGAGCACCTGGCCGAGGGCGTAGGTGGCGCGGACGCGGTGGTGGGTGGCGGGGCGCATCCGGCCGTGCCGGGTGTCGTCGACGCGGGTCCACATCAGGCGGACCGGGCGGCGGCAGGCCTGCGAGACCTGCGCGGCCTCCAGCGCGGCGTCGAAGAAGAGCCGGCGGCCGAAGGAGCCGCCGGCCTGGACGACGTGCACGGTCACCCGGTCGACGGGCAGGCCGAGTTCGGCGGCGATGGTCTGGCGGGCGACGATGGGCGACTTCAGGCCGGACCAGATCTCGGCGCGGTCGGCGCGGACGTCGGCGACGGCCGAGTTGGTCTCCATCGGGGCGTGGCTGACGAAGGCGAAGTCGAACTCGGCGTCGACGTGCGGGGTGAGCAGGCCGGGGACCAGCAGCGGCGGGGTCGCGGCGCGCAGCCTGGCGCGGACGTCGGCGTCGGAGAGGTGGTCGGCGGGGCCGGGCCCCCAGGACACCTGGAGGGCGGCGCGGGCGTCGAGGGCCTGCCCGAAGGTCTCGGCGACGACGGCGACGCCGGTGGGGATGGTGACGACGTCGAGCACCCCGGGCATGGCCCTGACGGCGGCGGTGTTGGCCACGGAGCGGACGGTGCCGCCGAGGGTGGGCGGGCGGCGCACCACGCAGGGCTTGGCGCCGGGGACGTCCAGGTCGAGGGTGTACTGCTGCCGGCCGGTGACCATGTCGCGGGCGTCGAGCCGGTTCACCGGCCGGCCGACGACGGCGTGCTCGGACTCCGGCTTGGGGGCGGCGGCCGGGACGGCCAGGCCGGGGTCGGCGGCCGCCACGGCGAGGGTCCCGTACGGGGCGCTCCGGCCGTCGGGGGCGCGGACGGCGCCGTCCGCGGTGGTCAGGCCGGCGGCGGGGAGGTTCCAGCGGGCCGCGGCGGCGGCGACCAGTCGGGCCCGGGCGGCGGCCGCGGTCCGCCGGACCGGCCCGTACAGCGAGCGGACGGAGTTGGAGCTGCCGGTGAGCTGGTTGAAGAGCAGCTCGGGGCGGGCGTCCTCCAGTTCGACGCGTACGGCGGCGGGCGGGAGGTCGAGTTCCTCGGCGACCAGCATGGCGACGGCGGTGGTCAGGCCCTGGCCGACCTCCTCGCGGGGCAGCCGGAAGGTGGCCGTGCCGTCGGTCTCCACGGTCAGCACGAGCATCCCGGAGGTGGGTGCGCCGGCCAGGACGAACAGGTCGCCCAGGTCCACCAGGTCGGCCGGGGCGGGAAGGCTGGGGATCACCGCGTGGGCCTGTTGTGGGAGGAGGGCGTCCGCTCCGGCCCGGGTGGCGACGGCCAGGGTCGGCGCCGCGACCAGGAACCCGAGGAACCGGCGTCGGCTCTGCGCTGTCATGCACTCTCCGTGGTCTTCCGATGAACCGACGACCGCTTGATTACCGGCACGTAGAGTAGCGGGCCGGGGGGACCGGGGGAAGGTGGGTTCCGGGCAGGGGGTCCTTCGTTCGGGGGGTCACCCGGAGGCGGCCGATCGGACCCGGAAGAGTGCCGTGACTCGGGCGCGCGTACGGTCCCGGCCTTCCGGAAGGCCGGTTTCCGGCCGCGGGCAGAGTATGGAGGAGTAGGGAAGAACAGCCGACCGAGGAGGTCTGCGGCGATGGCCACGTACATGGACGTCCACACGGGCATGAAGGGTGTCACCGAGGAGCAGCTCAGGGAGGCCCACCGGGCCGACCTGGCGATCGAGGCGGACGAGGGCGTGCACTTCAAGCAGGCCTGGGCCGACCCCGAATCGGGCACGGTGTACTGCCTCTCCGAGGCGCCGTCGGCGGCCGCGGTGCAGCGGATCCACCGGCGGGCGGGACACCCGGCGGACGAGATACACCCCGTACCGCTGACCATTCAGTGAACCCCGGCAGGCGCGGCTGACCGGAAACGTTCGCACACGTCAGCGAGGCCCGCGAGGCCTTTGGCATATGCCTGATGCAAGGACGTAACGGATGTTGCCAAACGCCTTACAGGCCCTCGTGGCCTGTGCGACAGTCGTAGCCGGTCCCAGTTGCCGGGCCTTCCTCCGGACCCGGCCGTGCCGCGCCTGCATCGGAGTTCTCATGCCGTCCCATCTGTTCGCGGACCGTCCCGCGCAGCCGCCCGAGCAACCCGGGACGGTGGACGCACTCATCAAGCAGACACGGCGGCTGCGTGGCGACGTGGACGCGGTCCGCCGGGACACCGTCGTGGACGACGACGATCCACAGGGCCGCTGGCAGCGCGCCCTGTGCGACCTCGCCGTGCACCACCTAGACGACCTCGGGGAGCACCTGGGCCAGCTCAAGGAGGGCCCGCCGCCCGCCATCGACGCCGACCTCGGCGCCGACGCCGGTGCCCCTCCTCATCCGGTCCCCGCCCCGTACGAGCCGGGGACCGACCTCACCCGCGTGGGCAGCGCCGAGTGGAACCTGCTCACCGACGAGGTCAACTGGTCCGAGGAGCTGTTCCAGATCTTCGGCCGGTCCCCCGAGGCGGGCCCGCTCTCCCTCGACGAGCTGGGGTCGACGCTGTTCTCCGAGGACCAGCCGCTGCTCACCGCGATGGTGACGGCCTGTCTGGTGGACGGGCGCCCCATAGACGGCGAGTTCCGCATCGTACGGGCCGACGGACGGGTCCGGACGCTGCACATGAGGGGCGAGCCGGTGCTCGACTCCGACGGCTGCACGGCCTCGATGTGGGCGGTGCTCCGCGATGTGAGTGAACTGCGCCGCAGCCAGCGCGCCGTGCGGGAGTCCCGTGACTCGCTCCAGCGCCAGCGTGCGATCGCGCAGACCGAACACCGGCTTGCGGTCGAGCTGCAGGAAGCCGTGCTCCCCCCGTGGCGCGGCTCCCTGCGGTTCCCGCACGGCGACACCGGCGCGCTCGACGTGGCCGCGCACTACCTGCCCTCGGCGTCCAGCGCGCTGATCGGCGGCGACTGGTACGACGCGCTGGAACTCCCGGACGGCTGCTCGATGCTGACGGTCGGCGACCTCACCGGACACGGGGTCACGGCGACCTCGGGGATGGCGATGCTGCTCGGGGCGCTGCGCGGCATGGCGATGGCCGGGATCGCTCCCGGTCCGCTGATGGGCTGGCTCAACCAGCTGCTGGAGACCTCGGTGCAGCCGGCGCTCGGCTCGGCGGTGTGCTGCCGCTACGACCCGGCCCGGCGCGTCCTGTCCTGGGCGCAGGCCGGCCACCCGGCGCCCCTGCTCTTCCGGCAGGGCACCGGGCGCTCCCTGGCCCCACCGGAGGGCGTCCTGCTGGGGGCGACCTCCGGGGCGGTGTACGGGCAGGCGGAGGAACCGCTGCAGGTCGGTGACGTGCTGATCCTGCACACGGACGGGCTCACCCCGCGCAGCATCGAGTTCAGCCGCGCGGACGGGACGGAACGGCTGCTGGCGCTGGCGCCGCGGCTGTCGGGGGCGAGGTCGGCGCAGGAGTGCGTGCGGATGGTGGTGGAGGAGTTCGGGGAGGGTGAGCGCGAGGACGACGCGTGCGTGCTGGTGGCACGCATCGGCGCGTAGCCCTCCCCCTCACCGCCCCCGGGCGGGGCTGCCCGTGCCCGGCGGGAGCTCCGCCCGGACCCATGGGGCTCCGCCCCGGAACCCTCCCCCAGACTCCGTCCGGGGGGACCCCCACGCCTCGAACGCCGGCGAGGCTGGATTTCCCCGCTCGGCACCGGCGCGCCGGGCGGAAGCCGCGCAGCTCGGGGCTGGATTCCCCGCGCGGGGCCGGCTGGGTGGTCAGATCACCGCGCCCCGGGGGGCACCCACGCCGGGGAGGGCGAGTTTGATCTCCGCGCGGAGGTCCTCGATGCGGCCGTAGCCCGCGTACTGCCCCGTGAGCCGGTACATCTCGCGCAGCCGGTCCCACGTGCGGTGGGACGAGGTCTCGTTCATCGAGACCAGCGCCAGCCGCGCGTACCGGTCCGCCTGCTCCGGGTCGTCCGCGATGAAGCAGGCCGAGGCCAGCGAGATGTAGTCGAAGATCTGCGACCGGTTGTGGCCCGCGGCACGCAGCCGCAGCGCCTCCTTCGCGTGCCGCGCGGCGACCGGCGCGGCCGCCGGGTCGTGCTCGGCCAGGGTGCGGAAGGCCAGCGCCTGCATGCCGTGCAGGTCGGCCTCGTCGAAGTGCTGCATCCACGACGGCGGCGGCACGTCGCCCTTGTCGGAGACGAACAGGTCCTCCGCCTCGCCGAGCGTCCGCCGCATCGCCTGGCCCTTGCCCATCGCCGCCTGCGCCCACGCCTCGATGGTGTGCAGCATCGCCCGGGTGCGGGGCAGGGTCTGCTCCCCCGACCCGGACTGGGCGAGCTTCATCAGGTCCAGGGCCTCGTTCGGCTTGCCCAGGTGGACCATCTGGCGGGCCGCGCGGGACAGCGCCTCACCCGCGCGCGGCCGGTCGCCGCCCTCGCGGGCCGCGTGCGCGGCGATGACGAAGTACTTCTGCGCGGTGGGTTCCAGACCCACGTCGTGCGACATCCAGCCGGCCAGCACGGCCAGGTTGGCCGCCACGCCCCACAACCGCCGTTGCAGGTGGTCCGGGTGGCGGTAGGCGAGCATGCCGCCCACCTCGTTGAGCTGGCCGACCACGGCCTTCCGTTGGAGTCCGCCGCCTCTGGACGCGTCCCAGGCCCGGAAGACCTCCACCGAGCGCTCCAGCGCCTCGATCTCCTCCGAGCCGATGGGAGCCGCCTCGTACCGGTCGTACGCGGCGGGGTCGGCCTGGAAGGGGTCGGCGAACCGTGGGGAGTCCTGGGCGCGGGAGGGGTCGGTGTGCAGCCAGTCGGACATGGCGTTGCTGATGGCGGAGCCGGCGGTGAGCACCACGCCCGCGCCCATCAGTCCGCGTCGGTTGAGCATGAGGTCCATTCCCGTGAATTCGGTGAGGACCGCGGCGGTGCGTTCCGGCGCCCACGGCAGGCCGTCGGGGTTGTCCTTCGCCCCGTCCGGCTGCCTTTTGGTGGTGCGCCGTTGTCTTGCGAACCCGAGGTCCTCGATGGTCACGACACGACCGAGTCGCTCGGTGAACAGGGCGGCGAGTACGGTGGGCACCGGTTCGCGCGGGGTCTCCCCCATGTCGATCCAGCGCCGCACCCGCGAGGTGTCGGTGGCCAGCTGGTGGTGGCCCATGGCCGCCGCCTGCCGGTTGACCATCCGCGCGAGTTCGCCCTTCGACCAGCCCGCCAGGCCGAACAGGTCGTTCAGACGGGTGTTTGGTCCTCTGCTCACGTCAAGCCCCCAGGTTCTCGGCTGAGTTGACAGTAACCCCGGGTCAGGTGCCGAGCGACTATTCGCCAGGGTTCGCCAGGGTCCGCTCGATGGTCCGCCACCCATGCCGGGGTGTCAGGTAGGAATGCGCCTCCCCGACCCGGTCCCCCGGCCGCACTCCCCAGGGTGATGCACGGGATCGGGCGGGGCGGCGTACGCAACTCGTCGGCGCACGAAGGGATCCGTATCCGTCATGTACGCAGCATCGTCCTCCGTGTCCGCACCCGTCCGGCCGCACCGCACCTTCCAGGCGGGCGGCGGCCCCTACCTCGAACCCGGGCGGCCGGCCGCCCCGGCGCAGGGCACCGTGCGGGCGCGGCGCATGCCGGGGGCGGGAACCCAGCCGCTCAGCGGCAGGATCGACCTCTCCGGGCCGCAGGGAGCGCAGCTGCGCACCGCCCTCGCCTCCGTCCAGCGGATCTGCCCGGAGTTCGCTCCGGTGCAGGTGCTGCGCCGGAGCGGGAGGTCGGTGCTGCTGGTGGGAACCACAGGCCGGACGACCGCCGTCGCCAAGGTTTTACTGGACCACTCGCCGGAGTGGCGCGAGCGGTACCGGCACGAAATAGCTGCGTACCGGGCGTTCGTCCGGCACCGCCCGCCGGTGCGGGTGCCGAGGCTGATCGCGGCCGACCCGGAGGACTGCACGCTGGTGGTGGAACGGATGGCCGGCCGGGTGGCGGCCCTGCAACGGCATCCCGTGGAGGCCCCGCCGCGGCCCGACGTACGGGCGGCGCTGGGCGCGGTGGTCCGGGTGAACCAGTGGCGTCCGCCGGCGGAGCTGTTCGGCCGGCCGCTGGACTACGCCTCGCGGATCACCCGGTACCACGAGCTGGGGCTGCTGACCGACCGGGACCTGGGCGACCTGCAGAAGCTGCTGCACGGGCTGGCGGTCGCGGGGCCGCAGTGGCAGTTCAACCACGGTGACGCGTTGCTGTCGAACCTGCTGCTGTCGCCGGCCGGCCCGGTCCTGCTGGACTGGGAGCACGCCGGGTGGTACCTGCCGGGGTACGACCTGGCCACGCTGTGGACCGTGTTGGGCGACGCGCCGGCCGCCCGCGCGAGCATCAGCCGGATGGCCCAGTCGCAGGGGACGGCCGCCAGGGACGCCTTCCTGGTGAACCTGATGCTGGTGCTGACCAGGGAGATCCGGATGTCCGAGATGGCTGTGCAGCGCTCCATGCAGGCGTCCGCCCCGGTGCAGCCGCTCCCCACCGGTCACCTCTCCGCGGGTGAGGAACAGCGGCTGCTGCTCCGCCGCCTGCACGACGACTGCGGGATGGCCCGCAGAGCGGTGCGGGCTGCCGTCGGCACCCGCTGAACGAGGACCGCCCCGCAGATCCCCACCCCCATGGTCGCTGAGCCCCCGGGAAACTCCTCCGCCCGGGGGTTCAGCGGTGTCCGGGGTCGGGGAAGGGGGCGGCAGCCGGCGGTGGGGTGCGGGCCGGTGACGGTCCGTCCGGTGCGTGACTTGACTTCACATGATCCCCCGAACACCTTTTCTGATTCAGCATCAGAAGTGTTCCGCCCCGCCCCGTTCCCGCTGCCCCCTGGAGCCCGCCCATGTCTTCCTTCCCTTCCCGTCGTACGGTCCTGGCCGGTGCCGGTGCGATCGCCTCGACGGTGCTTCCGGCCGCGTCGGCGGCGGCCGCGGAACCGCCGCTCGGCGAGTACGACGTCGTCGTGGTGGGCTCGGGGGCGGCCGGCATGACGGCCGCGCTGACCGCCGCCAAGCGGGGCCTCGGCGTCCTGGTGGTCGAGAAGGCCTCCACCTTCGGCGGGTCCGCGGCCCGCTCCGGGGCCGGGATCTGGCTGCCGAACAACTCGGTGATCCGCGCGGCCGGGGTACCGGACACCCCCGAGAAGGCGGCGGCGTACCTGGCGGCCGTGGTCGGGGACGAGGTGCCGGCGGACCGGCGGTCCGCGTTCCTGGCGCGCGGGCCGGAGATGCTGGACTTCGTGATGGCCCACAGCCCGCTCCGGTTCCGGTTCATGCCGGGCTACAGCGACTACTACCCGCAGCTGCCGGGCGGGCTGGCGGGCGGCCGGTCCATCGAGCCCGACCAGCTGGACGGCAACCTGCTGGGGCCCGAGCTGGCCCGGCTGAACCCGGCGTACATGCCCGTCCCGGCCGGGATGGTGGTGTTCAGCCAGGACTACAAGTGGCTGACGCTGGCCGCGGTGAACGCCAGGGGCGCGGCGGTCTCCGCGGAGTGCCTGGCACGGGGTGCCGCGGCGGCCCTGCGCGGGGAGAAGCCGCTGACCATGGGGCAGGCGCTGGCGGCCGGGCTGCGCGTGGGGCTGATGCGGGCCGGGGTGCCGGTGTGGCTGGACAGTCCGCTGGTGGACCTGGTCCGGGAGGGCGGGGCCGTCACCGGGGTGGTGGTCGAGAAGGCGGGCGTGCGGGGCGTGGTGCGGGCCCGCAGGGGTGTGATCGTGGGGTCGGGCGGCTTCGAGCACGACGCGGCGATGCGGGCGGAACACCAGCAGCAGCCCATCGGCACCCATTGGTCGGTGGGTGCCAGGGAGAACACCGGTGACGGGATCCGCGCGGGGCAGCGGGCCGGCGCGGCGCTGGCGCTGATGGACGACGCGTGGTGGGGGCCGTCGATCCCGCTGCCCGGCGAGCCGTACTTCTGCCTGGCCGAACGGACACTGCCGGGCGGGCTGATGGTGAACGCGGCGGGCGCGCGGTTCGTCAACGAGGCGGCGCCGTACAGCGACGTTGTGCACGTGATGTACGAGAAGGACCGCGGCGCGCCGGGGTCGCACATCCCGGCCTGGCTCGTGGTGGACCAGAACTACCGCAACAGGTACCTGTTCAAGGACGTGCTGCCGACGTTCGCCTTCCCGGACGCGTGGTACGAGTCGGGGGTGGTGAGGAAGGCGTGGACCTGGGACGCGCTGGCCGCGCAGATGGGGGTGCCGGCCGCGGCGTTCCGGGCGACGCTGAACCGGTTCAACGCGCAGGCGTGGAGCGGCACGGACGCGGATCACGGCCGCGGCGACACGGCGTACGACCACTACTACACGGATCCGGCGGTGCGGCCGAACTCCTGCCTGGCCCCGCTGTGGGTGCCGCCGTTCTACGCGTTCCGGATCGTCCCGGGTGACCTCGGCACCAAGGGCGGCATCGTCACGGACGCCCGGGCGCGCGCGCTGCGGCCGGACGGCTCGGTGATCCGCGGACTGTACGCGGCCGGGAACGCGAGCGCGGCGGTGATGGGGCGCAGCTACGCGGGGGCGGGCTCGACCATCGGGCCCGCGATGACCTTCGGCTACGTCGCGGCGAACGACATCGCCGACGCGTCGTAGCCGCCCCGGACCGGGCCGGGGCGGGCCGGGCGGGAGCCGCCGCGGCGGTGGCCGTGGCCCGCCTGCGGTCCGCGGGCGCGGCGCGGGAGGGCTCAGCCCTGCTGGAAGAGCTCCGCGGGCAGCGGCTTGAGCAGGGCGTAGAGGTCGTCGCTGATCGGCCGGTCCCAGCTGGCGATGGTGACGAGCACGTTGTCGCTGCGGTCGAACTGCACGCAGGAGATCCGGCCCTCGGAGAGCTTGATCTTGCGGACGATGAGGAGGTTGTCGCCCTGCATGACGGGGCAGTCCTCGACGCCGGTGACCTCGACGTCCTCGTCGTTCTCCAGGGCGTCGAGGAGCTGGGCCACCTCGAAGGGGACCTGCTTGTCGGCGAGCTCCCGGGCCGGGGAGCCCTCGGGCAGGTTGCCGATGATCATCGCGGGGCCGCGTCCGCCGAACAGGTCGTAGCGGAGGAAGACGCCCTGGCAGCTGCCGTCGGCGGCGGGCAGCAGCCCGGCGCCGAGGTTGCCCGGCCAGTCGCCCGGGTCCATGGCGAGGACGTCGAAGTCCGGGCCCGCGGGGGTGGCGGCACGGTGGCGGCGGAGGAAGGACATGCCGCCATGGTACGTGGCCGGGTGGGTTTTCCGGCGGGCGGGGCCGCCTTCCGGCCGAACGGCCGGCCCGGGCCGGGCGGGGTGGGGCCGGTGGTCAGGGGCGCAGCGTTCCTGGTCCGGAGCAGGTGGCGCCGAGGGCTTCGACGCGGGCGCGGAGCTCGCGGTCGGCGGTGATGACGAGGCATCCGCGGTCGGCGTGCTCGGCCGCCAGTTCGACGATGCGGTCGTCGCCGCTGCCGGGTGCGCTGTCCACGCGTACGCCGGGGACGGAGGTCACTCCGCGGGCCTCGCCCTCGACCACCAGGATGATCTCGTGCTCGGTGCCGGTGTCCGTGCCGGTGCGGGGGCGGGTGGCGAGGCGGTCCCGGAGGCGTTCGGCGGCGCCGCGCCGGTCCCGCCACCAGCCGTCGGGGACGGAGCCGACCACGTTGGCCCCGTCGACGATCATCACGTGCTGCATGGTGCCCACTGTGCCATCCCCGGCGGCGGGCCCGGGGTGTCCTCCGCCGGTGATCGGCGGGTACGGGGATGGCGGGTCTGCGGGCGGGCCGTCACGGGCGGGCGGATCCGGCGCCGGCGGCGGAGAGGGCTTCGGCGAGGCCGGCGCGGTCGGTGCCGAGCTTACGGTAGACGGCCGAGAGGAGGGCGTCGGCGGGGCGCCGGGGGTGGTCGTGGTCGGTGGGCGGGGGCGGGGCGGTGGTGTCGTGGAGTGCGCGTTCGGCGACGGCGCGTTCGTCGGCGGTGAGCGGCTCGGCGCCGGCCGGGCCGGAGGGCGGGGTGCCGCCGAGGCGGACGAGGGTGGCGGTGGTCCGGGCTTCCAGGCCGTCGGCCCCGCATTCGCGGGCGGTGGCCACGGCCCTGGCGAGGAGGTCGGTGTCGCCGGTCTCGGTGCCGAGTGCGGCCAGGGCGCAGGCGAGTTCGTAGCCGGCCGGGGAGGCGGAGAGGAGGTGGACGGATTCGGTGAGGAGGGGGACGCGGTCGGCGGGGGCGGCCACTTCGGCGGCGTGGCGGAGGGCCTGGCCGATGCCGGAGGGGGCGCCGAAGGCGCGGGCCCGGCGGACCGCTCCGGCGGTCAGGGCGCGGGCGCGTTCGGGGTCTTCGGGGGCGATGGCGCGGGCGAGGTGGAGCCGCCAGGGGCACCAGGAGGGGTTCTGAATGCCGCGCGGGGTGAGCCGCCGGTCCACCGCTTCCAGTTCGGCCGCGGCGGCCTTGCGGTCGCCGCGGGCGAGGAGGAGTTCGGCGTGGACGGTCTGGGAGTCGGGGAAGACCACGGCTGCCGGGAAGGGTTCGCCGTACTCGTGTTCGCGGGCGAGTTCCCAGGCCTCGTCGGTGCGGCCGCGGGCGAGGAGGACCTCGACGAGGATGGCGATGGCGTACCAGTGGACGGGGGTGCGGCGGCCGACCCGTTCGGCGAGGGCGAGGCCGGCCCGGGCGAGTTCCTCGGCCTCGGTGAGGCGGCCGCGGCGGAAGCGGATGTAGGCGCGCAGGTTGTGGGCGAAGGAGAGGTGGGCGCCGCGCCAGCCCTGTCGTTCGAACTCGGCGGTGCCGGCTTCGAAGAGTTCCTCGGCGCGGCCGGGCCGGTCGGCGTAGAGGTGGGTGAGGGCGACGAGTACGGGGACCTCGAAGCCGCGGTCCTCCTCGGCCCAGCTGAGCCGGTCGCCGAGGGCGCGGCGGGCGTGGTGGAGGACGACGTCGACGGGTTCGCCGCGGAGGGTGGCGTCCCAGGCGCGGAGGCCGATGACGTACCGCTCGGTGAGGTCGCGGCCGGTGAGGCGGTCGGCGAGGCGGGCCAGGCGGCGGGAGCGGGCCGGGGAGTCGGGTTCGTCGGCGCGGAAGGCGTCCCACATGAACTGCTCGGAGGTCAGGCGGAGGCGGCCACGGGCGTCGGGGGTGAGCGGGATCTCGCGGGCGAGGGCCTCGGAGGCTTCGGCGAGGCGGTCGCTGTGGGCGAGGACCTGGGCGAGCCGGATGACGATGCCCTGGCGGAGGGCGGGGTCGTCGAAGGGTTCGTCGAGGGCGGCGCGGAGGTGGTTGACGGTGTTGGCGGGTTCGGTGAGGAGGGAGGCGCAGCCGAGTTCGTAGAGGACGGCGGCGCGTTCGCCGTAGTCGGGTGGTTCGAGCAGGGCGCGGGCGAGTTGGCGGCGGGCGGCTTCGGGGGCGCCGGCCCGGAGGTTCTCGCGGGCGGCTTCGCGGAGGGTGCGGACCACCCAGGGGTCGTTCTCGGGGTGGGTTTCGAGGAGGTGGCGGGCTGCGGCGGAGGCGCCGAGTCCGGCGTCGACGACGGCCGCTGCGGCCTTGCCGTGCAGGGCGGTGCGGAGGGCGTCGGGGATGGCCCGGTAGATGGCGGTGGCGATGAGGGGGTGGACGAACTCCAGGCCGTCGTGGTCCTCCGCGGGGGCGGAGAGGATGCGGGCGGTGCGCAGCCGGTCGGTGGCGGCCGCGGCTTCCCCGGGGCCGAGGGCGGCGACGCGGGCGGCGAGTTCCTGCGGGATGGCGGTGCCGAGGACGGCGCAGGCCCAGGCGAAGCGGACGGTGGAGGGTCCGAGGTTGCGCAGGCGGGCGACGAGGCCGCTGCCGCGCTGGGCGGCGGCTAGGTCGCGGAGCAGGGGGGCGCTGGCTTCGACGGGGGCGAGGGAGCGGTCGCGGACCTTGGCGGCGAGTTCGACGGCTTCGAAGGGGTTGCCTGCGGTGACGGCCCAGGCTTCGCGGCAGAAGGCGTCGTCGGCGTGGCCGCCGACGGTCTCGCGCATCAGGGTGCGGACGGCGGCGGGCGTGAGCGGTTCCAGGGTGAGCGGACGTTGTCCGGCGCGGCCGGGGAGGGTGCGGAAGGCGTCGCCGTGCGCGGGGAGTTCGTCGGGGCGGTAGGCGACGACGAGGAGCAGCGGGAGGTGTTCGGTGCGCGGGGCGAAGGCGGCGAGCCAGCCGAGGGATTCGGGGTCGGCCCAGTGGGCGTCGTCGAGGACGATCACCACGGGGGCGCGCTGTACGGCGAGGTGGGTGAGGACCCAGTCGAGGCCGTCGCGCAGGCCCTGGGGGTCGGGCGGGGCCCCTTCCTCGGCGGCGCACAGGCCGAGGGCGGGTCCCACGATGGCGTACCAGGAGCCGAGGGCGGAGCGGAGTTCCTCCTCGGTGGTGCCGGCCAGGTGGGGCTGGATGAGCTGCCGGGCGACGTGGAAGGGTTGACTCTGCTCCTGTTCGCCGCCGCGGGCGGCCAGGACGGTGCAGTGCCGGCTGTGGGCGCGGCGGCGTATCTCGGCGAGGAGGGTGGTCTTGCCGAGGCCGGCCGGTCCGGCGAGGGCGAGCAGGGCTCCGCCTTCGTCTGCCCGGGGGCCGGTGAGCCGGTCGAGGGCTTCGTCGGCGGTGGCCAGTTCGGCGTCGCGTTCGAGCACGGTGCGGCCCACGTGGGTCCGGCGGTCCGTCATCGCTGGTTACCCCCCGGTCGGTTCGGGGTTCAGCGTACGCCCGCGCACGCGCGGGCGGAGCCTACTGTCCGGGACAGATCGCATCTTCTCGCCGGTGCGCGGGCGGGCGTCCGCTGCGCCCGGCGCTGGGGCGGGCGGGTACGGTTCGCGTCGCTGCCGGGGCCGGTCTACCGGCGGGTCGCGGGGTGCGGTCGGGCGGGCCGGCGGGGGATCACCGGTGCACGGATCGTTTCGCCGGGGCGCGGGCGGGGCGTCAGGGCGGCCCGGGTGAGGTGGCGCGATTCCTGCCCCTGAAGGTGGTCCGTTCGGGTTACTTGGTACCACTTTGGTGGACATGTCTGGGACGCTGGCCGTCGAGCGGATCACCGCGCGCAGGGTTGCACCACGAGTGGGGAGTGCACCGCATGACCGAACCGAACGACTCGAGCGGCTCGATTCCGACCGGTCCCCCCGATCCCACCGATTTCACCGACCCCGCCGTTTTCCTCACCCCGGCCGCCGGCCGGGGCCGACGACGGGGTGGCGCAGGCACAGGCGGAGGTCGACCGGTGCCGGCGGGCCGGTGACCGGCCCGGCCTGGCGCGGGCGTTGATCCTCCTGTCGGCCCGTCTCCAGGCGGTCGGCCGGCACGAGGAGGCCGTCGCCGCCGCGACCGAGGGCGTCGCGCTGTACCGCGAGGTCGCCGACGAACCGGGCCTGGCCTGGGCGTTGGAGAACCTGGCGGCCCGCTACGCCAACGCCGGCCGCCACGAGGAATCCCTCCCTCCGGCCCGGGAGGCGGTGGCCCTGCGGCGGCGGCTCGGGGACCGGGCGGCACTGGCCGCGTCGCTGATCGTGCTCTCCGCCTACTGCCAGGACAACCGCCGGCACGACGAGGGCATCGCCGCCGCCGGCGAAGGCGTCGCCCTCTACCGCGCACTCGGCGACGAACTGCGGCTCGCCTGGGGGCTGGAGAACCTCGCCGCCCGCTACGCCAACGCCGGCCGCCACGAGGAATCCCTCCCCCCGGCCCGCGAACGCGTGGACATCCTCCGCCGGCTCGGCCGCCGGCTCGACCTCGCCGACGCCCTGGTCGTGTCGTCCTCGTACCTGCAGAACGCCCGCCGGCACGAGGAGGCGGTGGCCGCCGCCCGGGAGGGGACCGGGATCTTCCGGGAGTTCGGCAGTCGGGCGCAGCTCGACTGGGGGCTGGTGAACCTGCGCGCCCGGTACGCCGCCGCGCCCGGCCTGAAGGTCATGCGGGCGGTGCTGTACGCCTCCCCGGTGGCGGGCGGCGCGGAGCTGCTGCACACCCTGATCCGGGAGCTGCGGCTGGACACGGTGGGCGGGGTCGAGGTCGACGAGGGCGGCGTGGCCCGGGTCGAGACGTACGCCGACGGCCGGCGGCTGGCCGTGGTGCGGGAGCGCGGGGCCAGCGCGGAGATCACCGCGGACGCCACCGAGACCGGTCTGGTCCGCCAGGACGAGGTCGGCCGCGGCGACCGCTTCGCCGACGGCGGCCTGCCGGACGGCGTCGGGGTCCTGGTGCCGGAGGGGGCGCGATGAGCTACCTGAACGTCGCCGAGGTGGAGTCCGCGGTCCGCAACCTGCTGGCCGCCCATCCGTCCCTGTGCGAGGAGATCGTCCTGCCCAGGCTGTCGGTGGAGGGCCGTACCGTGCCGGCGATGCGGCTGGGTCCGCTCGCCGGCGGCAGCCTGCCGACCGTCGTGCTGATCGGCGGGTCGCACGCCCGTGAATGGGGCAGCTGCGAGATCCTGATCAACCTCGCCACCGACCTGCTCCGGGCCCGTACCGCCACGACCGGGCTGCGCTACGGCGACCGCGTGTTCTCCGAGCTGGACCTGCGCACCGTCATGCGGCGGATCAACATCCTGATCGTGCCGATGGTCAACCCGGACGGCCGGCACTACAGCCAGATGACCGACGCGGACTGGCGCCGCAACCGCAACCCCGCCCGGTCCGGGGGGGATCCGCGTTGCGTGGGCGTCGACATCAACAGGAACTTCGACTTCCTGTTCGACTTCGGTACCGCCTTCTCCCCCAAGTCCGCCATCGAGGCGCACACCTCGAAGAAGCCCTGCGACCCCACCCAGACGTACCAGGGCCCCGGCCCGTTCTCCGAACCGGAGACGGAGAACGTGCGGTGGGCGCTGGACCTGCACCGCCGCACCCACTGGTTCGTGGACGTGCACAGCCACTCCCAGTTGATCCTGTACCCCTGGGGCGACGACGACGCCCAGGTCCACGACCCGGCCATGAACTTCCGGGCCACCGCGCACCACGGGATGCGCGGCATCGCCGGTGACCAGGTGTACCGCGAGTACATCCCGCCGGGCGACCTGCACGTGCTGCGTCGGCAGGCGGGGTTGATGCGGGACGCGCTGGCCGCCGTCCGGGGCACCACGTACACGGCGAAGTCGTCGTTCGCCCTGTACCCGACGGCCGGCACCAGTGACGACTGGGCCTACTCGCGGCGGTTCGTCGATCCGACGAAGCCGCGGACGCGGCCGTACGTCATCGAGTGGGGCCGGGAGTTCCAGCCGCCTTGGGAGGAGATGCGGCTGATCGTCGGCGAGGTGACCGCGGCGCTGCTCGCGCTCTGCCTGGAGGCCGCGCGCGAGGCCCCCCACCAGTTGGCCACCCAGACCCGCAACGACGACCAGATGGACGTCTTCGCGATCGACGCCGACGGGCTGGCCCGGTCGGCCTGGTGGAACGGGGAGTGGCACGACTGGTTCCGCCTCGGCACCCGCGTTTTCCCGCAGCACACCCCGATCAGCACCCAGACCCGCAACGACGACCAGATGGACGTGTTCGCGGTCGGCGACGACGGGGGCGTGTACAGCGCCTGGTGGCACGGGGAATGGCACGACTGGTTCCGGGTGGGCACCCGGAGCTTCCCGCTGTGGACCCCGGTCTCCACGCTCACCCGGGACCCCGACTACATGGACCTGTTCGCGGTCGGCGCGGACGGGGGCGTCCACAACGCCTGGTGGCACGGCGAGTGGCACGACTGGGGGAGGATCGGCTCGCTCACGCTGCCGGAGCGGACGCCGATCACCTCGCTGGCCCGGCACTCCGACCACATGGACCTGTTCGCGGTCGGTGCGGACGGCCGCGTGTGGAGCAACTGGTGGCACGGCGAGTGGCACGACTGGTTCACGGTCCCGGGCGCCGTCCCCTTCGCACCGCTCACCCCGGTCGCGGCGCAGGCGCGCAACGACGACCAGATGGACCTGTTCGCCACCGACCGCGAGGGCGGGGTGTACAACGCCTGGTGGAACGGGGAATGGCACGACTGGGCCCGGATCGGCTCGCTCACGCTGCCGCCCAACGCGCCCGTCGCCACGCTCACCCGGGACCCGGACTACATGGACGTCTTCGCCGTCGGCAGGAACGGCCGGGTGTGGAGCAACTGGTGGCACGGCGAGTGGCACGAATGGTTCACGATCGGCACCCGCACCTTCGCGCCGGGCTCGCCCATCGCCGTACAGGCCCGCAACGACGACCAGATGGACCTGTTCATCGTCGGTGAGGACGGCCTGGTGTACAGCAGTTGGTGGCACGGCGACTGGCACGAGTGGTTCCGGGTCGGAACCCGCGTGATCGGCTGAGGCCGGGCGGGGCCCGTCCCGGGCGGCGAGGTTCCGCGCCGGCCGGACGGACCCCGGGCCCGTCCCGGGCGCCGGCCTACGTGAGGTCGAAGGCGCCGCCCCGGGCACCGAGGACGAAGGCGCGCCACTCGTCCGGGGCGAAGATCAGCGAGGGGCTCTCGGGGCGCTCGCTGTTGCGCATGGCGATGAAGCCCTCGACGAAGGCGATCTGTACGTCGCCCACGCCCCGGCTGCTCGACTGCCAGTCCGCTGCGCTGAGATCGAGGTCCGGCTTGCCCCAGCCGGTGACCGGCGAGGCGGTCAGGTGTTCGGCCACGTGGTGCTCCTCCCGTACGGCGTGCGTCGTCGTCCGGGGGTCAGGGTAGTCACGGCGGGCTGTGCCGGACAGGCCACGGCGCGTCACGCGTGGCCGGTCCGGCGCGGTTCGCGGGCGGCGGACCGCGGTCAGGTGGTGGGGGGTTCGGAGCCCACCAGCCACATGGCGAAGAACTGGGCGCCGCCGCCGTAGGCGTGGCCCACGGCCCGGCGGGCGCCGTCGACCTGGTGGTCGCCGGCCCGGCCGCGGACCTGGAGGGCGGCCTCGGCGAAGCGGATCATGCCGGAGGCGCCGATGGGGTTGGTGGAGAGCACGCCGCCGGAGGGGTTGACCGGGAGGTCGCCGTCGAGTTCCGTGACCCCGGACTCGGTGAGCTTCCAGCCCTCGCCCTCCTCCGCGAAGCCGAGGTTCTCCAGCCACATGGGCTCGTACCAGGAGAACGGCACGTACATCTCGACCGCGTCGATCTGCCCGCGCGGGTCGGTGACGCCGGCCTGCCGGTAGACGTCGGCGGCGCAGTCCTTGCCGGCCTGCGGGGAGACGAAGTCCTTGCCCGCGAACAGGGTGGGCTCGCTGCGCATGGCGCCGCCGTGCATCCAGGCGGGCGGGTGCGGCGCCCGGGCCGCGCCCGCCCGGTCGGTGAGGACCATGGCGCAGGCGCCGTCGGAGGACGGGCAGGTCTCGGAGTAGCGGATCGGGTCCCACAGCATGGGCGAGGCCTGGACCTTCTCCAGGGTGATGTCGTGTTCGTGCAGGTGCGCGTACGGGTTCCTGAGGGCGTTGCGGCGGTCCTTGTAGGCGACGAGGGAGCCGACGGTGTCGGGGGCCCCGGTGCGCCGCATGTAGGCGCGGACGTGCGGGGCGAAGAAGCCGCCGGCGCCGGCCAGCAGGGGCTGCTGGAAGGGGACGGGCAGGGACAGGCCCCACATGGCGTTGGACTCGGACTGCTTCTCGAAGGCGAGGGTGAGGACGGTGCCGTGGACGCGGGCGGCGACCAGGTTGGCGGCGACCAGGGCGGTGGAGCCGCCGACCGAGCCGGCCGTGTGCACGCGGAGCATCGGTTTGCCGACGGCTCCCAGGGCGTCGGCGAGGTAGAGCTCGGGCATCATGACGCCCTCGAAGAAGTCCGGGGCCTTGCCGATGACGACGGCGTCGATGTCGGCCCAGGTCAGTCCGGCGTCGGCGAGGGCGCGGAGGGCGGCCTCGCGGACCAGTCCGGCGATGGACACGTCGTGGCGGGCGGCGACGTGCTTGGTCTGGCCGATGCCGACGACGGCCACGGGCTCCTTGCTCATCGGGGGTCCCCTTCCAGGACGGCCACGAGGTTCTGCTGGAGGCAGGGGCCGGAGGTGGCGTGGGCGACGGCCCGGTCGGACTCCCCGCGGTGGACGCGGGCGGCGGCCTCGCCGATCCGGACGAGGCCGGCGGCCATGAGCGGGTTGGCGGCGAGGGTCCCGCCCGACGGGTTGACGGTGACCGTGCCGTCCAGGCGGAGGGCCTTGCGGAGGACCACTTCCTGGGCGGAGAACGGCGCGTGGAGCTCGGCGGTGTCGACGGGCGCGTCGAAGAGTCCGGCGTGTTCGGCGGCGGTCCGGGTGGACGGGGAGTCGGTGAGGTCGCGCAGGCCGAGACCGTGGGCTTCGATGCGGTGGTCGATGCCGGTGATCCAGGCGGGGCGCGGACAGAGCCGGCGGGCGGTGTCCCCGGCGGCGAGGACCACCGCGGCCGCGCCGTCGCCGATGGGCGGGCAGTCGCCCGTACGCAGTGGCCGGACCTGGTAGTCGCCCTGGGGGACGGTTCCGCTGAGCTGGGCGTGCGGGTTGGCCGTGGCGGCGGCCCGGCTGCGGGCGCCGATGGCGGCGAGGGCGGCTTCGTCGGTGTCGCCGGCGTCGATGAGGGCCTGGGCCTGGAGGGCGGCGAGGGCGACGGAGTCGGGCCAGAGCGGGGCCAGGTAGTAGGGGTCGAGCTGGCGGGTGAGGACGTCGCGCAGGGGGCCGGGCGAGGACTTGCCGTAGGAGTAGACGAGGGCGGTGTCGGCCTCGCCGGTCTGGAGTTTCACCCAGGCCTCGTAGAGCGCCCACGCGCCGTCCATCTCGACGTGGGACTCGGAGATGGGCGGCCAGGCGCCGACGCCGTCGAGGGTCATGGTGAAGGAGAAGGCGCGCCCGGCGAGGTAGTCGGAGGATCCCGAGCAGGTGAAACCGATCTCGCCGGCCTTCAGCCCGGTGGCGGCGAGGACCTGGTGCAGGACCGGCATGACCATCTCGACTTCGCTGAGCTCGTCGGTGCGGCGCCGGTGGTCGCTCTGGGCGAAGGCGACGACCGCGACCTCGCGGGCGTGGTCGCGCGAGGGTCGGGTGGCGGTCACAGCAGCTCCTTGTACGTGTCGTACTCGGCGTCCGGCTCGCCGGTGGGGCGGTAGTGGTCGGGGTGGCGGCCGCCCGGCGTCCAGACGGGTTCCACGCGCAGTCCCATGCGGACCTGGTCGTAGGGGATGCCGCCGATCCGGCCGTGCAGGGCGAGGTCGGCGCCGTCCAGCGCGATGTGCGCGTAGACGTAGGGGACTTCTATGTCGAGGTTCCTGGCCTTGATGTTGACGATGCAGAAGGTGGTGACGGTGCCGGCCGGGCCGACCTCGACGCGGTCGGTGGTGGCGACGCCGCAGGTGGGGCAGGCGCCGCGCGGGGGCACGTACACCTTCCGGCAGGAGGGGCAGCGTTCGCCGACGGTGCGCTGTTCGGCGAGCGCGTTGATGTACGCGGTCTGGGCGCGCCCGGGGCTGTAGGTGTAGTCGAGCCGGGCGGGGGCGACTATGCCGGTGACGGCGTCCCGGAAGGTGCCGTCGTGGGGGGTGGGCGGGGCGGTGGCGCCGGTCGTCCCGGGGGTGCCGTCGGGTTCGAAGCAGGCGATGTCGGTGATGGCGCCGACGCGTTCGGCGGCCCAGCGGACGCGGACGCGCATGCCGGTGCGGACGGCGTCGGGGCCGGGGGCGTCCAGGGCGTGGAGCAGGCCGGTGGCGGTGCCGTCGAGGCGTACCAGGACCCAGGCGAAGGGGGTGGCGAGGGGCTGGTTGGGGCGGGGGTGGTCGTTCCAGGCGAAGGTGGTGACGGTGCCGGTGGGGGCGACCTCGACGAGTTCGCGCACTTCTTCGGCGGTGACCGGGTCGTACTCGGTGGGCGGGACCATCACGGTGCCGTCGGAGGTCTTCACGCCGAGGACGACGCGCTCGCGCAGGCCGGTGAGGAAGGCGCTCTGCACGGGGCCGAGGGAGCGGGTGAAGGGGAACTCGACGACGAGGGGTGCGCGGAGCACCTCCGGTGGGGGCGCGGCTGTCATGGGGCGGCCCTTTCGGCTGTTCGTTTCGGCGGGGGTGGGGGTCAGGCGCGGCGGTACACCGGGGGGCGCTTCTCGGCGAAGGCGCGGGCGCCCTCCTTGGCGTCGGCGGTGTCGAACACGGGCCATCCCCGGGTGAGTTCGGCGGCGAGGCCGTCGGTCTCGGTCATGGCGGCGGTCTCGTAGACGGAGGCCTTGACGGCTTCGACGGCGAGGGGGCCGCAGGCGTTGACGCGTTCGGCGAGGTCGAGGGCTTCGGCGAGGGCGGTGCCGTCGGGGACGACCCGGCCGACGAGGCCGATGCGTGCTGCTTCCTCGGCGGAGTAGGGGCGGCCCGTCAGGAGCATCTCCAGGGCGTGGGTGCGGGGGATCTGGCGGGGCAGGCGGACGGTGGAGCCGCCGATGGGGAAGAGGCCCCGCCGGACCTCGAAGAGGCCGAAGGTGGCGCCGGCGCCGGCGACCCGGATGTCGGTGCCCTGGAGGATCTCGGTGCCTCCGGCGACGCAGTAGCCCTCGACGGCGGCGATGACGGGCTTGCGGGGCCGGTGGTGGCGGAGCATCGCCTTCCAGTGCAGGTCGGGGTCGGCCTTGAGCCGGTCCCGGTAGTGGTCGCCGTCCATGCCCTTGCCGGCGAGGGCCTTGAGGTCCATGCCGGCGCAGAAGTCACCGCCCGCTCCGGTGAGCACGACGGAACGGACGGTGTCGTCCGCGTCGGCGGCCAGCCAGCCGTCGTAGAGCCCCACCAGCAGCGGCAGCGAGAGCGCGTTCTTCGCCTCCGGCCTGTTCATGGTGAGCACCATCGTGGCTCCGTGACGTTCCACGGTCAGGTGTTCGGTCCCGCCCATTGCCGTCCTCCCGTCTCAAGACCTAGAACAGGTTGCAGGAGGGGCGGGTGCAGTTCAATAGCTTTCTGACACCCAGTCAGATTTTTGGACGGCGCCCTTCCCACTTGGAGGGCGCGGCGCTCTAATGACCGCCGACACGGGATGTGTCGGGGAAGTCCGGATGTCCGGGGTCAGGAGGAACGGTGGAGTACAACCTTGCCGACCTGTTCGAGTCGGTCGTGGACGTGGTCCCGGACCGTGAGGCCCTGGTGTACGTCGACCACCCGGGTACCGGCGCCGAACGCCGCCTGACGTACGCGGAGCTGGACGCGGCGGCGAACCGGCTGGCCCACCACCTGCTGGACAGCGGCCTGCAGCCCGGCGAGCACCTGGGCCTGCACCTGTACAACGGGGTCGAGTACCTGCAGACGGTGCTGGCCTGCCTGAAGGCCCGGCTGGTGCCGGTCAACGTGAACTACCGGTACGTGGAGGAGGAGCTGGTCTACCTCTACGACGACGCCGACCTCGCCGCGCTGGTCTTCGACGCCGAGTTCACGGGGCGGGTCGCCGCCGCCCTCCCGCAGACGCCGCGGCTGCGGCACCTGGTCCGGGTGGGCGAGCCGCCCGCGGACGCGCCGGGCCTGGACGTGGTGGAGTTCGCCGCGGCCGAGGCCGCCGGCTCCCCCGGGCGCGGCTTCGCCCCCCGGTCGGCCGACGACCTGTTCATCATCTACACGGGCGGCACCACCGGCATGCCGAAGGGCGTCATGTGGCGCCAGGAGGACCTGTTCTTCGCGGGGCTGTTCGGCGGCGCGCCGTCCGGCGAACCGGTGAAGCGGCCGGAGGAGCTGGCCGAGCGGGTCGCCGCGGGCGGCGCGGGGCTGACGTTCTTCCCCGCTCCCCCGCTGATGCACGGCACGTCGACGCTCACGTCGTTCGTCGCGTTCAACTACGGCCAGCGGATCGTCATCCACCGCAAGTACGTGCCCGAGGAGGTGCTGCGCACCATCGAGAAGGAGAAGGTGTCGAGCATCTCCCTGGTCGGCGACGCGATGCTGCGACCGCTGGTCGACGCGCTGCGCGGCCCGCTGCGGGGCACGGACATGTCCTCCCTGTTCAGCATCTCCTCGTCCGGGGCGATCATGTCGGACACGGTCCGCGCGGAGCTGCGGGAACTGGTGCCGAACGCCCTGCTCCTGAACAACTTCGGCTCCTCGGAGTCGGGGTCCAACGGCAAGGCGACGGACGACTCCGGACCGGAGAAGGGCTTCCGCCTGGAGGTGAACCAGCGCACGGCGGTGGTCGACCCGGTGACCCACGAGCCGGTCGCGGTCGGGGTACCGGGCCGCCTGGCCCAGCGGGGCCACGTGCCGCTGGGCTACTACAACGACCCGGCGAAGACGGCGGAGACGTTCTTCCGGCGGGACGGCGAACGGTGGGTGCTGCTGGGCGACATGGCGACGGTGGACGAGGAGGGCATCGTCACGGTCCTCGGCCGCGGCTCGCAGTGCATCAACACGGGTGGCGAGAAGGTGTACCCGGAGGAGGTGGAGCAGGCCCTGAAGGCGCACCCGGACGTGTACGACGCGCTGGTCGCCGGGGTTCCGGACGCGAAGTGGGGGAACCACGTGGCGGCGGTGGTCCAGGTGCGGGCGGGCGCCACGACCCCGACGCTGGAGCAGATCCAGGCCCACTGCCGCACCCGGCTGGCGGGCTACAAGATCCCCCGCCAGCTGGTCGTCACCCCGGAGATCCGCCGCTCCCCGAGCGGCAAGGCGGACTACCGCTGGGCCAGGTCCCTCGCCACGGCCGAATCCCCGACCAGCCCCTGACCCCGCCGCGCCGCCACCCGCTCCGGACCCGGCCCGTCACCTGCCCCCGGCCGAACGCTCCGGGCGCGGGGCGCGATTCCAGCCCCGCCGGCGTTTGAGGCGCGGGGTGCGGGGCGGAGCCCCGCTGGGAGCGGGCCCGCGGTGGGTCAGGCCGCCGCCGCGAGGAAGCGTTCCACCCGGCCCGAGAACCCCGCGGGGTCGTCCAGCCAGGGAAAGTGCGCCGCGCCCGGCTGCACGTCCAGCACCCCGCGGGGGAAAAGTTCCGCGAGCTGCCCGGCGAGGACCGGCGGGGGGTTCCCGTCCAGTTCGCCGGCCAGGACGAGCACCTCCGCCCCCACCCCCCGCAGCGCGGCCCGCGTGGCCGGCGGGTCGAAGGCGCCGGGGCCGGCGTACACCTCGGCCGCCCGCTCGTTCTGCTGGCGGTCGTTGGCCGCCGCGTGCGCCCGGGCCGTCTCGTCCCAGCGCCCGTAGAAGAAGGGCATGGCCAAGTCCCATTCCGCATCGCCGCCGTCCCCGTCGAGGACGGCCCGGTACGCGGCGTACGCCTTCTCGTACCACTCCTCCCCCGCGCGCAGCCGGGCCGCCCCGAGCCGGTGGCCGGCGGTGGTCGGCAGGTCGACCGCCCAGGACGTCGGGGTGACCAGGACGGCCTTGCGCAGCCGGTGCGGGTGGGCGGCCGCGTACAGCTGGAGCAGGTTCCCGCCCGCCGAGTGGGCGAGGACGTCCATCCGCTCCAGGCCGAGGTGTTCACGCAGTGCTTCGAGGTCGGCGACCTGGTGGTCGACCCGGTAGGTGGACTCGTCGGCCGGGACCTCCGAGTCCCCGGTGCCGCGCAGGTCCAGCAGGACGAGGCGCCGGCCGGCGGCCAGTCCGCCCAGGTCCCCGAGGTACTCCGAGGCGCGCATCGCGCCGCCGGGCACGCAGACCAACGGCTCGCCACCGCCCCGCTCGTGGTAGGCGAGGCGGGTCCCGTCGTAGCTCGTGAAGGTGTTCGAGATCGGCATGGGGCACATCCAAGCAGCGCTCACCCGTTCGAGTCATTGATTTGGCGGCGCGACTCAGGCAGGCTACCGAATGATCGGTCGGTTCACTGGCGGACGGGGGCGGCATGGAGACGTACCGGGACGAGAGCGAGCGGCTCGACCGCCAGTCGCTGGAAGCGCTGCAGCTGGAGCGACTGCGGGCGACCCTGCAACGGGTCTACGACAGGGTGCCGTTCTACCGCCGCGCCTTCGACAAGGCGGGGCTGCACCCCGCGGACTGCCGCTCCCTGGCGGACCTGTCGCTCTTCCCGTTCACCGGCAAGAACGACCTCCGGGACAACTACCCCTTCGGCATGTTCGCCGTGCCGCGCACGGACGTCCGGCGGATACACGCCTCCAGCGGCACCACCGGGCAGCCCACCGTGGTCGGGTACACCGAGCGGGACCTGTCCGTGTGGGCCGACGTGGTGGCCCGCTCCATCCGCGCGGCGGGCGGCCGGCCCGGCGACGTGGTGCACATCGCCTACGGGTACGGCCTGTTCACGGGCGGCCTCGGCGCGCACTACGGCGCGGAACGCCTGGGCTGCACCGTCGTGCCCGCCTCCGGCGGGATGACGGACCGGCAGGTCCGCCTGATCCAGGACTTCCGTCCCGAGGTCATCATGGTCACGCCCTCCTACATGCTCACCCTCCTCGACGAGATGGAGCGGCAGGGCGTCGACCCCAGGGCCACCTCCCTGCGGACCGGCATCTTCGGCGCGGAGCCGTGGACGGAGGAGATGCGCCGGGAGATCGAGGAGCGCCTGGGCGTCGACGCGGTCGACATATACGGCCTGTCGGAGGTGATCGGCCCGGGCGTGGCGCAGGAGTTCGCCGAGACCAAGGACGGGCTGACGGTGTGGGAGGACCACTTCCTGCCGGAGGTCGTCGACCCGTTCACCGGCGAGGTGCTGCCCGACGGCGAGACCGGCGAGCTGGTCCTGACCTCCCTGACCAAGGAGGCGATGCCGGTGGTCCGGTACCGCACCCGGGACCTGACCAGACTGCTGCCGGGGACGGCCCGGCCCGCCTTCCGCCGGATGGAGAAGGTGACCGGGCGCAGCGACGACATGATCATCCTGCGCGGGGTGAACCTCTACCCGTCGAACATCGAGGAGATCCTGCTGCGCACCCCGGGGGTGGCGCCGCACTTCCAGCTGCGGCTGACCCGGGAGGACCGGATGGACGCGCTGACCGTGCGGGCCGAGGCCCGGCGGGGCGCGAGCGCCGCCGACCGGGAGTCCGCCGCGCGTTCGGTGGCCCGGGCGGTCAAGGAGGGCATCGGCGTCTCGGTGGGCGTGGAGATCGTGGACCCGGAGACCCTGGAACGTTCGGTCGGCAAGATCAAGCGCGTCGTGGACCTGCGCGGCCGGTAGCACCCGGACGGCCGCGGGCCCGCCACCCCTTCGGGCGCAATGGGCGGCGGCGGGCGGCGGACGGTGCGGCGCGCCGGGTAGGGGAAGCCGTGTGACCTCGACGTTCCGGCGGCTCCACGACCGGCTGCAGGCCTCCCCGGCCGGGCTGGTGTGGAGCCGTGGCCGGGAGATCGAGCTGATGCACCGGGCGATGGGCTTCGCCGCCCTGGGGTTCCTCACCCTGGTGCCGCTGCTGGTCGTCGTCGCGGCGGCCGCTCCGGGCAGCGGTCAGAACTTCGGCCGCTGGCTGGGCCAGGCCCTGGGCGTCGCCGTCTACTCCCGGGAGCGGATCGAGGCCCTGTTCGGTGCGGCCGACCTGGCGCTGGAGCGGACCACCGCGTTCGGACTGGCCGCGCTCACGGTGTTCGGGCTGACCTTCGGCTCCGCCGTGCAGACCTGCTACGAGAAGATCTGGGACGTTCCCACCGCCCGCTGGCACACCATGTGGCGGCACGTCGTCTGGCTGGCCCTGCTGGTCTGCTACCTGGCCGTGCTGATCGTCATCCCCTCGCCGGATCACGACGCCGTCGGCACCGTCCTGGGTGCCGCCGGCGACCTCGCCGGGACCTGCCTCTTCTTCTGGGGGTCGCAGCGGCTGCTGCTCGGCGGCCGGGTGCGGTGGCGCGCCCTGCTGCCAGGGGCCGTCGCGACCAGTGCGGGGCTGCTGGGCCTGCGCGTGTTCTCACAGCTGGTGTTCTCCCCGCTGATCGCCTCGAACGCGATCACCTACGGCCCGTTCGGCACGCTGCTGGTGGTGCAGTCGTGGCTGGTCGGCGTCGGCTTCGTCGTCTACGGCGGGGCGATCGTGGGCCGGCTGGTCCACGAACGGGCCACGCTCCGCAGGCTGCGCCTCGCGGGCGTCCTCCCGTTCGAGTGAGGGAACGCCGCCGGGTACGGTGATCGCCGACCGAAACAGAGGAGTCCCTCCCCGTGCCCAGCTGGCGCCGCACCCTCGACGCGGCCGAGATATCCGACCCCGCCCGCCGCGCGGACCACACGACGGCCGCCCGCCGGGTGCTGCGCCGGGAGAAGGCCCCCTACCTGGCCCTGCGGCTGCTGGCCGAGCCGCCGCTGGTGCCGTACCTGACGGCGGGTCTGGCCTTCATGAACCTGGTCGACGACACCGCCGAGACGGGCACGCCGGAGCAGCGGGCGGCGGGCCTCGCCGCGCTCGCCGACCGGGTCGGGGAGGCACTGGAGACCGGGGACAGCCCCGATCCGGTGCTGCGCGCCTACGCGCACGCGGTGGCGGTGCGCGGGTTTCCCGCGCACTGGATCCGGTCCTTCCTGGCGGGCGCCGAGTCGGCCGAGGCCTCGTTCGGCGGTTTCGCCGACGAGGCCGCCTTCCAGGGCTACCTCCGCACGTACGCCTGGCCGGGCATCGTGGTGTTCACCGGCCTCCAGTACCCCGGCGGACCGGACGAGGAGCAGGGAGCGGCCTGGTTCCGCTTCGTGGACGCCGCGCAGCGGGTGGACTTCCTCGCCGACCTCTCCGGGGACCTGGCCGCCGGCCGGCTCTGCCTGCCCGAGGACCGGCTGGCCGCGCACGGGGTGAGCCGCGCCGACCTCGCATCGGCACGGGACACCGCCGGGGTGCGTGCGCTGCTGGCGGAGGCCTGCGGGCGGGCCCGGGCCGCGCTCGACGCCTCCGCCGACGTGGTGGACCACGCCCATCCGGGCCTGCGCCGGGTGGGCCGGGTGATGCGGGAGCTGATGGCGCACCAGCTCACCCTGGTCGAGGCGGCCGGCAGCGGCGCGCTGCGCCGGGACGTCGGCTACGGCGGCCTGGCGCCGGTCCGGCTGCTCCTGCGGGCCGCCCGCTCGCGCTGAGCCACCTCCGCGCCGGGCCGCCCGCGCCGAGCCGGCCGCCCGCGCCGGGTCGCCCGGGCCGGGTCGCCCGGGCCGGCCGTCACCCGGGCGGGCGGCCCCGCTGGCGGGTGCGCGCCCGTCCCGGCTTGCTGGTGGGATGAGACAGCGCACGCCGGCGGGACCCGGCGACGAGCGCCTGGCGACGCCGCGGGCCGCCGGGGTCGCGGGGATCGTGTTCGCCCTGCTGCTGGGCACGGCCATCGTGCTGCTGCGGACCGCCCTGCCGGCCGGTGCCGCCTCGGGTGACGTCCAGTTGGACGCGGACGCCCAGCGGGCCGTGAGCTGGGCGATCCAGCTGGTGCCGTTCGCCGGGATCGCCTTCCTGTGGTTCATGGGGGCACTGCGGGAGCACACCGGGGAGGCGGAGGACCGGTTCTTCGCCACCGCCTTCCTGGGCAGCGGGCTGGTGTTCGTCGCGGCCATGTTCGCCGCCGCCGCGGCGGCCGGCACCGTACTGGAGTCCGACCGGAGTTCCGAGTTCGGCCGGCTGTACGCGCACACCCTCCTGATGACGTACTCGATGCGGATGGCCGCCGTGTTCGTGTTCGTGACCTCCACCATGGGCCGCCGGATGGGCGTGCTGCCCCGCCCGGTGACGGCCCTCGGGTTCGCCGCGGGCCTGGTGCTGCTGTTCGTCGGCGCCGCCGCACCCTGGTCCGAGCTGGTGTTCCCGGCATGGGCCCTGGTCGTCAGCGTGACCGTGCTGCGGGCCGCCGGTGGCCGGCGGACGTGACGGCCTCACTCCTCCGGACCGCCGGGAGGGGCACCGGGGGGCCGCTGCCCGCAGGCTGGGGCCGTGGGATGTCCGGGGGCACCGAAAGGACCGCAACCTTGCTGAGGCTCGTCGTCGATCTCAACCGCTGCCAGGGCTACGCCCAGTGCGCGTTCCTGGCGCCCGACGTCTTCGCGATGCACGGGGACGAGGGACTGCTCTACGACCCGCAGGCCGAGGAGGCGCAGCGGGCCCGGGTGGCCCAGGCCGCCGCGGCCTGCCCCGTGCAGGCGATCCTCGTCGAGGATCCCGCCGTCGCCGCGGCTCCCGGCCCGGCGTCCGCGCACGGCGGCGGGGAGGCCTGACGATGGCCGACTCCGCCGTGGACGCGCTCAAGCGGGACGGCCGCATCGTCGTCGTCGGCGCCTCGCTGGCCGGGCTGCGCGCCGCCGAGACCCTGCGCGAGAAGGGCTTCACCGGTTCCCTCACCATGATCGGTGACGAGCCGTACGAGCCGTACGACCGGCCGCCGCTGTCCAAGCAGGTCCTGCTGGGCCGGTCGCCCGCCGAGCACACCGCACTGCCGCGGCGCCGCGCGATCGACGCCGAGTGGAGGCTCGGCGTGCCGGCGAGCGGCCTGGACCTGGCCGCCCGGCGGGTCAGGCTCGCCGACGGCGAGGAGGTGCCGTACGACCGGCTGCTGATCGCCACCGGCGTACGGGCGCGGCCGTGGCCGAACCCGGCCGAGGCCGACCTCGACGGGGTGTTCGTGCTGCGGACCCGCGAGGACGGCGCCGCGCTGGCCCGGCGGATGGCCGAGGGGCCCCGCCGGGTGCTGGTCATCGGCGCCGGCTTCACCGGTTCCGAGATCGCCTCGGCCTGCCGGGAGCGGGGCCTGGACGTCACCGTCGCCGAGCGGGGCGCGGCCCCGCTGGTCGGCGCGCTCGGCGGGGTCGTGGGCGAGGTCGCGGCCGAACTCCAGCGGGAGAACGGCGTGGACCTGCGTACCGGGGTGATGGTCACCGGGCTGGAGGGCGACTCCACCGGCCGGGTGCGGGCCGCCCACCTGTCGGACGGCAGCACCGTGGAGACCGACGTGGTGGTCGTCTCCCTCGGGGCCGTCCGGAACACCGAGTGGCTGGCCGGTTCGGGGCTGGGCGCCGGGCCGCGGGGCATCGCCTGCGACGCGGGCTGCCGGGCGTTCGACATCCGCGGCATCGTCACCGACGACGTGTTCGCCGCGGGTGACGTGGCGCGGTCCCCGCACCCGCTGTTCGGCTACCAGTTCATCTCGCTGGAGCACTGGGGCAACGCCGTCTCGCAGGCGGAGACCGCGGCCCACAACATGGTCTCGGAGAGCAGCGACCGCCGTCCGCACATCTGGGTGCCGGCGTTCTGGTCCACCCAGTTCGGGGTGAACATCAAGTCCGTGGGCGTTCCCTCGATGGGCAGCGAGATCCTCATCGCGCAGGGCTCGCGGGCCGAGCGCCGGTTCACCGGGGTGTACGGCTACCAGGGCCGCGTCATCGGCGCCGTCACCTTCGACAACGCCCGCTGGCTGCAGTTCTACGAGCGGCTGATCGAGAGCACGGCGCCGTTCCCGCCGGAGTTCGACAACGTGGACCGGCGTCCGGAGGGCCGGCAGCCGATGCCCGCGGACTTCCCCGACCCGTCGGTGCCCACGCACGGCCCGACCGTCACCCTCAGCGGTTACTCCCCGGCCGACCGCCGGATGACGTTCACCCCCGCCCGGCACTGACAGCGGCCGCCGCGCGCGGCCCCGGAGGAACAGCCATGAGCGAGACCATCCTGCGCCGGATCCTCGACCACGCCAACCGAGCCGATCCGTACCCGCTGTACGACGAGTTGCGGAAGACGCCCGTGTACCAGGACCCGGGCGGGCCGTTCGTGATCAGCGGATACCACGACATCCTGAGCCTGCTGCACGACCCGCGGGTGAGCTCCGACGCCCGCAACCTGGCCCGGAACACCAACGATCCGCTGGGGGACTCCGAGGACGAGACGTCCTCGGCGCTGCCGCCGGCCTTCCTCCGGCTGGACCCGCCCGAACACGACCGGCTGCGGCGGATCACCAACCGCCCTTTCGGCCCGCCGCACTCGCCGCGCCGGGTGGAGGAGTTGCGGGGCGAACTCCAGGGTATCGTGCAGGAGTTGATCGACTCCATCGAGGACCCCGGCTCGTTCGACCTGGTGGAGCAGGTGTCGTACCCGTTCCCGGTCACCGTGATCTGCCGGCTGCTCGGGGTGCCGCGGGAGGACGAGTCCCGCTTCCACGTGTGGGCGGACACCCTGGCCGCGAGCCTGGACCCGGACCCGGACGCGGATCCCGGGGAGCGGCTGAAGGTCACCCAGGACGCGCGGATGGAACTCGGCATGTACCTGGCCGGGCTGATCGAGGAGCGGCGCCGCAACCCCGTCGGTGACATGCTCTCCGACCTGGCCGCCGGAGGCCACGGCCAGGACGAGACCATGACCACGATGGAGTTGCTCAGCACCTCGGCGCTGTTGCTGGTCGCGGGCCACGAGACCACCGTCAACCTGATCACCAACGGCATGCTGACCCTGCTGCGGCATCCGCAGTACCTGGCGGAGCTGCGGGAGGACCCGGCCCTGGCGGTCCCGCTGGTCGAGGAGCTGCTGCGGTACGAGCCGCCGGTCCAGTTGGTCCCGCAGCGCTCCACGCTGGCCGACATCGAGGTCCGCGGGGTCACGATCCCCAAGGGCTCCTCGTTGTGGCTGGTGCTGGCGGCGGGCAACCGCGACCCGGAGCGGTTCGAGAACCCGAACACGTTCGACCCGTACCGCAAGGACATCCAGCACCTGGGTCTGGGCAGCGGCATCCACAGCTGCTTCGGCGCCCCCCTGGCCCGGCTGGAGGCCCAGCTCGCCCTCTCGGAACTGGCCCGCCGCCTGGAGAAGCCCCGTCTGCGCGAGGACCCGCCCCCGTACCGCCAGAACGCGGTGCTCCGCGGCCCCCGTCACCTCCACCTCAGCTGCGACGGCATCCGCCCCTGAGCGCCCGGTCCCGGAGGGCCCCGTCGTTTCGGCGGGGCCCTTGGGGCGCGTGCCGGCCGGCGGTCAGGCGCCGATGGTTCCGGTCGAGCCGGAGGAGCCGGTCGAGCCGGTCGAGCCGGTCGAGCCGGAGGAGCCGGTGCCGCGGGCCGAGCCGGTGGTGGAGCCGTCGACGTTGCCGAGGAAGCAGGTGACCTCGCGGTCGCCGAGGACCCAGGTGCCGGGCTGCGGGTAGTAGTAGTACACCTCCAGGTCCTCCGAGAGGTTCGCGGCGTCGCCCACGTAGTCGGTGAGCGCCTTGCCGCCGCAGCGCTCCTCGGCGATCGCCACGACCTTGTCCGTGCCCGGGTAGGCGCCGTCGGCCAGGTCGAACACGGCGTACGCCTCACCCTCGTGGGGCTGGTCGCAGGGCACGACGCGGACCGACATGGCGGCCCGGCCGCCGTCCTGGTCCTGGTACTCCGTCAGGTCGTCGTCGGTGTTGAAGCAGTCGCCCTTGCGGATGTCCTCGACGTCGCTGGAGCCGGGGGCGGTGATGCCGCCGGTGGTGTCGCGCCTCGCCGGCGGGCCGTCGTCCAGGGCGCCGGAGAGCCCCAGCACCAAGACGAGGACGTAGAAGACGAGGGTCACGCCGTGGACGACGACGGCGGCGATGGCCAGGCCCCTGCCGTTCTCGCCCCGGCTGCGGATCTGGGAGAGGGCGATGACGCCGAGGATCAGCGGAACCGTCGGCACCGCGCAGACCAGCGCCATGACGAACGCCACGATGGCCAGCGCGTTGGTCTTCTTCGGCGGCGGGTACCAGCCCGGCTGACCGCCGTACGGTCCGGACGGCGGGTACGGCTGGGGGTACGAGGGCCCGTGGGGCGGCGGTATGGACATGCGCGTGGCGCTCCTTGCACAGAGGTAGGAGGCCATTCAACAGGCAGCCGGTGACATCACGGCCCGCGGGTCAGGGGCTGATCGCCAGGAAGAGGTACGCCGCGAGGATGACGAGGTGGACGCCGCCCTGGAGGAGGGTGGCCCGGCCGGGGACCACCGTGAGGGCGCCGACGACCACGGTGAGGGCCAGGAGCACCATGTGGGTCGGGCCGAGGCCCAGGAGGAGGGGGCCGGAGAGCCAGATGGAGGCCAGGGCGATGGCCGGGATGGTGAGGCCGATGCTGGCGATGGCCGAGCCGTAGGCGAGGTTGAGGCTGGTCTGGACGCGGTCGCGGCGGGCGGCGCGGACCGCGGCCAGGGTCTCGGGGAGCAGCACCAGCAGGGCGATGATGACGCCGACCACGGCGTGCGGGAGGCCGGCGTCGGCGACGACCGACTCGATGGTGGGCGAGACGGCCTTGGCGTCGCCGACCACGGCGATCAGCGCGACCACGAGCAGGACGAGGCTGAGGAGAGCGGCGCCGGCGGCGGGCGGGGCGGCGTGCCGGTCGTCCGAGGGGGTGCTGCCGGTGTCCTCGGTCTCCACCGGGAGGAAGTAGTCGCGGTGACGGACCGTCTGGACTGCGACGAAGAGGCCGTACAGGGCCAGGGAGGCCACGGCGGCGAAGGCCAGTTGCGGGGTGGAGAACTCGGGGCCGGGCTTGCTGGTGGTGAAGGTCGGCAGGACCAGGCTGAGGGTGGCGAGGGTGGCGACCGTGGCGAGGGCGGTGCCCGAGCCCTCGGCGTTGAAGACGGCGATCCGGTTGCGCAGCGCGCCGACGAGCAGCGAGAGGCCGACGATGCCGTTGCAGGTGATCATGACGGCGGCGAAGACGGTGTCCCGGGCGAGGGAACTGGTCTTGGGGCCTCCGTCGGCCATGAGGGTGACGATGAGGGCGACTTCGATGACGGTGACGGCGACGGCGAGGACCAGTGAGCCGAAGGGTTCGCCCACCCGGTGGGCGACCACCTCCGCGTGGTGGACGGCGGCCAGGACCGCGCCGGCCAGGCACAGGGCGACCAGGACCACGGCGTAGCCGGGCAGGTCGCGCCCCCAGCTCGCCACGAGCGCGACCAGCGCGACGAGGGGGACCACGACGGTCCAGTCGGTGAAGGGGGACCTCTTGTTTGCCGTACTCATGTCCCCAAACCTGTCATGTCATGCCGTGTCGGGGCGAATGGCCTGAGAACGGGGCGCGGCGGCCGCGTACCCCGGCGGGGGGTTCGCGGCCGCCGCTGCTCCGGCCGTACGGCCGGGGAGGGCTTACCAGAAGACGACGACGTACCCGTCGCCGCCGGCGTTGCCGGGGTCGCCGGCTTCGGCGGCGGACGTGAAGGTCGCTGCCTCGCCGCCCTCACCGCCGTCGCCACCGCCACCGGCGTTCTGCGGCGTCTCGACGATGCCGTCGATCGGGTCGGCGCCTTCCGCGCCTTCCCCGGGGAGGCCGCGGCGGGTCACGCCGCCGGTCCGGCAGTTGCCGGTGCCGCCCTCGCCGACCGTTCCGGGTGCGCCGTCGTCGCCGTCGGCCTCGCCGCCTCCGCCGCCGCCGCCACCGGTGCCGCCGGTGGACTCGACCACCACCTCACCCCGGTTGTTGGTCACCAGGGTCCTGCCGCCGTCGCCGCCCTCGGTGCCGGGGCCGCCGTTCACGGTGCCGTTGCCGTTGCCTCCGTTGCCGGCGGGGCCGCCGTTACCGCGCACGCCGCCTTCGCCGATGGTGATCGTGTAGCTCTTGCCGGGCTTCACCGGCACCGTGCACCAGGCGAAGCCGCCGCCACCGCCGCCACCGCCGTCGCCGCCGTCACCGTCGAGGCCGCCCTCGATGAAGCCGGCACCGCCGCCACCGCCGCCGCCACCGCCGCCGGCGCCCCAGGCCTGGACGAAGACCGAGGTGACGCCGGGCGGGGGCACGAAGGTGCCGTTGTTGCTGAACTCCTGCACCCCGTGCGGGACGCTCTTCCTCGGCTTCGGCTGCGGCCCGTCGTGCTGGTGCCCCGGCGGAGGTCCGTCGTACTCGCCCGGCGGGGGCTCCATCAGGTTGACGCCGGTGCGGACGGCGTTGCGGTCGCCGTCGGCCTGGGCGATGGGGGACAGGGTGAGCAGCTGGCCGGTGACGGCCGCCGCGGTGATCGCTGCGACGGCCAGAGCCCGGCGCCGGAAGCGGCGGGTGGTGGTACTCGCGTTCATGTCGTCCTTACCTCCCCCGGCCGCGCGCGGCGCGGAGGAGTGTCGGTGAGGTGGGGCAAGGAGCGGACCCTGTCGGTCCGCCGCACATCTCACCGACAGCCGGCCGCGCGTCGGGGAAGGCGCGGCCGGGGATAACCCGGCCGGCCCCGTCAGGTTGCGCTGGCCGGCCTACATCGGGCGGTCGTGCCCCTCCCAGTAGGGTTCGCGCAGCCGGCGCTTGTAGAGCTTGCCGTTGGGGTCGCGGGGCATGGCGGTGACGAAGTCGACGGACCTGGGGCGCTTGAAGGCGGCCAGCCGGTCCGCGCAGTGGGCGAGGACGTCGGCCGCCAGCCGCTCCCCCGGCTCGTGGCCATCCGCCGGTTCGACGACGGCCTTGACCTCCTCCCCCCAGTCGGCGTGGGGGATGCCGAAGACCGCGGCGTCCGCGACGGCCGGGTGGCCGAGGAGCACGGACTCGATCTCGGCGGGGTAGATGTTCACCCCGCCGGAGATGATCATGTCGATCTTGCGGTCGCGGAGGAAGAGGTAGCCCTCCTCGTCGAGCACGCCGAGGTCCCCGACGGTGAAGAATTCGCCGATGCGGTTCTTGCGGGTCTTGCCCTCGTCCTTGTGGTACCTGAAGCCGCCGGTGGTCATCTTCATGTAGACGGTGCCGAGTTCGCCGGCGGGGAGCCGGTTGCCGTCGTCGTCGAAGACGGCGAGTTCGCTGATGGGCCAGGCGCGGCCGACGGTGCCGGGCTTCTTCAGCCAGTCCTCGGCGGTCGCGAAGGCGCCGCCGCCCTCGCTGGCCGCGTAGTACTCCTCCACGCAGTGGCCCCACCAGTCGATCATCGCCCGCTTGACGTGGTCGGGGCAGGGCGCGGCGCCGTGGATGGCGTGCCGCATGGAGGAGACGTCGTAGGCCGCGCGGGTGGCCTCGGGCAGGGCGAGGAGGCGGTGGAACTGGGTGGGGACCATGTGGGTGTGGGTGACCCGGTGCGCGTCGATGAGGCGGAGCATCTCCTCGGGGGTCCACTTGTCCATCAGTACCAGCGGGTGGCCGATGTGCAGGGAGGCGCCGGCGAACTGGAGCACGGCCGTGTGGTAGAGCGGCGAACAGACCAGGTGCACGTTGCCGTCGAAGGGGCGGATCCCGAAGATGCCGAGGAAGCCGCCGAGGTAGGTCTCCTCGGGGAGCTTGCCGGGGAGCGGGCGGCGGATGCCGCGCGGGCGGCCGGTGGTGCCGGAGGTGTAGTTCATGACCCAGCCGAGGGTCCGGTCGGCGGGCGCGGTGTCGGGCTGCCCGTCGAGGAGTTCGGCGTACGGGCGGAAGCCGGCGACCGCTCCGACGGCGTACCGGTGGCTCGCGGGGAGGTGCGCCTCGTCGGCGGCGGCGGTGGCGGCGCCGGCGAACCGTTCGTGGGCGATGAGGACCTTGGCTCCGGAGTCGGAGACGATCCAGGCGATCTCGGGGCCGACCAGGTGGTGGTTGACCGGGACGAGGTAGAAGCCCGCCTGGGCGGCGGCGAGGTAGGCGGTGAAGAACTCGACGCCGTTGGGCAGGACCACGGCGAAGGCGTCACCGCGTTCGAGGCCGGCCGCGCGCAGGCCGTGGACCAGCCGGTTGACGTCGGCGTGGAGGCGGCCGGCGGACCACTGTTCGCCGTCGGGGGCGGTGAGCACGGTCCGGCCGGGGTCGGTTGCGGCCTGGGCCCAGAATCCGTTGGGGGTGCTCTCGCTCATGTCCGGTCTCTCCTTCGGTCCTTCAGGCTCGGCCGGCGATGCGGTGGATGCGGTCCACGGCCCGTTCGAAGCCGCGGGTGAGGTCGTCGAAGACGGCCTGGACGGGGCGTTCGGAGTTCATCCGGCCGACGATCTGGCCGACCGGGGTGCCGAGCAGCGGCTGGACCTCGTACTTCTGGATGCGGGAGACGGCCTCGGCGACGAGCAGGCCTTGCAGCGGCATCGGCAGGGCTCCCGGCCCGCTGGGGTCGTCCCAGGCCTCGGTCCAGGCGGTGCGCAGCTGGCGGGCGGGTTTGCCGGTGAGGGCGCGGGAGCGGACGGTGTCCCCGGATCCGGCGGCGAGGAGCTTCTCGGTGAGGGCGCGGGAGTGCAGGTCGGCTTCGGTGGTGGTGAGCCAGAGGGAGCCGAGCCACACGCCCTGGGCGCCCAGCGCGAGGCCGGCGGCGATCTGTTCGCCGCTGCCGATGCCCCCGGCGGCGAGGACGGGGAGCGGTGCGACGGCTTCGGCGATCTCGGGGACGAGCACCATGGTGGCGACGTCCCCGGTGTGGCCGCCGGCCTCGTAGCCCTGGGCGACGACGATGTCGATGCCGGCTTCGGCGTGCCGGCGGGCGTGTTTGGCGCTGCCGGCGAGGGCGGCGACGAGCACGCCGTGGTCGTGGGCGCGTGCGATGACGTCGGCGGGCGGCGATCCGAGGGCGTTGGCGAGGAGTCTCACGGGGTAGTCGAAGGCGACGTCGAGCTGGTTGCGGGCGACCTGCTCCATCCACCCGGTGATGCGCCAGCCGGAGACCTCGCCCGGGGGGAGTTCGGGGACGTGGTGCTTGGCGAGGGTCTCGCGCACGAACTCGCGGTGGCCGGCGGGGATCATGGCCTCGATGTCGGCCTCGGTGACCCCGTCGACCGCCTTCTTGGCGGGCATGACCACGTCGAGGCCGTAGGGCTTTCCGTCGGTGTGCGCCTGCATCCAGTCGAGGTCGCGGCGGAGGTCGTCAGGTGCGGTGTAGCGGACCGCGCCGAGGACCCCGAACCCGCCGGCGCGGGTGATGGCGGCCGCGACCGCCGGGAAGGGCGTGAAGCCGAAGATGGCGTGCTCGACTCCCAGTTTCTTGCTCAGCTCCGTCTCCATGGGGCGCAGGATGCCGTAGCGCGGCGGTCGAGGGAAGACCTTTTCTGATGCAGCGTCAGATTCTTTGGGTGCCCGTCCGGGCGGGGAGTGCCGGGCGGGCGGGCAGATAACGGTTAGCGTGCGCGACGAGGCAGAGGAGGCCGTTCATGAGCACAGGATCGGGGACCGGCCGCGGTACGGGGACGGGCGCCGGGCAGGACACGGACGGCGCCGCCGGCGCTTCGCCCGGCGCTTCCGCCGCCCCGCCGGGAGCCGCCCCGCCGGGAACCGCCCCGCCCGCCGCGGCCGCGCCCGGCGTCAGCCGCAGGCGACTCGGGGTACGGCTGCTCGCGCTGGGCGGGGCGGTGCTGCTCGGCGCCGCGCTGCCAGGGGCCGCCGGCGCGGCGGGCGACCCCGCCGAACGCCGGGCCCTCCAGGGGCTGCGGCTGAGGTACGGCTCGGCCCGCCAGGCGGGGCTGGTGGAGCGGCACCTGGAAGCGGTCGCGGAGGCGGCCCGCCGGTTCCTCGGCCCCTCCCCCGAGCACCCGTACTACGCGGGCGCGGTGGTCCTCGCGGGGCGCGGGCGCACGGTGGCCCTGCACCGCGCGATGGGCGACGCCGTCCGCTACGCCGACTACGACGGACGCACCGACCGGCCGCGGGAGTTCCCGCCGGCCCAGCGCATCGCCATGGCCGAGGACACCGTCTTCGACCTGGCCTCCCTGACCAAGCTGTTCACCTCGGTGCTCGCAGTCCAGCAGATGGAACGCGGCCGCCTGGAACTGGAGGCACCGGTCCACCGCTACCTCCCGGAGTTCACCGGGGGCGGCAAGGAACTGATCACGGTCCGTCAGCTCCTCACCCACACCTCGGGGCTGCGCTCCTGGGCGCCGTTCTACCAGGAGACCACCCGCGAGGGCCGGCTGCGACTGCTGTGGTCGGTGCGCCCCCAGGAACCCCCGGGCAGCGTGTACCGCTACTCCGACCTCAACCTGATCGCCCTCCAGCTGCTGCTGGAACGCCTCACCGGCAGCACCCTCGACGTGCTGCTCCGCGACGGGATCACCGCCCCGCTCGGCATGGACCGCACCCGCTACCTCCCCCCGCCGTCCTGGCGCCGGTGCACCGCCGCGACCGAGGTGCAGCGCCCGCCCTGGTCCGGACTGGACCGCGGCCTGGTCTGGGGCGAGGTGCACGACGAGAACGCCCACGCCCTCGGCGGCGTCGCCGGACACGCGGGGGTGTTCGGAACCGCCTGGGACCTGGCCGTGCTCGCCCGGGCCCTGCTCGACGGCGGCGTCTACGCCGGGAAGCGGATCCTGCGCCCCGCGTCCGTGGAACTGCTCTTCACCGACTTCAACACCGCCTTCCCCGGCGACGAGCACGGCCTGGGCTTCGAGCTGTACCAGCACTGGTACATGGGTGCCATGGCCACCCCGCACTCCGCCGGCCACACCGGGTTCACCGGGACCTCCCTGGTCCTGGACCCGTCCACCGACTCCTACCTGGTGCTGCTCGGCAACTCCGTGCACCCCGTGCGGACCTGGCGGGCCGGCAGCGCGCCGCGGGTCGCGGCCGGCAACGCCTTCGCCCGCGCCGTGCCGGTCCGCACCCGGCACGGCGGCCCTGCCTGGTTCTCCGGCATGGTCCCGGGCGGCTCCGGAACGCTCACCCTGCCGCCGGTCCGCCCGGCCGGGGACCGGGCCCGGCTGCGCTGCGCGGTCTGGTGGGACACCGTCCCGGACGAGCAGGCCTTCCACCTGGAGGCCGCGACCGCCCCCGAGGGGCCCTGGGCGCCCGTCCAGTTCACCACCGTACGGGCCGCCGGCGGCAGCCCGGAGCGGTGGCCGGGGGGAACGGCCGGCGGCTGGTCCGGCCGGATCTGGCACCGCCTGGAGGCCTCCCTCGCCGACTGGGCCGGACGCGAGGTCCGGCTCCGGTTCCGCCACGCCGCGACCGGCCGTTACGTGGGCCGCGGCGTCTACGTCGACGTCGTCCGGATCTCGGAGCCGGGCGGCGCCGCGGACGGGCTGCTGTTCTCCGAGGACCGGCCCGCCGACGCGGCCCGCGTCGAGGCCACGGGCTGGCACCGTTCCGCCGACTGAACGGCATGTGCGGTACGAGCGGCCCGGCCCGGCGCGCCGGGCCGCACCCCGCCCGCGGACACCCCGGACACTGGCCCGACGGCGACGGAAGCGCCGGGCGAGCAGCCAGGCGCGAGCGCCGCGGGCCGGGACGCGGGACACGGGAGGCGGGAGGCGCGGTGCGGGGCACGGGGAAGCGGGCACCGGCCGGGCCGGCGGGGGCGCTGCCCCTGCTCATGGCCGTGCTGACGCTCAACGTCGGCCTGATCGAGGCGGTGAGCTTCCTGGCTCTCGGGCCGGTGTTCACCGGGATGCAGACCGGCAACGTCCTCTTCCTCGCCTTCGGCACCGTCGGGGCTGGCGGCCTCTCCGTCGTCGCGCCGGCCACCTCGGTGGCCGCTTTCGTCGTGGGCGCGGTGACCGCCGCCCGCCTGGAGGGATGGCTGGAGCAGCGCGGGCACCGCTGGTTCATCGCCGGGATGCTGGTCGAGGCCGCGCTGCTCGCCGTCGCGGCCTGCGTCGCACGGGGCCTGGAACCGGTGCACAGCGCGCCGACCGGCCGTCACCTGGCCACCATCGCCGTGCTGTCCGGGGCGATGGGCCTGCGGAACGTCACCGCCATGCGGGTGAGCGTCCCGGACATGCCCACCACCCTCGTCACCCGGGCCATGACCGCCTTCCTCGGCGGTTCCCTGCTCGGACATGACGCCGCCTTCGGCCACGGTCCCGGCGCCACCGCCCGGCGCTCCGCGTCCGTCCTGACCATGTTCGCCGGAGGCCTGGCCGGCGCCGCCTGGCTGCACGGCGGCCGGCCGCCGGCCGCACTGCTGCTGTGCTCGGCGGGTGTGGTGCTGCTGGTGGCCACGGCCTCCGTACGCCTGCCCCGGCTGCACAGCCACTGACCGGCCGGGCCGCCGGTCAGTCGCCGTGCAGCACCGCCATCGCCGCGTTGTGGCCCGGGATCCCGCTCACGCCGCCGCCGCGCACCGCGCCCGCCCCGCACAGCAGCACCGTGCGGTGGGCGGTCTCCACGCCCCAGCGGCCGGCGGCCGTGCCCTCGTCGGCGTACGGCCAGGACAGGTCCCGGTGGAAGATGTGCCCCCCGGGCAGGCGGAGTTCGCGCTCCAGGTCCAGCGGGGTCTTCGCCTCGATGCAGGGCCGGCCGTCGGCGTCCTCCGCCAGGCACTCGGTGAGCGGCTCGGCGAGGTGCTCGTCCAGCTGGGCGAGTGTCCCGGCCAGCAGCACCTCGCGGGTCTCCTCGTTGGCGCGGCGGAACAGCCGTGCCGGGGTGTGCAGCCCGAACAGGGTGAGGGTGTGCAGGCCCCGTTCCACCGGCTCCGGGCCCAGGATCGTGGGGTCGGTCAGGGAGTGGCAGTAGATCTCCGACGGCGGTACGGCGGGCAGCTCCCCCGACGCGGCCTGGGCGTGGGCCCGGGCGAGCTCCTCGTACCCCTCGGCGATGTGGAAGGTCCCGGCGAAGGCCTCACGAGGGTCGACGTGCGGGTCGCGCAGCCGCGGCAGCCGCTTGAGCAGCATGTTCACCTTCAGCTGGGCGCCCTCGGCCGGCTCGGCCGGGGTTTCGCCCAGCAGTTCGGCGAGGGCCCGCGGGGAGGCGTTGACCAGTACGCGGGCGCAGGCGACCGATCCCTCGCCGTGCGCCGTGCGGAAGGTGACCTCGGCGCCACCGGTGCCGTCGGCGCCGTCCGTGTCGATGCGCACCGCCTCGTGGCCGGTCGCGATCTCCGCCCCGGCCGCCCGGGCGGCGTCCGCCAAGGCGTCGGTGAGCGCGCCCATGCCGCCGACCGGCACGTCCCAGTCGCCGGTGCCTCCGCCGATCACGTGGTACAGGAAGCAGCGGTTCTGGGCCAGCGACGGATCGTGGGCGTCGGCGAACGTGCCGATCAGCCCGTCCGTGAGCACCACCCCCCGCACCAGGTCGTCCTGGAACCGCTCCTCGATCGCCCGCCCCAGCGGCTCCTCGAACAGCATCCGCCACGCCGCCTCGTCGCCGACCGCGGCCCGCAACTCCTTGCGGGACGGCAGCGGTTCCGTGAGCGTGGGGAACACCCGGCGCGCCACCGCCGCGGTGGTGCCGTAGAACTCCCGCCACCGCTCGTACTCCCGGTCCGAGCCGGTCAGCCGGGCGAAGGACTCCCGCGTCCGCGCCTCGCCGCCGCCGACCAGCAGCCCCGTCGGCCTGCCGTCGCGCACCGCGGGCGTGTACGAGGACACCGACCGCTTGCGCACCTCGAACCGCAGGCCCAGCTCCCGCACGATCTTCGACGGCAGCAGCGACACCAGGTAGGAGTAGCGCGACAACCGGGCGTCGACCCCCGCGAACGGGCGGGTCGAGACGGCCGCGCCCCCGGTGTGGCCGAGCCGTTCCAGGACGAGCACGGACCTCCCCGCCCGGGCCAGGTAGGCGGCGGCGACGAGGCCGTTGTGGCCGCCGCCCACGATGACGGCGTCGTACCGGCTGTGCAGGAAGCCATGCGTCCAGTTCGTCATGACTCTTCGTAACACGGCGTGCGGCGCCCGACCAGGGGGCCGCGGGCCGGTGTGGCTCCCGCGGGCGGCCGCCGGGTCAGGCCCCCACGGCCGGGGGCAGGGCGCTGCTGTGGACGAAGGCGCTGCCCCGGAGCTCGGCGACGCGGGCGCGGAGGACCGCGGCCTCGGGCTCGCGGCCGAGGCGCTCCAGGCAGTACGCCTGGTCGCCGACCGCGTCCAGGGTGTCCGGGTGGTCGGCGCCCAGGGCGCGCCCGCGCGCCTCGGCGACCTCCCCGTACAGCGGCAGCGCTTCCTCCCAGCGGCCCAGCCAGCCCAGGGCCACCGCGATCTCGCGGCGGCTGACCAGGGTGTCGGGGTGGTCGGCGCCGAGGACCCGGGCGCGTACCGCGCCGACCTGGCGGGCTTCCGCGAGGGCCTCCTCCCAGCGGGCGAGCCGGCCCAGGTTCACGCCGAGGACGTGGCGGGCGCGCAGGGTCTCCGGGTCGGCGGCACCGTAGGCGCGGGTGCGGTCCTCGACCAGGGACCGGTACAGGTCCAGCGCCTCGGTGCCGCGGCCGAGCCGGCCCAGGGCGATGCCGGTCTCGTAACGGGCGGCCAGGGTGTCGGGGTGGTCGCGGCCCAGCGCCCGCTTCCGGCCCTCGGCGACCTGCAGGAAGCCGGCCAGGGCCTCCTCCCAGCGGCCGAGCCGGCCGAGGGCGTACGCGGCCTCGTAGCGGCTCAGCAGGGTGTCCGGGTCGTCCGCGCCGAGCACCCGGGCGCGGGCGGCGGCGACCTCTTCGGCCGTGCGGTGGGCTTCGGCGTGGCGGCCGAGCCTGCCGAGCGCGCAGGCCAGGTTGTGGCGGCAGCGCAGGGTGTCGGGGTGGTCGGCGCCCATGCTGCGGGTGCGGTCGGCGAGCACCGCGCGGTACACCTCGTGGGCCTGATCGTGCCGGCCGAGCTGGCCCAGGACGTACGCCGTCTCCTGGCGCGCGGCGAGGGTGTCGGGGTGGTCCGGCCGCAGGACCCGGGCCCGGCCGTCGGCGACCTCGCGGTGCGCGGCCAGCGCTTCGGCGGGGCGGCCGGCCCGGCTGAGGGCGATGGCGGCGGTGTAGCGGGCGGTGAGCGCCTCGGGGTGGTCGGGACGTGCGGGGCGGTGCGCCGTCCGGGGCTGTGGCGGCACGCCGTAGGGGGCGGTCAGGCGCGGGTCCTGGGCGGGGTCGGGCACGGGCAGCGCGGCGGTCGGCGGCTGCGCGGTCGACGAGTGGCCGGTCGGCGGGTGGTCGGTCGGCGGGTGGCCGGTCGGCGGCTGCGCGCTCGACGGGTGGCCGGTCGGCGGGTGGTCGGTCGGCGGCTGCGCGCTCGACGGGTGGCCGGTCGGCGGGTGGGCGACGACGGACGGGCCCGCGGCGCTTCCCCCTCCGGGCGTGAGCGCGTCCGCGGCGGAGCCGGCTGAGGCCACGGGCGCGGCCTGGCCGGGCGGGGCGGCCGGGGCGCCGGCCGGCGCGGGCCGGTGGGCGGCGCTGGTCCAGGAGCCGGTGAGGACCGTCCACGCACCGCCGACCGGGCGTGTCGCGGCGCCCGCCCGACGCCCGGCGGTCATGCCGTGGGCCCAGACGGGCAGCGCGCCGGCGGGCGCCTGGGCGGCGGCGTGGCCGGCGGTGGTCCGGACGCCGCCGGTGCGGTGGGCGGCCAGCCGGGCGTGCAGTTCACGGGCGGTGGCGGGCCGCTGCTCGGGCTGCTTGGCGAGCAGGTCGAGCACCACCCGCTCGAAGTGCTCCGGGAGTTCCGGCCGGTGCTCGCGCGGCGGCACCGGTGCGGTGTCCCGGTGGCCGACCAGCACCGACCAGGAGTCACCGAGGTCGAACGGCGGCGCCCCGGTGGCGATCTCGTAGAGCACGCAGCCCAGGGAGTACAGGTCGCTGCTGTGGTCGACCTCGCCGCCCGCGATCTGCTCCGGCGACATGTAGTGCGGGGTGCCCATGGCCATGCCGCCGCCCGTCAGCTTCGCGGTGAAGCCGATGTCGTGGGCGAGGCGCGCGATGCCGAAGTCGCAGATCTTCACCGTGCCGTCGGTGAGCCGCATGATGTTGGCGGGCTTGAGGTCCCTGTGCACCACGCCCTGTTCGTGCGTGTAGGCCAGTGCCGCGGCGACCTGCTCGGCCACGTCCACGACGACGTCCACCGCGAGGGGGCGGCGTCCGTTCTCCTCCATCAGCTGGCTGAGGTTGCGGCCCTCCAGCAGCTCCATCACCAGGTAGAGCATGCCTCCGGAAGCGCTGTCGTCACCGAAGTCGTGGACCACGGTGACGCCCCGGTGCTGGAGCGATGCCGCGACCCGGGCCTCGCGCCGGAACCGCTCGCGCAGCACCTGGGTGAAGTGGGCGTCCTGCTGCGCCCCGAGCGGTTTGAGGCATTTCACGGCGACCTGCCGGCCCAGCGATTCGTCCCGGGCGCGCCACACCTCGCCCATGCCGCCGCGGCCGATCAGGTCGAGCGATCGGTAACGGCCATGGATCAGTCTGCTCTCCGCCATGTCCTGGTGCCGCCCCCGTTGTCGTGCTGTGCCTCCCCCGGCCCGTCCAGTATGGCCGCCGATTCACGCAGTGTGCATGCACGGGGGCGACTGTCGGGGCCCAGGCGGCGGATCGCTCTCAAGATGTGACCTGGCGGCAGCTTCCAGCGCAGACCTGCGGGAATGGCGCGCAGGAGGAGGCCGGTGAGGCGCAGGAGGAGGGTGGTGCCGCGGGCGGAGGGGGCGGGGCGGCCGTAGAGCCGGTGCGCGTACGGGGGCAGCGATCCGTAGGCGAGGGCGGCGAGGGGGCTCCACACCAGGGCGCGGGCGGGCCGCAGCAGGGGGTGTACGGGCGGCCGGCGCAGGAAGGCGTCCACGGCGCGGGCGTCGGGGCCGGCGGCGAGTTCGGGGCGGACGCGCTCGAAGTAGGCGGCCAGGGCCGCGGTGTCGGCGGGGACCTGCTCCGGGTCGAGGCCGACGAGGCGGGCGTTGGTCCGGTTCTCGTCGACGTAGCGGTCCGCCTGCGCCCGGGTGAGCGGTACGCCGGACCTGCGCAGCACGTGGAGGAAGGAGTCGATCTGGGCGCAGTGCACCCACAGCAGCAGGTCGGGGTCGTCGACGGGGAAGCGGGTACCGGTCGCGGGGTCGGTGGCGGTCAGCCGGGCGTGGATGCGGCGGACGCGGGCGCCGGCCTTTTCGGCGGCGTCGGTGGTGCCGTAGGTGATGGTGCCGACGAAGTCGGCGGTGCGCAGCAGCCGGCCCCAGGCGTCGTCGCGGAAGTCGGAGTTCTCCAGCACGCCGCGGACGGCGCGCGGGTGCAGGGCCTGGAGGTAGAGGGCGCGGACGCCGGCGATCCACATCATCGGGTCGCCGTGGCACTGCCAGGTGACGGAGCCGGGCCCGTACAGGCCGGGATCGGCGTCGGCCGGCGGCCGGCCCGGGTCCGCCTGTGCTGCCGCGGTCATGCGTACCTCCCCGTCACCGGCAGCGTACCCCCGGGGCGGGCGGCGAGGGAGCGGGGCGCCCGTGCGGGTGCGGGTACGGGAGGGCCTCGGCATGCTGGAAGGGAGCGCCGCGACCGGGTCGGGCGCGGGAGTCGATCGCATGGCCCAGGAGCCCCAGCCCTTCGCTCCGATGACCGACTCGCTCCCGGACCCCGACTGACCCGACCCCGACCCGCCACCGATCGCGAGGTATGCGATGAGTCTGCTACGCGCCGCCGCCGCTGCGGCTCTTACGATCCCCCTGCTGTGCGTGTGGTCGGCGCCGCCCGCTGCCGCGGCCACGACGCACACCATCGCCATGACCGGAACGATGACGGTGAAGAACGCGGGCGGGGCCTTCGACGACGACACGGTCCAGACCTTCGACCTGCGCAAGCTGGTCCGCCTGACCCATGACAAACCCCAGGACACGCTGGTCAGGTCGCACTGCGTGGCCAACCAGACCGTGGGCGAGCTGACCGTCCACGTCCGGCTCAGGTCCGACGAGATGGTCGTGGCGACGCCGACGCTGCGGCTCTTCGAGGGGTCGAGCTGCCTCAGCCGGGACCTCGACGGCCAGTCCGAGGGCATCCAGCAGGGCATGCGGCCCGGTGGGAGCCTGACGGGCGCGAGGCTGTCCGTCAGGAACACCGAGCCGCTCTCCCCCGACAGCGCCTCGGCGACCTTCAGCCTGAAGCACACGACCGGTTCGGGCATGGGGGTCGGACGACCCGCCGAGGTCTCGGCCGTGGTCGCCACCCGGGACGCGGCGGATCCTTCCCGGGTGCGGGTGCAGTGGGAGGACGTGGTGACCGACGAGACGCACTTCCAGGTCCGCAACAGCACGCGCGGCACGACCGTGAGCGTGGGCCCGAACACCACGTCACACACCTTCACCGGCCAGTCGGCGGAGCGGCAGTGTTACCAGGTGCGGGCGGGCAACGTGCACGGCGAGTCCGCGTGGACGCCGGTGAACCCCAACGGCGAGTGCGTCTGACGGGGTGACCGCAGGGAGGTCGTACAGCGATGAACACGCCGCACGCCGAACAGCTGAGTGTCGTGGCCACCATCGCGGTGGGGGCGCAGCCGGTGGGAGTGGCCGTGGACGTCCACGGCCGGGTCTTCGTCACCAACCGCGGTGCCGGGACGGTGTCGGTGATCGAGTCCTCGAGCCACACGGTGAGTGCCGGCATCGTCGTCGGGTCGCGCCCGGAGGGCGTGGCGACCGACGCCCAGTTCGGCGTCTGCGTGGCCAAGGCGGCGACAACACCGTGTCCATGATCACCAGGGGGGATGCCGTCACCGCCACCATCGGTGTCGAAGGCCCCCCTGACCAGTCGCCCGGCGCGGCGGGTGTGGCGACCGACCACTTCGCGGCTCGCGCCTACGTGACCAACCGCGGCGGTCACCGGGTGTCGGTGATCGGCATCGGTGGCCGACTACCGCCCTTTGCCCACCACTTCATCGAGGTCCCTGGCGCGCTGGGCGTGGCCGTGGACTTGATGAGCCACCTCGTCCACGTCACCCAGCCCGACTTCGGCACGGTCTCGGTGACGTGGCCGATCCTGGCGCCGGTGCGGTGGCGGTGGTCGACGTCACCGCCGGGAGCGTGGCGCACGTCGACGTCGGCTCGGCGCCCGTGGGGGTGGGGTTGGGCGCCGGAGGGAACGTCTACGTCAGTACGTCCGACGGCACGGTGAAGCGCATCGACGCCGCGTCCCACGGGGTGAGCGCCACCGTCCCGGTGGGCGCCCGACCGGAAGGCCTGGCCTTCGAGCCGCACAGCGACCGCGTCTACGTCGCCAACAGCGGCGACGGCACCGTGTCGGCCATCGATCTGGCCGCCGCGTAGAAGTACCCCTGCCCAGCTGCGTGGTTGAATCGGTGACCGTTGCGAACACTGGCGTCCGCGCCCCCACCGGCGCATGATGGAGGTAGTGCTCTCGCCCTCATGGACGCAGAGAGTGACGACCCCCTCGGCTCCCGCGCCCTCCTGTTCCGCAGCCGGCGCGGTCGACACCGGTGCGAGTCGTCCCGTAGGCAGACACCAGTGCATGCATCACGGAACGGGGGACACCCATGGCTGTCCTCAAGCTGTCACTCTTCTCGAACGACTTTCCGGACTTCTTCGTCATCGATCACACCGGCCTCATGGACATCGCCAAGATCGAGACCGATCAGGACCGTCGTGACGCCACCTTCAAGTGGACCGGCCCGAGCCTGAACTTCGGCACCACGGGCATGCTGGTGCGAGCGGTCGGTCCGCACGGATTCTGCCTTCGCATCGCGACCTTCGACGACTTCCGGATGCACAGCAAGTTCTTCGAAGGGATCATCGACCCCCAGGTCAAGGCCCAGGTCATCGAGGAGTCGACCTTCGTCCTGGAGGCAGCGGAGATCGACCCGAACCAGGCGTCGTTCCGTTCGGTGAAGTTCCCCGACCGGTTCATCCGTCATAGGAACTTCCAGCTCTTCGCCGAACCCATCCAGCCTCCGCAGGACCTGCAGTCCGCGTGCTTCAGGATCGCCCCACCACTCCACCTGGAGGACTTCTGAGCCTCACCGCGCCGCGCCGGGCCGGGCCGTGCCGGGCCGGCCCGGCGGTTCCGAATCAGCGGCGGACCCGGGGCATGCCGAGGCCGATCCAGGAGATGATCTCGCGCTGGATCTCGTTGTTGCCGCCGCCGAAGGTGAAGATGACGGCGCTGCGGTAGCCGCGCTCGAGTTCGCCGTGCAGGACCGCACCCGCCGAACCGTCCTTCAACGGGCCTGCCGCACACACGACTTCCATCAGCCAGGCGTACGCGTCACGCCTCGCCTCCGAGCCGTACACCTTCACGGCGGAGGCGTCCTGCGGGGTGAGCGTGCCGTCCTGGACGGCGTTGACCATCTGCCAGTTGAGCAGCTTCATGGCGTCGAGGCGGGTGTGGGTGCGGGCCAGCCGGCCGCGGACCCAGCCGAGGTCGATCACCCGGCGGCCGTCGGCGAGCTTGGTGTTCGCGGCCCAGCGCTGGACGTCGTGCAGGGCGCGGATCGCCATGGTGCCGTGGGCGGCCAGGGTGACCCGTTCGTGGTTGAGCTGGTTGGTGATCAGTCGCCAGCCCTTGTTCTCGGGGCCGACGCGGCGGCTCGCGGGCACCCGGACGTCCTCGTAGTAGCTGGCCGTCGTGTCGTGCGAGGCGAGGGTGTTGATGAGGGTGCAGGAGTAGCCGGGGTCGGAGGTCGGGACCAGGAGCATCGTGATGCCCTTGTGGGCGGGGGCGTCCGGGTCGGTGCGCACGGCCAGCCACACCCAGTCCGCGGTGTCGCCGTTCGTGGTCCAGATCTTCTGCCCGTTGACCAGGTAGGTGCCGGTCTCCTCGTCGCCCTCGCGGACCGCCCGGCACTTCAGCGCGGCGAGGTCGGTACCGGCGTCGGGCTCGCTGTAGCCGATGGCGAAGTCGATCTCGCCCGAGAGGATCCGCGGCAGGAAGTACGCCTTCTGCTCCTCGGTGCCGAACTGCATGAGGGTGGGCCCGACAGTGTTGAGGGCCATCAGCGGCAGCGGCACCACGGCCTGCGCGGCCTCGTCGAAGAAGATGAACTGGTCCATGGGGGTCATCCCGCGCCCGCCGTACTCCTTCGGCCAGCCGACGCCGAGCCAGCCGTCGGCACCGAGCCGGCGGATGGTCTCCCGGTAGAACCGCTTCTGGGCGACGGGGTCCTCGTAGCGGGCGTAGACGTCCTCGGGAACGAGCTCGGCGAAGTAGGCGCGCAGCTCGGCGCGCAACTGCTGCTGCTCAGGCGTGTATTCGAGGTGCACGGCCCCTCCGGGAGTCTCACGGTCCGTCCGTCGCTGGCGCAGGGCAGAGTAGAACCTGTTCCAGCAATCCGGAAGGGGCCCACGCGCCGGTTTCCCCTCCGACCCTGGGACAGGCGGCCCCTCCCCGGCCCACAATGACCGTCGGCACGTGGCGGATCGGGTGACCGGGGGGTTCGGGTGGACGAGGCGGCACGGCGGGCCCGTGAGCGGGAACTCGCGCGGGAACGGGAACGGGAACGGCAGCGGGAGCGGGGACGGGACGGCGGACCGGAACGGGACGTCGGACGGGACGGTGGGCGCGAGGGGCGATGGGGCCGGCCGCCGTCCGAGGTCACGCAGGTCCACGAGCCCGGCCATCTGCCGGTCGAGTTCGGCCGGCCCGCCCGGCACGCCTGCTGGGACATGCTGCCCCCGGACACCCGTGCCACCCTCAGCGCCAAGGCCGGCCGCCCCCTGGCCTGGTGGGCCTGGCAGGACCACGGAGGGCATCCCGCCGCCCTGCTGATCGGCGAACAAGGGCTGTGCCACGTCAACGCGCAACTCCGCAACGGGGTACCGGAGTTCCGCGGCGAACGGATCCGGCTGGAACCGGGCTCGCTGCGCGAGCGCACCTTCGGCGGCCGGTCCGCGGTGGCCCCCGGAGGCGCCCTCGCACCGGGGCGGGCCACCGCGACCGTGCGGCAGCTCGACCTCCCCGCCGGAGCCCGGGACGTGCTCGGGCACTTCCCGTTCGAGGTACAGGACCACCTCCAGCAGCCGTTCCTGGCCGCGGCCGGCCCGGTCACCGCCGAGTGGTACTACGAGGAGTCCTCCGGGGGCGCGCACACCAGCCACCTGTTCATCCTCTGCATGCGCACCGACCGGAACCTGACGCTGGTCGAGGGCAACCGGACCCTGCCCCCGGGCGCGGGCCCCGACCGGGCCCAGTGGACCGCCATCCGCTGCCACCAGGCCCGGCTGGTGCCCCGCTGAGCGGAGCAGCGCCCGTGCCGTCCCCGGCGGGTCAGGACAGGAACACGGCGTCGAACCAGACCAGGTCCCGCTCCCGCTCCAGGAAGAACCGGCCGTCGGCCGTGTCGTTCACGGTCTTCTCCGGCCCCGGCGCGAGCACCCGCACGTCGTAGGCCCCGCTCGTCCGCCAGTCCGCCCCGGACGGCAGGAAGGGGCGCAACGGCTCGGGGACCTCCGGCAGCCCGGCCGCCTCGAACGGTTCCTCGGCCGCGTCCAGCGTGGCGGCCACCGCCCCGGCGGGCAGCCGGGCCAGGCCCACGAGCCGGACCCGCTGGTCGTGGGCCGGCACGGTCAGCCGCTCCCCCTCCCCGCTCTTGTCCAGCGGGTAGCCGAGCCAGTGCGGGTCCGAGAGCTCGCCGAGTTTCCCCAGGCGCCGGCGCACCGGCTCCACGTCCGTGCGCACCCTCAGCCGGTCCGGCGGCGCGTCGTCACGCCCCTCCCCCGGGCCTGCCGTACAACCGCCCGCCGCGGGCAGCAGCACCAGACCGCCCAGCAGTGCCAGCGCCTCCCGCCGCCCGACCCGTTCCCGGCCCATCCCCGGCCCCCCGCCCGCTCGGCTTCAGTTCAGCGCCGAGAGCATAGCCGCGGCCGTCGCCGTCATCGCCGTACGGGCGGCACTCAGGTAGGGACGCGGGTCGGCCGGGGTCAGGTGGGCGCGGATCGCCTCCGTCATCGCCAGGTTCAGGGCCGTGCCGATGTTGACCTTGCGGATGCCGCCGGCGACGGCGGCCGCCAGCTCCGAGTCCGGCAGCCCGGAGGATCCGTGCAGCACCAGCGGCACGTCCACGGTCTTCGCCAGCCGGGCCAGCAGGGCGTGGTCCAGGGCAGCGGTACGGGTGGTCATGGCGTGGCTGCTGCCGATCGCCACGGCCAGGGCGTCCACACCCGAGTCGGCGACGAAGCGCCGCGCCTCGTCGGGGTCGGTACGGGCGCCGGGCGCGTGCGGGTCCAGCGGCGCGGCGCCGTCCTTGCCACCCACCTCACCCAACTCGGCCTCGATCCAAAGGCCGTTGGCGTGCGCCCAGTCCGCGGCGGAACGCGTCGCCTCCACGTTCTCGGCGTACGGCAGGTGCGCGGCGTCGAACATCACCGACCCGAACCCGGCGTCGGCGGCCTGCCGCAGCAGGTCCTGGCTCTTGACGTGGTCCAGGTGCAGGGCGACGGGCACGGCCGCGGCCTCGGCGCAGGCGGCGGCCGCCCGGGCGATCGGCAGCAGCCGGCCGTCGCGGAACCTGACGGCGTTCTCGCTGAGTTGCAGGACGACCGGCAGGCCGGTCCGTTCCGCGCCGGCGACCACCGCCTCCGCGTGCTCCAGGGTGATGATGTTGAACGCGGCGACGGCCCGGCCCGCCGCGGCGGCCTCCCCGACCAGGGTTCCGGTGGACGCGGTCGTCATCGGACCGCCTCCTCGCCGGCCGCGAGGATCACCGACCGGGTCAGGTTGCGGGGCCGGTCCGGGTCGAGTCCCTGTTGCACGGCGACCGCCAGCGCCAGCCGGTGCACGCGCACCAGCTCGGCGAGCGGGTCGTACCGGCCGGCCACCCACCGCGCACCGGAGCCGGCGACCTGGTCGGCCAGCCCCTCCGGGGCGTCGCCCAGGCACCAGGTGGCCGTTCCCGGCCCGCTGACGCTGATCGGGCCGTGCCGGTACTCCATCGCGGGATAGGACTCGGCCCACGACAGGGAGGCCTCGCGCATCTTCAGCGCGGCCTCGTGGGCGACGCCCACGCTCCAGCCGCGCCCGAGGAAGGTGAACTGGCCGCAGGACGTGAGGCGTTCGGGCAGTGGATCGGTCAGGGCGGCACGGCCGTCGGCGACGACGGCCGCACTGTGGCCGCCCACGTGGGCGCGGAGCAGGGTGAGGGCGGTGGTGGCGAACCGGGTCTGCACGACGGACTGTTCGTCGGCGAAGTCGAGTACCACGAGGTCGTCGGCGAGGCCCGTCACGGGCGTGGCCGGGTCCCCGATGACGGCCGTGGTGCGGACCCCGGCGTCGCGGAGCCCGGCGAGCAGGTCGAGCACCTCGGTGGTGGTGCCGGACCGGGTGAGGGCCACGACCCGGTCGTAGCGGCGGTGTGCGGGGAACTCGGAGGCGGGGAAAGCGTCGGTCTCGCCGTGCCCGGCGGCCTCGCGGAGGGCGGCCGCGGCCTGCGCCATGTAGTACGAGGTCCCGCAGCCGACGACGGCGACCCGCTCCCCCGGCCGCGGAAGGGCCTCCCGCCGGGCCGGCGCGAGCTCCGCGGCCCGTTCCCAGCAGTCGGGTTGTGTGCTCAGCTCGTACGCGACATGGCTCATGCCGGCTCCCTGTGCGATGGGGTGGCGCGCTGCGTTTTCGTGCAAGATAGCGGTCGGTTTCAATCAACTTCAAGCATCCAGGAGGGGTGGTCGTTCATGTCGCGGGAGGCTCGCTGGCAGACGCTGCTGGAGTTGCTGGTCGAGCGGGGACGCCTGGACGTCGAACCCGCCGCGGAGGCCCTGGGCGTGTCGGCGGCGACCATCCGCCGCGACTTCGACCAGCTGGCCGACCGCCAGTTGCTGGTCCGCACCCGCGGCGGGGCGGTGCAGCACGGGGTGTCCTACGAACTGCCGCTGCGCTACCGCACCTCCCGGCAGGCCGCGGAGAAGCGGCGCATCAGCGAGGCGGTCGCCGAACTCGTCACCCCCGGCGAGGTGGTCGGCCTGACCGGCGGCACGACCACCACCGAGGTGGCCCGCGCCCTCACGACCCGCCCGGACCTGGCGACGGGCACGGCGGGCGCGCCCGCCCTGACGGTCGTGACGAACGCGCTGAACATCGCCGCGGAGCTGGCGATCCGCCCCCAGTTCAAGATCGTGGTCACGGGCGGCGTCGCCCGCCCGCAGTCCTACGAACTCACCGGCCCCCTGGCCGGCGGCGTGCTCGGCCAGATCTCCCTCGACACCGCCGTCCTGGGCGTGGACGGCTTCGACCCGTCCGAGGGCTTCTCCACCCGCCACGAGGACGAGGCCGCCGTCAACCGCCTCCTCTGCGAACGCGCCCGCCGCGTGGTGGTCGCCGCGGACTCCACCAAACTCGGCACCCGCGCGTTCGCCCGCATCTGCGCCCCGTCCGGCGTCGACACGCTCATCACCGACCACGGCCTCCCGGAGGACGCGAGGGCAGCACTGGAGGAAGCGGGCGTGGAGGTACGGCGGGTGTAGGGCGGGGCCGGGTGGGGCGGGGCCCGGTGCGCGGGGCGGGGCCCGGTGCGCGGGGCGGGGCCCGGTGCGCGGGGCGGGGCCCGGTGCGCGGGGCGGGGCCGGGGACGGCCGGAATCCACTCGGGCGGGGGCGTTGGGTGCGTCGGGGTGGTTGCCCGTCCGTCCCATCGTCCTTCCGGGGCGTGCGTCGGCGTCAAGGGCGCTCCTTCGTCGC
>NZ_JBIBBM010000022.1:17781-93421 GCF_042900645.1 Streptomyces sp. NPDC012888 | reverse complement strand
GGTCGCCGAGACCCGCCGCAACGTGCGGTCCTACCTCGACCACCTGCACATCCGGTGACCGGCGCACCCGGACCGGTCGTCGTCCTCGTCGGACCCATGGGTTCCGGCAAGTCCACGGTGGGGGCGCTGCTCGCCGAGCGGCTCGGCGTCCCCTACCGGGACACCGACGCCGACATCGTCGCCGCCCAGGGCCGGGAGATCTCCGACCTCTTCGTCGACGAGGGCGAGCCCTACTTCCGGCAGCTGGAGCGGGAGGCGGTCGCCACCGCCCTCGCCGAGCACACCGGAGTCCTCGCCCTCGGCGGCGGAGCCGTCCTCGACGAGGGCACCAGGCGGCTGCTCACCGGGCGGCCCGTCGCCTACCTCTCCATGGACGTCGAGGAAGCGGTGCGCCGCGTCGGCCTCGGCGCCGCCCGGCCACTGCTCGCCGTCAACCCGCGCCGTCAGTGGCGCGAGCTGATGGAAGCCCGCCGCCACCTGTACACCGAAGTCGCACGCGTCGTCGTTGCCACCGACGACCGGACCCCCGAAGAGGTCGCCCAGGCGGTCCTCGACGCACTGGAGCTGAAGGACGCATGACAGCCAACGACCGGGACCAGGACCAGGTCACCACGATCCACGTCGGCGGCAGCGCCGGCCACGATCCGTACGACGTACTGGTCGGCCGGCAGCTCCTCGGTGAGCTCGGCGGCCTGATCGGCCCCAAGGCCCAGCGGGTCGCCGTCATCCACCCCGAGGCGCTCGCCGAGACCGGCGAGGCGCTCCGCGCCGACCTGGCCGACCAGGGCTACGAGGCCGTCGCCATCCAGGTGCCCAACGCCGAGGAGGCCAAGACCGCGGAGGTCGCCGCCTACTGCTGGAAGGCGCTCGGCCAGTCCGGCTTCACCCGTACCGACGTCGTCGTCGGCGTGGGCGGCGGCGCGACCACCGACCTGGCCGGCTTCGTCGCCGCCTCCTGGCTGCGCGGGGTCCGCTGGATCGCCGTCCCGACCACCGTCCTCGCCATGGTCGACGCGGCCGTCGGCGGCAAGACCGGCATCAACACCGCCGAGGGCAAGAACCTCGTCGGCGCCTTCCACCCGCCCGCCGGAGTCCTCTGCGACCTGGCCGCGCTGGACTCGCTGCCGGTGCACGACTACGTCTCGGGTCTCGCCGAGATCATCAAGGCCGGGTTCATCGCCGACCCGGTCATCCTCGACCTGATCGAGGCCGACCCGGAGGGCGCCCGCACCCCGGCCGGACCGCACACCGCCGAGCTGATCGTCCGCTCGATCCAGGTCAAGGCCGACGTGGTCTCCAGCGACCTCAAGGAGTCCGGACTCCGCGAGATCCTCAACTACGGCCACACCCTGGCCCACGCCATCGAGAAGAACGAGCGCTACAAGTGGCGGCACGGCGCGGCCGTGTCCGTCGGCATGGTCTTCGCCGCCGAGCTCGGCCGGCTGGCCGGGCGGCTGGACGACGCCACCGCCGACCGGCACCGGGCGATCCTCGCCTCCGTCGGCCTGCCGCTGACCTACCGCGGCGACCAGTGGCCCGCCCTGCTCCAGACCATGCAGGTCGACAAGAAGTCCCGGGGCAACCTGCTCCGCTTCATCGTCCTGGACGGCCTGGCCAAGCCGACGGTCCTGGAGGGCCCGGACCCGGCCCACCTGGTCGCCGCGTACGGCGAGGTGTCCGCGTGACCGCGGACGCCGCCCGCCGGGTCCTGGTGCTCAACGGTCCGAACCTGGGCCGGCTGGGCTCCCGCGAGCCCGACGTGTACGGCTCCACCTCGTACGCGGGGCTGGTGGACACCTGCACCAAGCTGGGCGCGGAGCTCGGCTTCGAGGTGGAGGTCCGCGAGACCAACGACGAGGGCGAGCTGGTGCGCTGGCTGCACGAGGCCGCGGACGGGCGCATCCCGGTGGTCATCAACCCCGGCGCGTTCACGCACTACTCGTACGCCATGCGGGACGCGGCGGCCCAGCGGACCGCCCCGCTGATCGAGGTGCACATCTCCAACCCGTACGCGCGGGAGGAGTTCCGCCACACCTCGGTCATCGCAGCGGTGGCCACGGGCACGGTGGCCGGCTTCGGACTCGGGTCCTACCGGCTGGCGCTCCGCGCGCTGGCGGAGGAAGTCTCCGCCTGAGATAACGTTCTCGCATCAATGGCCGGCAGCGCGCCGGTCGCCTGAACGGGACGGAGTGGCAGCGGATGCAGCACGGAGTGGGGGGCTGGGGCCCGCCGGGACATCACCCGGCGCAGCCCCCACAGCCGCCGATACCCCCCGCGCAGGGCTGGCCGCCGCCGGCCGGCCCGGTGGCCCCGGTTCCCGAGGCCACCGGGCACATCCCGCTGCCGGCCCCGGCCCCGGCACCGACGGGCACCGGGGCGGCCACCCTGGCGGTCCTGCTGATCGGACCGGCCGGCGCGGGCAAGACGACGGTGGCCCGGCACTGGGCCAGCACGCGGCCGGTGGCGACCGCGCACATCAGCCTCGACGACGTGCGCGAATGGGTCTGCGCGGGCTTCGCCGACCCCCAGGCGGGCTGGAACGACCACTCCGAGGCCCAGTACCGGCTGGCCCGCCGGACCTGCGGCTTCGCCGCGCGGAACTTCCTGGCCAACGGGATCTCCTGCATCCTCGACGACGCGGTCTTCCCCGACCGGCCGGTGATCGGGCTGGGCGGCTGGAAACGGCACGTGGGGCCTGCGCTCCTGCCGGTCGTCCTCCTCCCCGGCCTGGAGATCGTCCTGGAGCGGAACGCGGCGCGGTCCGGCAACCGGCGGCTCTCCGACGAGGAGGTCGCCCGGATCCACGGGCGGATGGCGGGCTGGTACGGGTCCGGGCTGCCGATCATCGACAACTCGCACCTGGACGTCGAGGAGACGGCCCGCGCGCTCGACGAAGCGTTGTCCCGCTCGCTGTCCTGACCCCCTCCCGCCGCCGCCTCGCCCCCCGGGCGGCACCCCCACGCCGCGGCCGGAGCCCCGGCGCTTTCAGCCTCGTCGGCGTTTGAGGCGCGGGGTTCGGGGCGGCGCCCCGTGTGCTCGGGCGTAGCCCTGGCCGGGCCCGCTCAATCGCCGCTCGGGCTTGGAATGCCGCTGTGCGGCATTGCGCCCGGCGGGAGGTCCGGCGGCGCCGGGAAACCGGCCCGGGCTTCGGGCCGCGGCCCGGGCGGACGCGCTCGACGGGCCGAGGGCGCCGCACGCTCATACGCTCGAACCATGTCAGACGTGTACGCAGCCCGCCGCGCCCTGCTCCGCGAACGCTGCGCCGCCGCCGGCAGCGGCGCGGCCCTGATCACGCGGCCGGCCAACGTCCGCTACCTCACCGGGGCCTGCCCGCGCGACGCGGTGCTGCTCGTCGGCCCCGCCGAGGACGCCCTGTTCTGCGCGGCCACGCCCACCGGCGACCCCGACGAGGGCCGCCTCGACGAGCACCTCCGCGTCTGCGTGCTCTCCACCCCCGGCGGCGACCCCGCCGTCGCCGCCGCCGACCTCGCGGCCGACCCGGCCGCCCACGTGGACTGCCTCGCCGTCGAGGAACACCACCTCACCGTGGCCCGGCACCGGGCCCTCGGCTCGGTCGCGCCCCGCCTGCGGATCGCCGACCTCGGCCTGGCCGTGGAGCAGCAGCGCCTGGTCAAGGACGAGGACGAGATCGCCTGCCTGCGCATCGCCGCCGAGATCGCCGACCAGGCCCTCGGTGAGCTGCTGGAGTCGATCCTGGTCGGCCGGACCGAGCGCCACCTCGCGCTGGAGCTGGAGCGCCGTCTCGTCGACCACGGCGCGGACGGGCCCGCCTTCCCCACCTCCGTCGGCACCGGACCGCACTCCGGCCGGTCCCGGCACCGCCCCTCCGACCGCCGGGTGGAGGAGGGCGACTTCCTCTCCGTCTGCCTCGGCGCGAACTACCGCGGCTACCGCTGCGAGATCGGCCGCACCTTCGTGATCGGCACCACTCCCGCCGACTGGCAGATCGAGCTGTACGACGTGGTCTTCGCGGCCCAGCGGGCCGGCCGGGAGGCCCTCGTCCCCGGTGCCGCGTACCGTGACGTCGATCATGCCGCGCGGTCCGTGCTCGACTCCGCGGGCCACGGCGAGGCCCTGGCCCCCTGGACCGGACACGGTGTCGGCCTCGAAATCGACGAGGACCCGCAGCTTGCACCTACGGCCATGGGTAAACTGGACGCTTGCGTGCCGGTCACCGTCGAACCGGGGGTCCACCTCCCGGGCCGGGGTGGTGTCCGGATCGATGACACGCTCGTCGTGCGCCCCGAGGCGGACGGCGGTCCCGAGCTACTCACCATTACGACCAAGGAGCTGCTCGCGCTCTAGCCGAGCTGTGCGCGCCCCCTGGGTCTTCCAGTGCAGGAGATTCCGCAACCGTGGCTTCCACGAACGACCTCAAGAACGGCATGGTGCTCAAGCTCGAAGGCGGCCAGCTCTGGTCCGTCGTCGAGTTCCAGCACGTCAAGCCCGGCAAGGGCCCGGCCTTCGTGCGCACCAAGCTCAAGAACGTGCTGTCCGGCAAGGTCGTCGACAAGACCTTCAACGCCGGCATCAAGGTCGACACGGCCACCATCGACCGCCGCGACATGCAGTTCTCCTACATGGACGGCGAGTACTTCGTCTTCATGGACATGGAGACCTACGACCAGCTCCACATCGAGCGCAAGGTCGTCGGCGACGCCGCCAACTTCCTGATCGAGGGCTTCGTCGCCTCCGTCGCCCGCCACGAGGGCGAGGTGCTCTACGTCGAGCTCCCGGCCGCCGTCGAGCTGACCATCGAGCACACCGACCCGGGCGTCCAGGGCGACCGCTCCACCGGCGGCACCAAGCCGGCGCGCCTGGAGACGGGCCACGAGATCCAGGTCCCGCTCTTCGTCACCACCGGCGAGAAGGTCAAGGTCGACACCCGCACCAGCGACTACCTCGGCCGGGTGAACAGCTAACCGTGGCTGCCCGGAGCAACGCGCGCAAGCGCGCCTTCCAGATCCTGTTCGAGGCCGACCAGCGCGGGGTGCCCGTGCGGGAGGTCCTCGCGGACTGGATCCGCCACTCGCGGAACGACACCCGGCAGCCGCCCGTCAGCGAGTTCACCATGAACCTCGTCGAGGGTTACGCCGAACGGGTGAACCGGATCGATGATCTGATCGCCACGTACGCCGTGGACTGGGACCTCGACCGGATGCCGGTCGCGGACCGGAACATCGTGCGGCTCGGTGCCTTCGAGCTGATCTGGGTCGACGAGACCCCGGACGCCGTTGCCATCGACGAGGCCGTGCAGCTCGCGAAGGAGTTCTCCACCGACGAGTCGCCGGCGTTCGTGAACGGCCTTCTCGGCCGCTTCAAGGACCTCAAGCCGAGTCTCCTCCGTCGCGAGGACTGACCGGGAGGACCGGGAGACCGGGGGACTGGGGGACCGGGGGACCGGGGCGACCGGACGACCGGCACGGCCATGCGGAAGGGCCCGCGGCGCGAACGCGCTGCGGGCCCTTCCGTGTACCGCCTATACGTTTCTGCTGGACTCAGGCGTCCTCGTGGCTCACCGCACGGCGCGCGTCGGCGTCCAGGACGCCCCAGCTGATCAGCTGCTCGGTGAGGACCGAGGGGGACTGGTCGTAGATGACGGCCAGGGTGCGCAGGTCGTCCTGGCGGATCGACAGCACCTTGCCGTTGTAGTCGCCGCGCTGGCTCTGGATGGTGGCCGCGTAGCGCTGGAGCGGGCCGGCCTTCTCGGCGGGCACGTGGGCCAGGCGCTCCAGGTCCAGACGGAGCTTCGGCGGCGGCTCGGCCGCGCCGCCCGGGGTCGTGCCCGGAAGCAGCTCCTGCACCGGCACCCCGTAGAAGTCCGCGAGCTCGGCGAGGCGCTGGACGGTCACGGCGCGGTCCCCGCGCTCGTACGAACCGACCACCACGGCCTTCCACCGGCCCTGGGACTTCTCCTCGACACCGTGGAGGGAGAGGCCCTGCTGGGTGCGGATGGCGCGGAGCTTGGCCCCGAGCTGTTTGGCGTATTCGCTGGACATAACGCTCCCGGACGCTGTGACGCTGTGAGGACATCGAGCCGGGCGGCCCCGCCGCGCGGCTGGTAACTCACTGTGAGGTTACGCAGCGTTACTTGGCCGCGTCAAGCCGAATGGGTTCCACGGAACCCCTCGGGGGGACCCTCCGGAGCCCCGGGTGCGCGGCGGCCCGGCCGCCCCTGGTACCGTTGCTCCCGTACATCCGTACACGACGTCCTTTAAGAACCGTCCCGTGAGGCGGAGAAGGAGGTCCTTTTCATGGACGCTGCACAGACGCACCACTCCGATGCGGTGCGCCCCGTTCTGGAGGCGCAGGACATCGCACGGGTCCTGACCCGTATCGCCCACGAGATCGTCGAACGCGCCAAGGGCGCCGACGACGTGGTCCTGCTCGGCATTCCCACCCGCGGTGTGTTCCTCGCCCGCCGGCTGGCCGCCAAGCTCCGCGAGATCACGGGCCGGGAGATCCCGGTCGGCTCCCTCGACATCACCATGTACCGCGACGACCTGCGGATGAAGCCCGCCCGCGCGATCGGTCGCACCGAGATCCCCGGTGACGACATCGACGGCCGGCTCGTGGTCCTCGTCGACGACGTGCTCTTCTCCGGCCGCACCATCCGCGCCGCCCTGGACGCCCTCGGCGACCTCGGCCGCCCGCGCGCCGTGCAGCTCGCGGTCCTCGTCGACCGGGGCCACCGCGAGCTCCCGATCCGTGCCGACTACGTCGGCAAGAACCTCCCCACGTCGCTGCGGGAGGCCGTCAAGGTCCAGCTCCAGGAGGAGGACGGCCGGGACGCCGTCCTGCTCGGCCAGCGGACCGCCGAGGCCGCCGGGCAGCAGTAGCCCGTACGAGCGGCAGGCCCGGCCCCGGCGAACCCGGAGCGGCGGTCTGCCTCCGCGGCGTGCCCCCATGCCCGCCGCAGTCCAGCCGAACGCCGAACCTCCACCCTTACGGAGCACCCAGATGAAGCGCCATCTCATCTCGGCCGCCGATCTCACGCGCGACGACGCCGTCCTGATCCTCGACACCGCCGAGGAGATGGCCCGGGTCGCGGACCGGCCGATCAAGAAGCTGCCCACCCTGCGCGGCCGCACGATCTGCAATCTCTTCTTCGAGGACTCCACCCGCACCCGGATCTCCTTCGAGGCCGCCGAGAAGCGGCTGTCCGCCGACGTCATCAACTTCGCCGCCAAGGGCTCCTCGGTCTCCAAGGGCGAGTCCCTCAAGGACACCGCGCAGACCCTGGAAGCCATGGGCGTGGACGCCGTGGTCATCCGGCACAGCGCCTCCGGAGCCCCCTACCGGCTCGCGAACTCCGGCTGGATCGACGCCCCCGTCATCAACGCCGGCGACGGCACCCACCAGCACCCCACCCAGGCCCTGCTGGACGCCTTCACCATGCGCCGCCGCCTGGTCGGCCGGGACGCCGGCCTCGGCAAGGGCCTCGACGGCCGCCGCATCACCCTCGTCGGTGACGTCCTGCACAGCCGGGTGGCCCGCTCCAACGTCGACCTGCTGCACACGCTCGGAGCCGAGGTCACCCTGGTGGCCCCGCCCACCCTGGTCCCCGTCGGCGTCGGGACGTGGCCCTGCGAGGTCTCGTACAGCCTGGACGAGGTGCTGCCGAAGTCCGACGCCGTGATGATGCTCCGGGTGCAGCGCGAGCGGATGAACGCCGCCTTCTTCCCCACCGAGCGCGAGTACTCCCGCCGGTACGGCCTGGACGCCGAACGCATGGCGAAGATGCCCGAGCACGCCATCGTGATGCACCCCGGCCCGATGGTCCGCGGCATGGAGATCACCGCCGAGGTCGCCGACTCCGACCGCTGCACGGTCGTCGAGCAGGTCGCCAACGGCGTGTCCATCCGGATGGCCGTCCTCTACCTGCTGCTGGGCGGCTCCGAGCCCGCCGTCACCACCACCAGTTCCGCCGCCACCCGCGTCGAGGAGAGCAAGTGACCATGAACAAGATCCTGATCCGTGGCGCGAAGGTGCTGGGCGGCGACCCGCAGGACGTCCTGATCGACGGCGAGACCATCGCCGAGGTGGGGGAGAACCTCTCCGCCGAGGGCGCCACCGTCGTCGAGGCGGCCGGCCAGGTCCTCCTCCCGGGCCTCGTCGACCTGCACACCCACCTCCGCGAGCCCGGCCGCGAGGACTCCGAGACCGTCCTCACCGGCACCCGCGCGGCCGCGGCCGGCGGCTACACCGCCGTCTTCGCCATGGCGAACACCTTCCCGGTCGCCGACACCGCCGGCGTGGTCGAGCAGGTCTACCGCCTCGGCAAGGAGTCCGGCTACTGCGACGTGCAGCCCATCGGCGCCGTCACCGTCGGCCTCGAAGGCAAGAAGCTCTCCGAGCTCGGCGCCATGCACGAGTCCGCCGCCAAGGTCACCGTCTTCTCCGACGACGGCAAGTGCGTGGACGACGCCGTGATCATGCGCCGCGCCCTGGAGTACGTGAAGGCCTTCGGCGGCGTGGTCGCCCAGCACGCCCAGGAGCCCCGCCTCACCGAGGGCGCCCAGATGAACGAGGGCACCGTCTCCGCCGAGCTCGGACTCGGCGGCTGGCCGGCCGTCGCCGAGGAGTCGATCATCGCCCGCGACGTGCTGCTCGCCGAGCACGTCGGCTCCCGCGTGCACATCTGCCACCTCTCCACCGCCGGCTCCGTCGAGATCGTCCGCTGGGCCAAGTCCCGCGGCATCGACGTGACCGCCGAGGTCACCCCGCACCACCTGCTCCTCACCGACGAGCTGGTCCGCTCGTACGACCCCGTCTACAAGGTCAACCCGCCGCTGCGCACCGAGCGCGACGTGCTGGCCCTGCGCGAGGCCCTCGCCGACGGCACGATCGACATCGTCGCCACCGATCACGCCCCGCACCCGCACGAGGACAAGGACTGCGAGTGGGCCGCCGCCGCCATGGGCATGGTCGGCCTGGAGACCGCCCTCTCGGTGGTCCAGCAGACCATGGTGGAGACCGGACTGCTCGACTGGGCGGGCGTCGCCGAGCGCATGTCCTTCGCCCCGGCGCGCATCGGATCCCTGCCGAACCACGGACGTCCCGTCTCGGCAGGTGAACCCGCCAACCTCACGCTGGTCGATACCTCGTACCGTGGTGTGGTGGACCCCGCAGTCTTCGCCTCCCGCAGCCGCAACACGCCCTACGAGGGCCGCGAGCTGCCGGGACGCGTCACCCACACCTTCCTGCGGGGCCGGGCAACGGTCGTGGACGGGAAGCTGGCGTGACACCTGCAGTAATCCATCTGGCCGCAGAGGCCGCAGAAGCCGCCGAACGACGGTCGGCGGAGGTGACGGACTGGGGCGCCCGCACGGCGTGGGTCATCGGTCTGCTCGTCTTCATCGCCTTCGTGTACTGGCTGATGCGGCAGGGCTGGAAGTGGCGCGGCGCCCTGCAGAACGACCTGCCGGAGCTGCCCGCCGCCCCCGGCGGACTCCCGGAGCACCGGCTGGCCCTCACCGGCCGCTACCACGGCTCCACCACCGCCGGGCAGTGGCTCGACCGGATCGTCGCCCACGGTCTGGGCGTACGCAGCCGGGTCGAGCTGACGCTCACCGACGCGGGCCTCGACGTGGTCCGTCCGGGGGCAACCGACTTCTTCGTACCGGCCGCTCAGCTGCGCGGCGCCCGCCTCGACAAGGGAATCGCGGGCAAGGTACTCACCGAGGGCGGTCTGCTCGTCGTCACCTGGGCGCACGGCGACAAGCTGATCGACTCCGGATTCCGCTCCGACCGCGCCGCCGAACACGGCGCCTGGGTCGAGGCGATCAACTCAATGAACCAATCCATCACCACCACGACGGAAGGCGCCGAACGATGACGACCTCCACCAGGGGAGCCGCGAAAGCTCCCGCCGTACTCGTCCTGGAGGACGGGCGCGTCTTCCGCGGCCGCGCCTACGGTGCCGTGGGGGAGACCTTCGGCGAGGCCGTGTTCTCCACCGGCATGACCGGCTACCAGGAGACCCTCACCGACCCGTCGTACCACCGGCAGGTCGTGGTGATGACCGCCCCGCACGTCGGCAACACGGGCGTCAACGACGAGGACCCCGAGTCCTCCCGCATCTGGGTGAGCGGCTACGTGGTCCGCGACCCCGCCCGCGTCCCGTCCAACTGGCGCTCCCGCCGCACCCTGGACGAGGAGCTCGCCGCGCAGGGCGTCGTCGGCATCTCCGGCATCGACACCCGGGCCCTCACCCGCCACCTGCGCGAGCGCGGCGCCATGCGGGTCGGCATCTTCTCCGGCGACGCCGTCGCCGACGACGCCGCCCTGCTCGCCCGCGTCCAGCAGGCCCCGCAGATGAAGGGCGCCAACCTCTCCGCCGAGGTCGCCACCAAGGAGACCTACGTGGTCCCCGCGATCGGCGAGAAGCGCTTCACGGTCGCCGCGGTCGACCTCGGCATCAAGGGCATGACCCCGCACCGGATGGCCGAGCGCGGCATCGAGGTCCACGTCCTGCCGGCCACCGCCACCGCCGAGGACATCTACGCGGTCGGACCCGACGGCGTGTTCTTCTCCAACGGCCCGGGCGACCCGGCCACCGCCGACCACGCCGTCTCCGTGATGCAGGGCGTGCTGGAGCGGAAGACCCCGCTCTTCGGCATCTGCTTCGGCAACCAGATCCTCGGCCGCGCCCTCGGCTTCGGCACCTACAAGCTGAAGTACGGCCACCGCGGGATCAACCAGCCGGTCCAGGACCGCACCACCGGCAAGGTCGAGGTCACCGCGCACAACCACGGCTTCGCCGTCGACGCGCCCCTCGACAAGGTCTCCGACACCCCCTACGGCCGCGCCGAGGTCTCCCACGTCTGCCTCAACGACAACGTGGTGGAGGGCCTCCAGCTGCTCGACCAGCCGGCCTTCAGCGTCCAGTACCACCCCGAGGCGGCCGCGGGCCCGCACGACGCCGCGTACCTCTTCGACCGCTTCGTTTCTCTGATGGAGGCCGAGCGTGCCTAAGCGCACCGATATCCAGTCCGTCCTGGTCATCGGCTCCGGCCCGATCGTCATCGGCCAGGCCGCCGAGTTCGACTACTCCGGCACCCAGGCCTGCCGCATCCTCAAGGCCGAGGGCCTGCGGGTCATCCTGGTGAACTCCAACCCGGCGACGATCATGACCGACCCGGAGATCGCCGACGCCACCTACGTCGAGCCGATCACCCCCGAGTTCGTCGAGAAGATCATCGCCAAGGAGCGCCCCGACGCGCTCCTGCCCACCCTCGGCGGCCAGACCGCCCTGAACACCGCCATCTCCATGCACGAGCAGGGCGTGCTGGAGAAGTACAACGTCGAGCTGATCGGCGCGAACGTCGAGGCGATCAACAAGGGCGAGGACCGCGACCTCTTCAAGGAGGTCGTCGAGGAGGTCCGCCGGAAGATCGGCCACGGCGAGTCCGCCCGCTCGGTCATCTGCCACTCCATGGACGACGTCATCAAGGGCGTCGAGACCCTCGGCGGCTACCCCGTCGTCGTCCGCCCCTCCTTCACCATGGGCGGCGCCGGCTCCGGCTTCGCCCACGACGAGGAGGAGCTGCGCCGCATCGCCGGCCAGGGCCTGACGCTCTCCCCGACCACCGAGGTGCTCCTGGAGGAGTCCATCCTCGGCTGGAAGGAGTACGAGCTGGAGCTGATGCGCGACAAGGCCGACAACGTCGTGGTCGTCTGCTCCATCGAGAACTTCGACCCGATGGGCGTCCACACCGGTGACTCGATCACCGTCGCCCCGGCGATGACCCTCACCGACCGCGAGTACCAGCGCCTGCGCGACATCGGCATCGCGATCATCCGCGAGGTCGGCGTCGACACCGGCGGCTGCAACATCCAGTTCGCGGTGAACCCGGACGACGGCCGGATCATCGTCATCGAGATGAACCCGCGCGTCTCGCGTTCCTCGGCGCTCGCCTCCAAGGCCACCGGCTTCCCGATCGCCAAGATCGCCGCGAAGCTGGCCGTCGGCTACACGCTGGACGAGATCCCCAACGACATCACCGAGAAGACCCCGGCCTCCTTCGAGCCGACCCTCGACTACGTCGTCGTCAAGGCCCCGCGCTTCGCCTTCGAGAAGTTCCCGGCCGCCGACGCCACCCTCACCACCACCATGAAGTCGGTGGGCGAGGCGATGGCCATCGGCCGCAACTTCACCGAGGCCCTGCAGAAGGCCCTGCGCTCCCTGGAGAAGAAGGGCAGCCAGTTCGCGTTCACCGGCGACCCGGGCGACAAGGAAGAGCTGCTGCGCACGGCCGTACGCCCGACCGACGGCCGCATCAACACCGTCATGCAGGCCATCCGGGCCGGCGCCACCCAGGAGGAGGTGTTCGAGGCCACCAAGATCGACCCGTGGTTCGTCGACCAGCTCTTCCTGATCAAGGAGATCGCCGACGAGCTGGGCGCCGCCGAGCGCCTCGAGCCCGAACTGCTCGCCGAGGCCAAGCGGCACGGCTTCTCCGACGCCCAGATCGCCGAGATCCGCGGTCTGCGCGAGGACGTCGTCCGCGAGGTCCGGCACGCCCTCGGCGTCCGCCCGGTCTACAAGACGGTCGACACCTGCGCCGCCGAGTTCGCCGCGAAGACCCCGTACTTCTACTCGTCCTACGACGAGGAGACCGAGGTCGCCCCGCGCGAGCGGCCCGCCGTGATCATCCTGGGGTCCGGCCCGAACCGCATCGGCCAGGGCATCGAGTTCGACTACTCCTGCGTCCACGCCTCCTTCGCCCTGAGCGACGCCGGCTACGAGACCGTGATGGTCAACTGCAACCCGGAGACCGTCTCCACCGACTACGACACCTCCGACCGCCTGTACTTCGAGCCCCTGACCCTCGAAGACGTGCTGGAGATCGTGCACGCCGAGTCCCTGGCCGGCCCCATCGCCGGTGTGGTCGTCCAGCTCGGCGGCCAGACCCCGCTGGGCCTCGCGCAGGCCCTCAAGGACAACGGCGTGCCCGTCGTCGGCACCTCCCCGGAGGCCATCCACGCCGCCGAGGACCGCGGCGCCTTCGGCCGGGTCCTGCTGGAGGCGGGCCTGCCCGCGCCCAAGCACGGCACCGCCACCACCTTCGCGGGCGCCAAGGCGATCGCCGACGAGATCGGCTACCCGGTCCTCGTCCGCCCGTCCTACGTGCTCGGCGGCCGCGGCATGGAGATCGTCTACGACGAGGCGCGCCTGGAGGCGTACATCGCCGAGTCCACCGAGATCTCCCCGACCCGCCCGGTCCTGGTCGACCGCTTCCTCGACGACGCGATCGAGATCGACGTCGACGCCCTCTACGACGGCAACGAGCTCTACCTCGGCGGCGTCATGGAGCACATCGAGGAGGCCGGTATCCACTCCGGCGACTCGGCCTGCGCCCTGCCCCCGATCACCCTCGGCGGCTTCGACATCAAGCGGCTGCGCGCCTCCACCGAGGCCATCGCCAAGGGCGTCGGCGTCCGCGGACTGATCAACATCCAGTTCGCCATGGCCGGTGACATCCTCTACGTCCTGGAGGCCAACCCGCGCGCCTCCCGGACCGTCCCCTTCACCTCCAAGGCGACCGCCGTGCCGCTGGCCAAGGCCGCCGCCCGCATCTCGCTCGGCGCGACCATCGCCGAGCTGCGCGAGGAGGGCCTGCTCCCGAAGACCGGCGACGGCGGCACCCTGCCGATCGACGCGCCGATCTCCGTCAAGGAGGCCGTCATGCCGTGGTCGCGGTTCCGTGACATCCACGGCCGCGGCGTGGACACCGTCCTCGGCCCGGAGATGCGCTCCACCGGCGAGGTCATGGGCATCGACGCCGTCTTCGGTACGGCGTACGCCAAGTCGCAGGCCGGCGCCTACGGCCCGCTGCCGACCAAGGGCCGGGCGTTCATCTCCGTCGCCAACCGCGACAAGCGCTCGATGATCTTCCCGGCGCGCGAGCTCGTCGCCCACGGCTTCGAGCTGCTCGCCACCTCCGGCACCGCCGAGGTGCTGCGCCGCAACGGCATCAACGTCACCGTGGTCCGCAAGCTCAGCGAGGGCGAGGGCCCGGACGGCGAGAAGACCATCGTCCAGCTGATCCACGACGGCCAGGTCGACCTGATCGTCAACACCCCGTACGGCACCGGCGGCCGCCTCGACGGCTACGAGATCCGTACGGCCGCGGTGGCGCGCAGCGTCCCGTGCCTGACCACGGTCCAGGCGCTGGCCGCCGCCGTCCAGGGCATCGACGCGCTCAACCGAGGCGACGTGGGCGTCCGCTCGCTCCAGGAGCACGCGGAGCACCTGACCGCGGCCCGCGACTAGCAGCCCGTACGAGAGGGGGGCACCGGCGAACGGCGACCGGTGTCCCCCCTTTCGTGAGGTCATTCCGAGCGCACAAGGGATCAAAGGGACCATACGGACGATGTACAAGCTCTTCTTCAACCTGGTGTTCAAGCGGATGGACCCCGAGCGGGCCCACTACACGGCCTTCCGGTGGATCCGCCTGGCCGCCGCCACTCCGGTGCTGCGCACCTTCGTGGCCGCCTACCTCGCCCCCCGCCACAAGGAACTCCGCACGGAGGCCCTGGGCCTGCGCTTCCACGGCCCCTTCGGCCTGGCCGCCGGCTTCGACAAGAACGCCGTCGCCATCGACGGCATGTCCATGCTCGGCTTCGACCACGTCGAGATCGGCACGGTCACCGGCCAGGCACAGCCCGGCAACCCCAGGAAGCGGCTCTTCCGCCTCGTCCCGGACCGTGCCCTGATCAACCGCATGGGCTTCAACAACGAGGGCTCCGAGGCCGTGGCGGCCCGCCTGGCCGCCCGCAACCCGGTCTTCCGCACGGTCGTCGGCGTCAACATCGGCAAGACCAAGGTCGTCCCCGAGGCCGAGGCCGCCGCCGACTACGTGCTCTCCACCGAGCGGCTCGCCCGCCACGCCGACTACCTGGTCGTCAACGTCTCCTCGCCCAACACCCCCGGCCTGCGCAACCTCCAGGCCACCGAGTCCCTGCGGCCGCTGCTGACCGCCGTGCGCGAGGCCGCCGACCGGACCGTCACCGACCGCCGGGTCCCGCTCCTGGTCAAGATCGCCCCCGACCTGGCCGACGAGGACGTCGACGCGGTCGCCGACCTCGCCCTGGAGCTGGGCCTGGACGGCATCATCGCCACCAACACCACCATCGCCCGCGAGGGCCTCGGACTGAAGTCCGACCCGGCCCTGGTCAAGGAGACCGGCGGCCTGTCCGGCGCCCCCGTCAAGGAGCGCTCCCTGGAGGTCCTGCGCCGCCTGTACGCCCGCGTGGGCGACCGGATCGTCCTGGTGGGCGTCGGCGGCATCGAGAACGCGGAGGACGCCTGGCAGCGCATCCTGGCCGGCGCCACCCTGGTCCAGGGCTACAGCGCCTTCATCTACGAGGGCCCCTGCTACGCCCGCGCCATCCACAAGGGCCTGGCCGCCCGCCTGGCCGCCAGCCCGTACGCCACCCTCGCCGAGGCCGTCGGCGCCGAGACCCGGAAGGCTTCCCTGTGACCTCCCTCCCGTCGCCCGACCGCCACCCCGCACCGACGCCCTCCGGGCGGCCCCTGCCGTTCGGTACCCGCCTGCGCGAGGCCATGGACGCGCGCGGCCCGCTCTGCGTCGGCATCGACCCGCACGCCGCCCTGCTGTCCTCCTGGGGCCTGGACGACGACGTCGACGGCCTGGAGCGGTTCTCCCGCACCGTCGTCGAGGCCCTGGCCGACTCGGTCGCCGTCTTCAAGCCGCAGGCCGCCTTCTTCGAGCGGTTCGGTTCCAAGGGCATCGCCGTCCTGGAGCGCACCGTCGCCGACGCCCGTGCCGCGGGCACCCTGGTGGTCATGGACGCCAAGCGCGGCGACATCGGCTCCACCATGGCCGCGTACGCGGAGACCTTCCTGCGCAAGGACTCGCCGCTGTTCTCGGACGCGCTCACGGTCTCCCCGTACCTGGGCTACGGCTCGCTGAAGCCCGCCGTCGACCTGGCCCGGGAGTCCGGCGCCGGCCTGTTCGTCCTGGCGCTCACCTCCAACCCGGAGGGGGCCGAGGTGCAGCGGGCCGTCCGCGAGGACGGGCGGACCATCGGGGCGACCATGCTCGCCCACCTCGCCGCGGAGAACGAGGGCGCCGCGCCCCTGGGCTCCTTCGGCGCGGTGGTCGGCGCGACCCTGGGCGACCTGTCCTCGTTCGACCTCGACATCAACGGGCCGCTGCTCGCCCCCGGCATCGGTGCCCAGGGCGCGACCGCCGCGGACCTCCCGGCGGTGTTCGGCGCCGCCGTCCGCAACGTGGTCCCGAACGTCTCGCGGGGCGTCCTGAAGCACGGCCCGGACGTCGCCGCGCTGCGCGCCTCGGCGGCCGCGTTCGCCGCCGAAATCCGCGAGGCGGTGGAGGGCTAGCCGGGAGTTTTGACGAAATCGCTGGTCGGTCGCCGGACAAAACCGAGGTATTTTGTCCCTGATGTCTGTTTCAGTGGAGGCTGACCAGGACTTTTCGTCCGTTCTCGCTGACTGGAGCGGTCTTGGCCGCTAGTCTCCGACCAGAGCGAACGAGCGCAAGGTCGTTCGTGAGCTCGGTCCGTATCCGACAGTTCGACATCCGAGGTGACGTAGGCGTGGCTCTTCCGCCCCTTACCCCTGAACAGCGCGCAGCCGCGCTCGAAAAGGCCGCCGCGGCTCGCCGGGAGCGGGCCGAGGTGAAGAATCGACTCAAGCACTCCGGCGCCTCCCTCCACGAGGTCATCAAGCAGGGACAGGAGAACGACGTCATCGGCAAGATGAAGGTCTCCGCCCTCCTGGAGTCCCTGCCGGGCGTGGGCAAGGTCCGCGCCAAGCAGATCATGGAGCGCCTCGGCATCTCCGAATCCCGGCGAGTTCGGGGTCTCGGCTCCAACCAGATCGCTTCCCTGGAGCGCGAGTTCGGCGGCAGCGGCGCCTGAGGCGTCGCCCGAAGTTCTCCCCGTGTTCCCAGGCAGTCCCGGGAACCGGGATAATCGCTGCATGGCAGCAGAGGTTCGTCCGCGGCTGACCGTGCTCTCCGGCCCCTCAGGGGTCGGCAAGAGCACGGTCGTCGCGCATATGCGCAAGGTCCACCCCGAGGTATGGCTCTCGGTGTCGGCCACCACCCGCAAACCGCGACCCGGTGAGCGGCACGGGGTCCACTACTTCTTCGTCACCGACGACGAGTTCGACAAGCTGATCGCCAACGGCGAGCTGCTGGAGTGGGCCGAGTTCGCGGGCAACCGCTACGGCACGCCGCGCGCCGCGGTCCTGGAGCGCCTGGACAACGGCGAGCCCGTGCTGCTGGAGATCGATCTCCAGGGCGCCCGGCTGGTGCGCGACTCCATGCCGGAGGCCAACCTGGTCTTCCTGGCCCCGCCGAGCTGGGACGAGCTGGTCCGCCGCCTCACCGGCCGCGGGACCGAGTCGCCGGAGGTCATCCAGCGCCGGCTCGACACCGCCAAGATCGAGCTCGCCGCCGAATCCGAGTTCGACACCACCCTGGTCAACACCTCCGTCGAGGACGTGGCGCGTGAGCTGCTAGCCTTGATGGCAGTTGTTTGATCGTTTGTTTGATCGATCATTACCCATCTTCGGAAGGTAGAGCGTGTCCTCTTCCATCACCGCGCCCGAGGGCATCATCAACCCGCCGATCGACGAGCTGCTCGAGGCCACCGACTCGAAGTACAGCCTCGTGATCTACGCGGCCAAGCGCGCGCGTCAGATCAACGCGTACTACTCCCAGCTCGGTGAGGGCCTGCTGGAGTACGTCGGCCCGCTGGTGGACACCCACGTCCACGAGAAGCCGCTGTCGATCGCGCTGCGCGAGATCAACGCGGGTCTGCTGACCTCCGAGGCCATCGAGGCCCCGGCCCAGTAAGGCGCGTCATCCTTCACCACAGGCCCGGCAGTGCTGCTGCCGGGCCTGTGGTGTGTCATGGGTAGCGAAGACAACCGATCACGGGAGTAGCAGTGGGCAGCAAGCCGAAGGTCGTGCTGGGAGTCAGCGGTGGGATCGCCGCCTACAAGGCCTGCGAGCTGCTGCGGCGGCTGACCGAGTCGGGCCACGACGTCCGCGTCGTGCCGACCGCGTCCGCCCTGAACTTCGTCGGCGAGGCGACCTGGGCCGCGCTCTCGGGCAACCCCGCCTCCACCGAGGTCTGGGAGGCCGTCCACGAGGTGCCGCACGTACGGATCGGCCAGGAGGCCGACCTGGTGGTGGTGGCCCCGGCCACCGCCGACACGCTCGCCAGGGCCGCCCACGGCCTCGCGGACGACCTGCTGACGAACACCCTGCTCACAGCCCGCTGCCCGGTGGTCTTCGCCCCCGCCATGCACACCGAGATGTGGGAGCACCCCGCCACCCAGGAGAACGTGGCCACCCTGCGCCGCCGCGGCGCCGTGGTCGTCGAGCCCGCCGTCGGCCGGCTCACCGGCAAGGACACCGGCAAGGGCCGGCTGCCCGACCCGGACGAGATCTTCGAGGTCTGCCGCAGGGTCCTCGCCCGCGGGGCCGAAGCCCCCGACCTGGCCGGCCGGCACGTGGTCATCAGCGCCGGCGGCACCCGCGAGCCGCTCGACCCGGTCCGCTTCCTCGGCAACCGCTCCTCCGGCAAGCAGGGCTACGCCCTGGCCCGTACCGCCGTGGCCCGCGGCGCACGCGTCACGCTGATCGCGGCGAACACCGCGCTGCCCGACCCGGCCGGCGCCGACGTGGTCCGCGTGGGCACCGCCGTGCAGCTGCGCGAGGCCGTGCTCAAGGCGTCCGGCGACGCCGACGCGGTGGTCATGGCCGCGGCCGTCGCCGACTTCCGCCCGGCCGAGTACGCCACCGGGAAGATCAAGAAGAAGGACGGCGAGGAGCCCGCGCCGGTCGCCCTGGTGCGCAACCCCGACGTGCTCGCCGAGATCTCCGCCGAACGCGCCCGGACCGGCCAGATCGTGGTCGGGTTCGCCGCCGAGACCGACGACGTCCTCGCCAACGGCCGCAGCAAGCTGCTCCGCAAGGGCTGCGACCTCCTCGTCGTCAACGAGGTCGGCGAGCGCAAGACCTTCGGTTCCGAGGAGAACGAGGCGGTCGTCCTCGCGACCGACGGCACCGAGGTGCCCGTTCCGTACGGGCCGAAGGAAGCCCTGGCGGACGTGGTCTGGGACCAGGTCGCGGCCCGCCTCGCACCGCGGCGCGCCTGAGCCGGGAGCCCTTGTTCACCGGCCGCACCGGACGCCAGAATGGAGTGCCGCAGGTCACAGAGCTCCCAGAAGGCGAGACGGGTGCTCTCGTCGGCGGCCGGGCCCGATAAGCTGAACCTGGAACGTGACCGGGCGCAGCCCCCGGGTCGTACCGCCCAATGATCAGCCAGCAGCCGCTGCAACCCCAGGGAGCGATGTGTCCCGCCGTCTCTTCACCTCGGAGTCCGTCACCGAGGGTCACCCCGACAAGATCGCCGACCAGATCAGCGACACCATCCTCGACGCCCTGCTGCGCGAGGACCCCACGTCCCGCGTCGCCGTGGAGACCATGATCACCACTGGTCTGGTGCACGTCGCGGGCGAGGTGACCACCAAGGCGTACGCGCCGATCGCCCAGCTCGTGCGCGACAAGATCCTGGAGATCGGCTACGACTCCTCGAAGAAGGGCTTCGACGGCGCCTCCTGCGGCGTGTCGGTGTCCATCGGCGCCCAGTCCCCGGACATCGCCCAGGGTGTCGACACCGCCTACGAGACCCGCGTCGAGGGCGACGAGGACGAGCTGGACAAGCAGGGCGCCGGCGACCAGGGCCTGATGTTCGGTTACGCCACCGACGAGACCCCCGAGCTGATGCCGCTGCCGATCCACCTCGCGCACCGGCTCTCCCGCCGCCTGACCGAGGTCCGCAAGAACGGGACCATCCCGTACCTGCGCCCGGACGGCAAGACCCAGGTCACCATCGAGTACGACGGCGACAAGGCGGTCCGCCTGGACACCGTCGTCGTGTCCTCGCAGCACGCGGCCGACATCGACCTCGACTCGCTGCTCGCCCCGGACATCCGCGAGTTCGTCGTCGAGCACGTGCTCAAGGAGCTCGTCGAGGACGGCATCAAGCTGGACACCGAGGGCTACCGGCTGCTGGTCAACCCGACCGGCCGGTTCGAGATCGGCGGTCCGATGGGTGACGCCGGCCTGACCGGACGCAAGATCATCATCGACACGTACGGCGGCATGGCCCGCCACGGTGGCGGTGCCTTCTCCGGCAAGGACCCGTCCAAGGTCGACCGTTCGGCCGCCTACGCCATGCGCTGGGTCGCCAAGAACGTCGTGGCCGCGGGCCTGGCCTCCCGCTGCGAGGTGCAGGTCGCGTACGCGATCGGCAAGGCCGAGCCGGTCGGCCTGTTCGTGGAGACCTTCGGCACCGAGAAGACCGACGTGGCGAAGATCGAGAACGCCATCGCCGAGGTGTTCGACCTCCGCCCGGCCGCGATCATCCGCGACCTCGACCTGCTCCGTCCGATCTACGCCCAGACCGCCGCCTACGGCCACTTCGGCCGCGAGCTGCCGGACTTCACCTGGGAGCGCACCGACCGGGTGGACGCCCTGCGCGCCGCCGCGGGCCTGTAGGCCCCGGCACCACACGAGGCCTCCAACGAGGGCCCGGACCGTTCGCGGTCCGGGCCCTCGCCGCGTCCCGGGACGCAGGCAGCGCTGTCAGCGGTGCCTGCGAGAATGCAGCTGTGAGCAGCGAGAACGAACCCGAGGCAGCCGGCGGACCGCCCGAGCAGCTCGCGCTCATCCGGGAGATGGTCGCCGAAGCCAAGGCCAAGGCCCCCAAGGCCAAACCGCGGACCTGGCGCGGAGCCGCCCTGGCCAAGGAGCTCCCGGTCGCCAGGGTCCTGGTCAACAAGGGCGTCCTCCACCTGGACCGGCCCTGGGACTACGCCGTCCCGGAAGAGCTCGCCGAGGCGGCCCAGCCGGGCGTCCGGGTCCGGGTCCGGTTCGGCGCCGGGACGAACCGCGTCCACGGCGGACGCCGCGAGGGCGGCGGGCTCATCGACGGCTTCATCGTGGAACGCCGCGCCGACACCGACTACAACGGCCCGCTGGCCGCCCTCGCCCAGGTGGTCTCGCCCGAGGTCGTGCTCAGCCCGCGCATGCTGGCCCTCGCCAAGGCCGTCGCCGACCGGTACGCCGGCTCGCTGGCCGACGTGCTCCAGCTGGCCCTGCCACCGCGCAACGCCCGCGCCGAGTCCCGGCCCTCCCCGGCACCGCTGCCACCACCGCCCGCCCCCGACCCCGGCGGCTGGAGCCGCTACGCCGCCGGACCCGGCTTCCTCCGGGCCCTGGCCGACGGGAGCAGCCCCCGGGCCGTGTGGACCGCCCTGCCCGGGCCCGGCTGGGCCGGGGAACTGGCCCGCGCCATGGCGGCCGCGCTGGCCTCGGGCCGCGGCGCGCTCGCCGTCCTGCCCGACGGGCGGACCGCCGCCCGCGTCGACGCCGAGCTCACCGCCCTCCTCGGCGAAGGGCGGCACGCCCTGCTGACCGCCGAATCCGGACCCGAGAAGCGCTACGCGCAGTGGCTCGCCGTGCACCGCGGTTCGGTCCGGGCCGTGATCGGCACCCGGGCCGCCATGTTCGCGCCCGTCCGCGACCTCGGCCTCGTCGCCGTATGGGACGACGGCGATTCCAGCCACTCCGACGACCACGCCCCCTTCCCGCACGTCCGGGAGGTCCTGGAACTGCGCTCCGTCAGCGAGGGCTGCGGCTTCCTGGCCGGCGGCACCAGCTGCACGGTGGAGGCCGCCCAGCTCGTGGAGTCCGGCTGGGCCAGGCCGCTGGCCGCCGACCGCGAGACCGTCCGGGCGGTCGCCCCCCGCATCCGCACCGTCGGCGACGAACTCCTGGCCCGCGACGAGGCCGCCCGCGCGGCCCGCCTGCCCAGCCTGGCCTGGGAGACCGTACGGGAAGGGCTGGGGACCGGTCCGGTACTGGTCCAGGTGCCCCGGCGCGGCTACGTGCCGCGGCTGGCCTGCGAACGCTGCCGCACCCCGGCCCGCTGCCGGCACTGCGCCGGACCGCTCCAGGCCCCCGGCGAGCGGGACCTCGCCTGCGCCTGGTGCGGCCGCGCCGAGTCCTCCTGGCACTGCGAGGAGTGCGGCTCGTTCCGGCTCCGCGCCAGCGTGGTCGGCGCCCGCCGCACCGCCGAGGAACTCGGCCGCGCCTTCCCCGCCGTCCCGGTGCGCACCTCCGGGCGCGACCACGTCCTGGACCTGGTCCCCGACCGGCCCGCACTGGTCGTCTCCACCCCCGGCGCCGAACCGGTCGCCGCCGGCGACGGCTACGCGGCCGCCCTGCTGCTGGACGGCTGGGCCATGCTCGGCCGCCCCGACCTGCGGGCCGGGGAGGACGCCCTGCGCCGCTGGATCGGCGCCGCCTCCCTGGTCCGCTCCGACGGCACCGTGGTCGTGGTCGCCGAGCCCACGGAGCGCCCCGTCCAGGCCCTGGTGCGCTGGGACCCGGTGGGCCACGCCCTGCGGGAGCTCGCCGAACGCGCGCAGCTGGGGTTCCCGCCGGTGTCCCGGATGGCCTCCGTCGCGGGCCGGGCCGAAGCCCTGGAGTCCTTCCTGGCCGCCGCCGGACTCCCGCCCGACGCGGAGGTGCTGGGCCCGGTCCCGCTCCCCGGCCGGCGCGGGGAACCCTCGCCCGGCGAACGGGCGCTGATCCGGGTGCCCCCGGGCAGCGGGGCCGCCCTGGCCGCCGCGCTCAAGACCGCGCAGGCCGCCCGGCTGGCCCGGGGCGTCCCGGCGGCCGACGCCGTACGCGTCCGGATCGACCCGCTGGACATCGGCTGATCCGGGGATAGGCTTCGGCGCACGCCGTCGCACGGGCGCGACGCGCGAACCGGACCGGGCACACGGGGGTGGCCGCATGGAACCGAGGGACGACTTACCGAACGACGCCGGTCCGGTCCCCGCGCCGGCCCCGTCCGACCCGGCCGCGCCGCGCGACGCCTCGGTGGCCCGGGTGCTGAACGCGGACGGCGTGCCCGAAGGCGCCGGCTTCCGGGCCGGGCAGAACGAAGTGATCACCTGCGCCCACGTGGTCGCCCGGGTGCTCGGAGTGCCCGACGACACCGAAGCGGCGCCCGACGGCCGATTATGGGTGGACTTCCCGCTGGCCGCGCCCGGCGCCCGGGTGCCCGCCGAAGTCCGCTCCTGGAGCCCCGTCCGCGCCGACGGCTCCGGCGACATCGCCGTCCTCGCCCTCCTCGCCGACCCGCCGGCCAGGGCCCCCGTGGCCCGACTCGTCGAGGCCGACGGCACCGACCGGCGGGTGCGCTCCTTCGGCTTCCCCCGGGACCACGACGACGGGGCCTGGAGCGTCGGCTGGCTGCGCGGTGCGACCGGCGCCGGCTGGTACCAGTACGACACCGACCCCGCCAGCCAGCACCGGGTGGAGCTCGGTTTCTCCGGCGCACCGGTCTGGGACGTCGCCGAGGGCGGAGTCGTCGGCATGGTCGTCGGCGCCGACCGCCGCCCCGACGTCCGCACCGGCTACGTCATCCCCACCGCGACCCTCCGCGCCCAGTGGTCCACGCTCGCCGAGACGGCCCTGCCCGCCTGCCCGTTCCGCTCCCTGGAACCCTTCGAGGAACGCGACGGCGACGTCTTCCACGGCCGGGACGAACCCGCCCGCAGGGTCGCCGACCTCCTCCGCCACGCCCCCGCCGTCACCCTCGTGGGGCCCTCCGGCTGCGGCAAGTCCTCCCTCCTCCACGCGGGCGTGCTGCCCCTGCTGCGGCAGCGGGAGGAGCTGGAGATCGCCGTGTTCCGCCCGGGCAGGGTCGGCCGCACCCCGCTCGACGCCCTCGCCCTGGCCCTGCTGCCCCGCCTGGAACCCGAGCTGACCGAGACCGCCCGGCTGGCCGGACTTCCCGCCCTCACGGGCCTGCTGCGCGACGGAGGGCTCCCCGCCGTCGCGGACCGGCTGCTCGCCCGGCAGGGCAAGGACCGCCTGCTGCTCGTCGCCGACCAGTTCGAGGAGGCCCTGACCGGCGCCGGCCCGGCCGAACAGGACGAGCTGGCCGCCGCCCTCGGGCACTGCCTCGACCCGGGCTCCCGCGTCCGGGTGCTCGCCGCCCTGCGCGCCGACTTCCTCACCCCGGCCCTCGCACACCCCGGCCTCGCCGGGCTCCTCTCCGGGGACCGCCTGTTCACCGTGGGCGCCATGTCCGACCAGGAGCTCCGGGCGGCCGTCGAGCGGCCGCTGGGCAGTACCGGCGTCGCCTACGAGCCGGGACTGGTGGACCGGATCCTCGGCGACCTCGGCAGCGACCCGGCCCGGCTGCCCCTGCTGGAGTTCACCCTCACCCAGCTGTGGGAGCGCCAGCGGCACGGCCGGATCGGCCACGACGCGTACGAGTCGCTCGGCCGGGTCCACGACGCCCTGGCCACCCACGCCGAGCAGATCTGGACCGGCGCCCTCAGCGAACCGGAACGGGCCGCCGCCCGGGGCCTGCTGGTCCAGCTCGTCCACCCCGGCGACGAAGGCACCGAGCCCACCCGCCGCACCCTGGCCCGCTCCGAACTCCGCCCGGAGCAGTGGCGGTTGGCCCAGCGCCTCATGACCACCCGGCTGCTGGTCCCCGGCGAGGACTACCGGCCCGGAGCCGGCCCGCCCCAGGAGACCGTCGAACTGGCCCACGAGACCCTGCTGACCCACTGGCCGCGGCTGCGCCGCTTCGTCGAGCAGGACCGCGCCTTCCGCACCTGGCAGGAGGGCCTGCGCCGGCGCATCGCCGAGTGGTCCGCCGACCCGCGCCCGGCCCGCCGCCTGCTGCGCGGCCAGGACCTGCGCGACGCCCGCGGCTGGAGCAGGGCCCGGCCGCAGGACCTGCGCCCCGCCGAGTCGGAGTTCATCGCCGCCAGCGGCCGGGGCGCCCGCCGCCGGCTGACCGCCCTGACGGCGCTGGGGCTGGTGCTGGCGCTGCTGGTGGGGGGCGGCTCGTGGCTCTGGCGGGAGGACGTGCGGGACGACGCCGCGGCCAGGGCCGCCGACGTGCTGGTCCAGCAGTCCCGGGACATGAGGGCCCTGGCCCTCACGGGCGACCCCGGCATGGCGTACTCCGAGCTGCTCCTGGCGCTGCGGGCCTACCGCACCCACGACAACCCCCGCACGCGGGCCCGTCTCGCCGAGATGCACGCCCAGTACGGCTTCGCCGACCTGATCGCGCCCAACTACCTCCAGCGGGCGACGGCCTCGATGTCCCTCATCCCGCACACCCCGTCGAACGCCGACGGCGAGGCGAAGGTGGTGGCGTCCCGGAACGGCGCGGGCGAACTCGTGCTCGTGAGGGCGGAGGGCGACGGCGTCCGCCGCACCGCCACCGGCCGGCGGGCGGACGTCATGGGCGTCAGCCCGGACGGCACGATGGTGGCCCTCGCCGGCAACGTCCTACCGACACCGGCGGAGGTCGCGGAGGGCACCTTCACGGCGCCGGACCCGGCCGTCCTCGCACCCCGGCTGTACGACGTCGCCACCGGGCGGTTCCGCGACCTCCAGCCGCCCGAGGGCGGCGACCCGCCCCCGGACATCGGGGGAGAGCTGCTGCCCGGTGTGGAGATGCCGGAGTTCCCCGAGATCCCCGGTCTCACGATGCCCACCCAGTTCGCACGGTTCGCCTTCTCCCCGGACTCGAAGACGCTGCTCGGCCTGACGGGGATCCTCGGGCAGGGCGGCCGGCTCGTCCTGTGGGACGTGCCCGGCGGCACGATCAGGAAGGTGATGCCCGGGCTGAAGGACGCGGTGGACGCCCTGTGGCTGGACACCGGCGGCACGCGGATGATCACCGTGTCGACCCGGACGGTGTCCTTCACGGAACACACCCTGGTGCTGCACGTGTGGGACCTGACCGGGGCCGCTCCCGCGCCACGGGAGGTCGCCGCCCTGCCCGCCAGGGACGACGGGACGGTGCACCTCGACGTCAGCCCGGACCTCACCCGGTTCGCGACCCTGGAGTCCGGCTTCCGAACCGAAGGGCGGAACCCCGTGTTCACGCACCGGGTCGCCCTCCACGAGCTGCCCGGCGGCAGGCTGCTGCGGGAGGAACGCAGCGGGCAGGCGGTCGTCACCGCCGGGCTCGCGGTGGGGCCCGGGGGCAGTCCGCTGCTGCCGTACTCGCTGGTCGAGCGGAAGGTGCCCGGGAGGCCGGACCCGCCGTCTCCCGGCCCGGGGCCGGTGCGGCCCGTCGGCGGGGCCGAGACCTGGTCCGCTGTCGACCTGACCGGCCCGCAGGGCCGGCCGGTGGTGGTACTGCACTCCCTCGGCCTGATGGCCGTCGTCCGGGACGCGGGCGGCGACCCGCTGGGCCGGATCCCGGCCGAAGCCGCCGCGCCGGACCCGGATCCCCCGGCGGCCGCTGCACGGAAATGGATGGACCGGTTCTGCCGGGTGCTGGGCGACGAGACACTGCCCCCGGCCCTGGCCGGGGAGTGGCCGCCCGGAACGTACCGGGGGCCCCTGTGCGAGGAGAGGAAGGGAACGCGTGGCTGACGGGACACAGCTCATCGGCGTGCCGCTGGCGGACGGGGACGAGCAGGTGGTGATGGAGGTGGAGCGGTCCGGCTCGGGCATCGCCCGGGCGGCCCGCCCCGGGGAGGTCGCGGGCACCGCCGCCCGGACCCTCAGCGAGAGCTTCGACCAGGTGCGGGCCGCCGCGGCGGTACTGCTGGACCGGATGACCACCCTGCCCAGCCCGCCGAGCAGCGTGGAGGTGGAACTCGGCGTGAAGATCAACGCGGAGGCGGGGGCGATCATCGCCAAGACCGCGGCCGAGGGGAACTTCGTCGTACGCCTCACCTGGGAACGAGACCCCGCCACTGGCACCGGAACCGGCACCGGCACGGGCGCGGGCACCGGTTCCGCCGCCGGCGAGCAGCCCTCGCTCCAGGGCGGCTGACCCCGCACACGGTGGACGCCCGGCACCCGTCATCACGGGTGCCGGGCGTCCGGCCGCCGCGGCCGTCGGCGTGGCGCGGCGGTTCAGCCGTTGCGCGGGCCGGGGAAGGCCGCGGAGCGGGCGGGGGCCGCGGCCGCGGCGGTCTCCTCGCGCAGGGGCTGCGGCGGCATGGAACGAGCGGCCGGCACGGTCGGCAGCCCGATCGTGCGGGTGGCCGTGCCCTCGGCGGGCGGCTCCGCGGTCTCCGCGGACTGGGCCCGGCGGGACCCGTAACGGCGGTGCACCGCCTGCTTGGTGACGCCGAGCGCGGAACCCACCGCGTCCCACGAGAAGCCGAGCGAGCGGTCGAAGTCCACCGCGGCGGTGACCAGCGTCTCGACGCTGTCCCGGAGTTCCTGCGCGAGGCGGACGGTGGGCGCGGGCGCCCGGCCGTAGACGACGAACCCCGTGGAGGGACCGGAGCGGCGCGGGCGGTAGACGTTGCCGAGCTGCGCGGTCAGCGTACGCAGAGCGTCCACCTGCCGGCGGACCCGCTCGATGTCCCGCACCAGAAGGTGCAGACTGGCCCGTGCCTGGGCGTCGTGGGTGGCGTGGTCGGCCATGAACAAGCCTCTCGAACCGGTGCTGAAGAGCGGATCGGGCCGCACACACCGTTCACCGCGCGGCCCGTTTCGGTCAATCTCTCTTGACCAACGCTCCATGCGGCAAGGAAGTCACGCTCCCGGGGCGTGTCGGCATATGCGAGAGGCGCGCGTATGTGCGTACGCCCCCTCACCGGCCGCCGCATAGACTGGTGCGCTGCTGACAACAAAGCCGCACCAGCGCCGGGGCGGCGCCGAGATAGCGAGGTAGGACCCCAGTGAAGCTCGTCTTCGCAGGCACCCCCGAGGTCGCCGTGCCCGCCCTGGACGCCCTGATCGCTTCCGGACGGCACGAGGTCGCCGCCGTCGTCACCCGCCCCGACGCACCCGCCGGCCGCGGCCGCCGCCTGGTCGCGAGTCCCGTCGCCGAGCGCGCCGAGGAAGCCGGCATCGAGGTCCTCAAGCCGGAACGCCCGGGCGATGCGGAGTTCCAGGCCCGGCTCCGCGAGATCGCCCCCGACTGCTGCCCGGTGGTCGCCTACGGCGCCCTCATCCCGCAGAGCGCCCTCGACATCCCCGCGCGCGGCTGGGTCAACCTGCACTTCTCGCTGCTGCCCGCCTGGCGCGGGGCCGCCCCCGTACAGCACTCGATCATGGCCGGGGACTCCGTCACCGGCGCCTCCACCTTCCAGATCGAGAAGGGCCTCGACTCCGGACCGGTCTACGGGGTGCTCACCGAGGAGGTCCGCCCCACCGACACCAGCGGCGACCTGCTGACCCGCCTGGCCTTCGCCGGCGCCGGCCTGCTCGCCGCCACCATGGACGGCATCGAGGACGGCACGCTCCGTGCCGTGCCCCAGCCGGCCGAGGGCGTCTCCCTCGCCCCCAAGATCACCGTCGAGGACGCCCGGATCGACTGGGCCGCGCCCGCCCTGCGCGCCGACCGCGTCGTCCGCGGCTGCACCCCGGCCCCCGGTGCCTGGACCACGTTCCGCGGGGAGCGGCTCAAGCTGGTCTCGGTCGGTCTCGCCGCCGACCGCACCGACCTGGCCCCGGGCGAGCTCGGCGCCGGCAAGAACAGCGTCCACGTCGGCACCGGCTCGCACGCGGTCGAGCTGCTCTGGGTCCAGCCGCAGGGCAAGAAGCCGATGCGCGGCGCCGACTGGGCGCGCGGCGTGCGGATCGCCGCCGGCGAGCGCCTGGCCTGAGCCGACGTAGGCTGAACCCGACGGACCGCGCCGCGCCCCCGACGGGTCCCCGCGGCGCCGTCCGTACCTCTCACCTCTGACACCCCTCCGCCCGTACCCTCGCACCTCCCGTAACCCCCGGAGCACCTTCCACGTGAGCCAGAAGCAGGCCAAGCCGTACCGTCGCCCGAAGAAGGACCCCGTCCGGATCCTCGCCTTCGAGGCCCTGCGCGCGGTCGACGAGCGCGACGCCTACGCCAACCTCGTCCTGCCGCCGCTGCTGCGCAAGGCCCGCCAGCAGCCCGGCTTCGAGGCCCGCGACGCCGCCCTCGCCACCGAGCTGGTCTACGGCACCCTGCGCCGCCAGGGCACCTACGACGCGATCATCTCCGCCTGCGTCGACCGCCCGCTCCGGGAGGTCGACCCGCCCGTCCTCGACGTGCTCTCGCTCGGCGCGCACCAGCTGCTCGGCACCCGCATCCCCACCCACGCGGCCGTCTCGGCCAGCGTGGAACTGGCCCGCGTGGTGCTCGGCGACGGACGCGCCAAGTTCGTCAACGCCGTGCTCCGCAAGATCGCCGCGCACGACCTGGACGGCTGGCTGGAGCGGGTCGCCCCGCCCTACGAGGAGGACGCCGAGGACCACCTCGCGGTGGTCCACTCCCACCCCCGCTGGGTGGTCTCCGCCCTCTGGGACTCCCTGGGCGGCGGCCGGGCCGGCATCGAGGAGCTGCTGGAGGCGGACAACGAGCGCCCCGAGGTCACCCTGGTGGCCCGCCCCGGCCGCGCCACCACCGAGGAGCTGACGGCCGCGGTCGGCGAGGGCGCGGCGCTGCCCGGCCGCTGGTCCCCGTACGCCGTGCGGCTCGCCGAGGGCGGCGAGCCCGGCGCGCTGGACGCCGTCCGCGAGGGCCGGGCCGGTGTCCAGGACGAGGGCAGCCAGCTGGTCGCCCTGGCCCTGGCGAACGCACCCCTGGAGGGCGGCGACGCCCGCTGGCTCGACGGATGCGCCGGCCCCGGCGGCAAGGCGGCCCTGCTGGGCGCCCTCGCGGCCGAGCGCGGCGCCTTCCTGCTGGCCTCCGAGAAGCAGCCGCACCGCGCCCGGCTGGTCGAGCGCGCGCTGGCCGGCAACCCCGGCCCGTACCAGGTCATCACCGCCGACGGCACCCGTCCCGCCTGGCGCCCGGGCTCCTTCGACCGGGTCCTGATGGACGTCCCCTGCACCGGCCTGGGCGCGCTCCGCCGCCGTCCCGAGGCCCGCTGGCGGCGCCGCCCCGAGGACCTCGACGGCTTCGCCCCGCTCCAGCGGGCGCTGCTGCGCGAGGCCCTCTCCGCGGTCCGGGTGGGCGGCGTCGTCGGGTACGCCACCTGCTCCCCGCACCTGGCGGAGACCCGGGTCGTTGTGGACGACGTCCTCACCGGCCGCGGCGGGGCCGCCCCGGCCGCCGCGGAACTGATCGACGCCCGCCCGCTGCTGCCCGGCGTCCCCGCCCTCGGCGACGGCCCGGACGTCCAGCTGTGGCCCCACGTCCACGGCACCGACGCGATGTACCTGGCCCTGCTGCGCCGGACCGCGTGACCCGGCGGGCCGGGCGCCGGGAGCCCGGCCCGCGGCCGGTCGTACCGAGGGCGCCCCGGCGCGCGGGCCGTACCGGCGGGCATGGCACGCTTGGGGCATGGCCGTTCAGATCAATCCCAGCATCCTGTCCGCGGACTTCTCCCGACTCGCCGAAGAGGCGAAGGCGGTGGAGGGTGCCGACTGGCTGCACGTCGACGTCATGGACAACCACTTCGTTCCGAACCTGACGCTCGGGATGCCGGTCGTGGAGTCCCTCAGCCGCGCCACGGACATCCCGCTGGACCTGCATCTGATGATCGCGGACCCCGACCGCTGGGCCCCGCAGTACATCGAGGCGGGCGCCGGTTCGGTGACCTTCCACGCCGAGGCCGCCGCCGCGCCGGTGCGCCTGGCGCGCGAGATCCGGGCCAAGGGGGCCCGGGCGTCGATGGCGCTGAAGCCCGCCACGCCGATCGAGCAGTACGAGGACATCCTTCCCGAACTCGACATGCTGCTCATCATGACCGTGGAGCCCGGCTTCGGCGGGCAGCCGTTCCTCGACGTGATGCTGCCGAAGATCCGCCGGACCCGGGAGCTGATCGCCAAGCACGGCCTCGAACTGTGGCTCCAGGTGGACGGCGGGGTGTCGGCCTCGACCATCGAGCGGTGCGCCGAGGCCGGCGCGGACGTCTTCGTGGCCGGCAGCGCCGTCTACGGGGCCGTCGACCCGGCGGCCGCGGTGCGTACCCTGCGGGAGCAGGCGGGTGCCGCGATCGCCGCGGCCCCGTGGGCGTGCGACCACTGAACCGAGCATTGGTGAACGGCTCGGTGAACGCCTGTCTTCCGGGCTGATCAGCGGCCGCCGGATCTGACAGGATGAACGGCGAGTCGAGAATGTGAACAGCAGTGAGGAGAACGCGGTGTCGGCAATGTCGGCGGGACGGTCAGCCCTGCGGATGGGACCCGCGGAGCTGGTGCAGGCGGCTGCCATGGCGCGCCGCTTCTACCTCGAGGGCAAGTCCAAGATCCAGATCGCCGAGGAGTTCGGCGTGAGCCGCTTCAAGGTGGCCCGGGTCCTGGAGACCGCCCTGGAGCGCGATCTCGTGCGCATCGAGATCCGGGTGCCGGCCGAGCTGGACGCGGAGCGCTCCGACGCGCTCCGCGCCCGGTACGGGCTGCGCCACGCCGTGGTCGTCGAGTCGCCCGCCGAGGTGACCGAGGACGCGCCCGACCCCGAGAACCTGGGCGCGGTCGCCGCGGACCTCCTCGGCGAGCTGGTCAACGAGGGGGACGTGCTCGGCCTGGCCTGGGGCCGGTCGACCATCCACATGGCGGCCGCCCTGCACCGTCTGCCGCAGTGCACGGTGGTGCAGCTGACCGGCGTGTACGACGCGGGCACGGCGGAGCGCGGCTCGGTGGAGGCGGTCCGCCGCGCCGCCCAGGTGTCGGGCGGCGACGCGCACCCGATCTACGCGCCGATGCTGCTGCCGGACCCGGCGACCGCGGCGGCGCTGCGCAGCCAGACCGGTATCGCGCGGGCCTTCGAGTACTTCGACAAGGTGACCGTGGCGGCGGTGTCCATCGGCTCCTGGGAGCCCGGCATCTCCACGGTGCACGACATGCTGACCGACGAGGAGCGGGCTCACTACGCCTCGCTGGGCGTGGCGGCCGAGATGTCGGCCCACCTCTTCGACGCGCAGGGCCGGAGGGTGGGCCGGGACCTCGGCGAGCGGTGCATCACCGTGGAGGCCGACCGGCTGCGGCGGATCCCGGAGGTCGTGGCGATCGCGGGCGGGCTGCGCAAGGCCGCGGCGATCGGGGCGGTGCTCCGGTCCGGGCTGGTGACCAGCCTGGTGACGGACACCGCGGCGGCGGACTACCTTCTGACCGAGTCGGAGCCGGGGCTGCGGCCGGCGCTGGACCGGGCCGACCCGGACGCGTAGCGGCGGGACGCGCGGCCGCGGGCGAGTGGCGGCGGGACGCGGTGCCGTCCGGAGGCCGACAGGTCGCGGACGAAAGGGATGTTTGGCAGCATCGGGCGCATGATCTTCCGGAGCGTGCCCCGCCGGGTGCCGCGCGTACTCGGGGCGGTCCTGCTGTGCCTGGCCGTGGCCGCGGGAGCGGCGGCCTGTTCGGGGTCGGGCGGCTCCGGGGCGTCGACGCCGCGGGCTGCGGTGGCGAGTCCGGTCGTCACGCCGCAGTGGGCCCGGGGGATGCCCACCGTACGGGCGGACCGGCTGCCGCCGCAGGCCCGGGACACCCTCGCGCTGATCGACCGGGGCGGGCCGTACCCGTACCGACAGGACGGGACGGTCTTCGGCAACTTCGAGAGGGCGTTGCCCCGGCGCGAACGGGGCTACTACCGCGAGTACACGGTGCGGACGCCGGGGGAGCGGGACCGCGGTGCACGGCGGATCGTGACGGGCCGGGGCGGGGAGTTCTACTACACGGACGACCACTACCAGACCTTCGAGGCGGTTCTCCGATGACCCTGGACCCGCAGCCGCTCGCCCCCGCCCTGGCGGCCGCCGAGGCGGCGGGGTGGGCGACCGTACGGCTGGACCTGGACGGCGTACGGACCAAGTCCGGGCTGATGGACGCGTGCGCGGAGGCGTTCCGGCTGCCGGAGTGGTTCGGCCGGAACTGGGACGCGCTGGCCGACTGCCTGATCGACCTGTCGTGGCTGCCGGGGGCGCCGGGGCGGCTGGTGGCGGTGACCTCGTGGCGGGAGTGCGCGCGGGCACGGCCGGCCGACTGGGAGACGTTCGAGGAGGTGCTGGGCGAGGCGGAGGAGTACTGGCGGGGGACGTTCGAGGTGGTGCTGGCGGAGGGCTCCGGCGGGCGGCGCACCGGGCGGTAGGCGGGGCGGCTGCCGTGCCGTGGGTGCCGCTGCGCGGAGCCTTCGCCCACCCCACCCCGCTCCTTCCCGGAGCCGGAGCTCCGCCCCGGCCCCCGTTCGGGGGCTCCGCCCCCGGGCCCCCGCTCCTCGGACGCCGGCGGGGCCGGATCGGCCGGAGCGCCGGGAGCGCCGGAGGGCCGGGGGCTGGTCAGCCTTTCGGGATCCAGGGTGGGGTCTGGCCCCAGGACCAGACCGGGATCTCGGCCGCGTCCACCGGGGGAGGGTTCTCGCCCGAGTAGATGAGGGCCATCCGGGTGCCCCACTCGATGTAGTAGACGAAGACGGCCCGGAACTCGGGGTCGGTCGGGAGGCCGACCTCGTCGGCGGTGTCGAGCAGCAGGTCCACCCAGCGGCGGCGCTGTTTCTCGGTGATGCCGCGGCCCAGGTGTTTGGTGGCCATGTGCTGGTGGCCGCCGTGGTGCTCGGTGTAGCCGGCCGGGCCGCCGAAGACCTCGGCGAGCCAGACCGCCACGTGCCGGGGGTGCTCGGCGTCCATGCCCGCGAACACCGGGGCGAGGACCTCGTCCCGGAGGGCGTGGCCGTAGAAGGTCTCGGTGAGGCGGTCCATCGCCTCCTCGCCGCCCATCCACTCGTAGATCGTGGGGGTGCTCATGCGTGTCCCGCGGCCTTTCCCGTGCCCACCACGTCGGTGGCGTGGTAGTGCTGCATCTCCTCGATGGCCTTCACGTAGGGGCGGATGGCGCTGAAGAAGGCGGGGAAGTGCTCGCCCTTGCGGAAGCCCTGCAGGTGGTCCTCCACGGAGGTCCAGCGGATCCGCAGGACGTAGCGCTCGCGCTCCTCCTGGCAGCGCGTCAGCTCGTAGTCGATGCACTCCGGCGAGGCCGCCAGCGATTCGGCGGCGCGCCGGTAGGCGTCCTCGAACGCCGGCTGGTCGTCTAACGCGATGCGGTAGCGGATGTACTCGACGGTCGTGGTCATGGTCCCTCTTCCTGTGTCCGGCCGACGGGTGTGGGCGCCGGCCCGTCCCACCCTTCCGGATCAACGCTTCCCTGGCGTGCGATCCCTCATTCGGGGCCCGACTTCCGGGAGTCGCTGTCCGGTGTGCGTGGAGTGTGCGGTGTGTCCGTCACGTCCGGGCCCTGGGCGCGGACCCGCTGGACCCGGTCGAGGGAGTCGCGGAGCTCGGCCAGCCAGGACTCGGTGTTGCGGCCGACCAGGCGCACGCACCAGGCGAGGGCGTCGGCCCGGCTGCGGGCCACCCCGCCGGCGACCAGGAGGTCGAGCACCTGGCGTTCGGACTGGCGCAGGCGGGTCATGACGGGTACGGCGAGGTGGGTGAAGAGGACGCGCTCCTCACCCACCCGGACGCCCCAGGCGACCTTGCGGCGGTAGAGCCGCTCGGCCTCGCGGGCCACCTCGATCCGCTGCTCGCGGGTGCGCTCGCGGAAGGCCTCGACGGACTCGTTCGCCGGGATGCGGCCGACGACGGTGATCTCCTCGCGGTCGACCACGACCTCGACGAGTTCCTCGTAGACGTCCACCGGCAGGCGGCCGGCGAACCAGCCGCGGAGCTCTTCTCTCTGCTCGGCTGTAATCATGTAATCAACGTTGCATCCGTCGGGTGCTTGATCACAACCCCCGTTCGCCGTCAGCCCATCCCCGCTTCACCGAGCGGGTGCGCACGTCGCCCGCCGCGAACACGCCCGGCGCCGGCGTCGCCCATGCCGCGATGCTGCTCGGCGCCCCGCGACCGGCGCCCCACGCCGCCGACCAGCCCCCGGCGCCCGGCCCACCAGGCCGACCCGCCCGGTCCCGGCACCGGCCCCCGTCCTCCCGCCCCGGTCCACGAGCTGTGCCGCGACGCCTTCGCCGTCGGCCTGACCTGCGGCGGCGTCCTCGACGTGCTGGTCACCCCGGTCCGCGGCCGCGACCCCGTCCGCCCGGTCCTCGGCTCCGTCCTCGACACCACCACACACGGCGGCCGGGCCGCCTTCGCCCGGGTGGTGGCCGGCCCGCCCGCACACCTCGGCCGAGCCCTCGCCGTCCGCCCGGACGGCTCGTACGACGGTGGTCTCAGCGACGGGCCGGCCCTGGACCGGGCCGCCGCCGACCGGGCCCGCTCCCTGCTGCTCGCCGGCCGCACCGCCACCACCGAGCTCGGCACCGCCGGCGGACCCTGCGCGGAGTGACCCGCCGCACCCACGCCGAGCGCACCGCGCGGCTGCGCGCCGGGGGGCTGGAGCCCGCCGAGCTCGCCCGGCTGCGCTCGCCCATCGGCCTCGACCTCGGCCCGGCCACCCCCGAGGAGACCGCGCTGGCCATCGCGGCCGAGCTCACCGCCGTCCGCAACGGGGCCGGCGGGGCGCCCCTCACCGGCGGCAGCGACCCCATCCACCGCCGCCCGAGGACCCGCGTCCCGTAGGAACAGACCAACCTCGCCGAAATGTCTCGGACGATCGGCCCGGGCGGCGTAAACCCCCGGACATGGGAGAATGAAGTACGTGCGTTTTTCCTCGGCCGCCCTGTCCGAGGACACCATCGATCGACTGGGATTAAGCACGTGCGTTTCCTCAATGACCTGAAGCCGCCGTACGACCTGACGTACGACGACGTGTTCATGGTGCCGAGCCGCTCGGCAGTGGGTTCCCGCCAGGGCGTCGACCTCGCTTCGCCCGACGGCACGGGGACGACCATCCCCCTGGTCGTCGCCAACATGACCGCCATCGCCGGCCGCCGGATGGCCGAGACCGTCGCCCGCCGCGGCGGCCTGGTCGTCATCCCGCAGGACATCCCGATCGAGGTCGTCACCGACGTCATCTCCTGGGTGAAGACCCGCCACCACGTGCTCGACACCCCGATCACGCTGGCGCCCACCCAGACCGTCGCCGACGCCCTCTCCCTGCTCCCCAAGCGCGCCCACGGCGCCGGCGTCGTCGTCGACGCCGACAACCGCCCCATCGGCGTGGTCACCGAGCACGACCTGTCCGGCGTGGACCGATTCACCCAGCTCTCCGAGGTCATGTCGAAGGAGCTCCTGCTCATCGACGCCGACGTCGACCCCCGCGAGGCCTTCAACAAGCTGGACGCCGGCCACCGCAAGCTGGCCCCCGCCGTCGACGCGGACGGCAGGCTCGTCGGCATCCTCACCCGCAAGGGCGCCCTCCGCGCCACCCTGTACACCCCGGCCGTCGACGCGAACGGCGGCCTGCGCATCGCCGCCGCCGTCGGCATCAACGGCGACTACGTGGGCAAGGCCAAGCAGCTGCTCGACGCCGGCGTGGACACGCTGGTCATCGACACCGCGCACGGCCACCAGGAGTCGATGATCACCGCGATCAAGGCCGTCCGCGCGCTGGACCCGCAGGTCCCGATCGTCGCCGGCAACATCGTCGCGGCCGAGGGCGTCAAGGACCTCATCGACGCCGGCGCCGACATCATCAAGGTCGGCGTGGGCCCCGGCGCCATGTGCACCACCCGCATGATGACCGGCGTCGGCCGCCCGCAGTTCTCCGCGGTGCTGGAGTGTGCCGCCGAGGCCGCCAAGTACGGCAAGCACGTCTGGGCCGACGGCGGTGTCCGCCACCCGCGCGACGTCGCCATGGCCCTGGCCGCCGGCGCCTCCAACGTGATGATCGGCTCCTGGTTCGCCGGCACCTACGAGTCCCCGGGCGACCTCCAGCAGTCCGCCGACGGCCGCCTGTACAAGGAGTCCTTCGGCATGGCCTCCGCCCGCGCCGTGCAGAACCGCACCGCCGAGGAGTCCGCCTACGACCGGGCCCGCAAGGGCCTGTTCGAGGAGGGCATCTCCACCTCCCGCATGTTCCTGGACCCGGCCCGCCCCGGCGTCGAGGACCTGATCGACTCGATCATCGCGGGCGTCCGCTCCTCCTGCACCTACGCGGGCGCCGGCTCCCTCGCGGAGTTCGCCGAGCGCGCCGTGGTCGGCGTCCAGTCCGCCGCCGGCTACGCCGAGGGCAAGCCGCTGCACGCCAGCTGGAGCTGACCGGCCCACCGGCCGGCGCGACCCACGCCGACGGAGCCCCCCGGACACCGGTCCGGGGGGCTCCGCCCGTTCCCGGGCACGGCCCCGGCCTAGGAGTGGACGCCCGGCCGGTACTTCGGGAAGCGCATGGTGATCTTCATCCCGGCGCCGACGCCCGTCTCGATCACCAGCGCGTGCCCGTCGCCGTACACCTGCCGCATCCGTTCGTCCACGTTCGTCAGCCCGATCCCCGACGAGGACCCGTTCCGCTCGCCCGCCAGGATCCGTCGGAGCAGCGCCGGGTCCATGCCCACCCCGTTGTCCTCGACGGTCAGCACCGCCTCGGAACCGGCGTCCCGGGCCACGATGCCGATCCGGCACTCCCCGGCGGAGTCCTCGAGCCCGTGCTTGACGGCGTTCTCCACCAGGGGCTGGAGGCACAGGAACGGCATCGCCACCGGCAGCACCTCCGGCGCGACCTGGAGGGTGACCTTGAGCCGGTCCCCGAAACGCGCCCCCGCCAGCGCCAAGTACTGCTCGATGGAACGAAGTTCGTCCGCGAGGGTGGTGAACTCCCCGTGCCGCCGGAACGAGTAGCGAGTGAAGTCCGCGAACTCCAGCAGCAGGTCCCGCGCCCGCTCCGGGTCCGTCCGCACGAACGAGGCGATCGCCGCGAGGGAGTTGAAGATGAAGTGCGGCGAGATCTGCGCCCGCAGCGCCTTGATCTCGGCCTCCATCAGCCGGGTCCGGGACCGGTCCAGCTCCGACAGCTCCAGCTGCACCGACACCCAGCGCGCCACCTCGGTCGCGGCCCGCACCAGCACCGCCGACTCCCGGGAACCGTAGGCGACCAGCGCCCCCAGCATCCCGTCCTCACCGGTCAACGGGGCTATCACCGCCCACTTCAGCGGACAGTCCGGCCGCTGGCAGTCGGTCCGCACGCTCGCGCTGCGCCCCGACGCGAGCATCTCGTGCACCCGGGCCATCGCCCGCCGCTCGTGGTGGTCCGCCCCCGGCCCGTCCCAGGCCAGCACCCGCTCCCGGTCGGTCAGCGACAGCGCCTCCGTGCCCAGCAGCGACCGCAGCCGCCGCGCCGCCTTGCGGGCCGCGTCCTCGGTCAGGCCCGCCCGCAGCGGGGGAGCGGCCAGCGAGGCGGTGTGCAGCGTGTGGAAGGTGGCCCGCTCCACCGGAGTGCCCAGGTCCAGCCCGGAACGCCCGGCCCGGCGCGCCTCCAGCCGCCCCAGGACGAAACCCAGGGCCAGCAGCGCGGCGGCCGCCGGCACCGCCACCGCGGCGAGGAGCCCCGCGTTCACCGGACACTCCCTTCCGGGGTCCAGCCGGGCGGCGCCGCCGTGTCCTCCGGCAGGTGCAGCCGGGCCAGGGTGGCCGCCGTCCCCGCCGGCACCCGGGACCGCGTCGCCAGCGACACCAGCACCATCGTCAGGAAGCCCAGCGGCACCGACCAGGCGGCCGGCCACGCCAGCAGCGCGTGCGCCCACCCCTCCGGCGCCGCCCCGGCCCGCGTCGCCAGCACCGCGCCCAGTGCCGCCCCGCCACCCGTCACCAGTCCCGCCACCGCGCCCGGCGGCGTGAGCCCGCGCCACCAGATGCCGAGCACCAGCAGCGGACAGAACGAGGACGCCGACACCGCGAACGCCAGCCCCACCGCGTCCGCCACCGGCACCTCGGCGGTCAGCACGCTCCCGGCCAGCGGCACCAGCATCGCCACCAGCACCGCGATCCGGAACGTCCCCGTTCCCGAGGCCCGCGGCCGCGCCAGCACGTCCTGGTGCAGCACCCCGGCCACCGCCATCGTCAGCCCCGAGGCCGTGGACAGGAACGCCGCGAAGGCGCCCCCGGCCAGCAACGCCCCCAGCACGTCGCCCAGGACACCGCCCAGCATCCGCTCCGGCAGCACCAGCACGGCCGCGTCCGCGTCGCCGGTCAGCGACAGCTCCGGCGCGTAGATCCGGCCCAGCGCGCCGTAGACCGGCGGCAGCAGGTAGAACGCCCCGACCAGCCCCAGCACCACCAGCGTGGTGCGCCGGGCGGTCCGGCCGTCGGGGCTGGTGTAGAAGCGGACGGCCACGTGCGGCAGCCCCATCGTGCCCAGGAAGGTCGCCAGGATCAGCCCGTACGTCGCGTACAGCCGGTGCCCGCCCTCGTCGCCCGCGAGCGGCCGGGACCAGCCCGACCCCCCCGGCCCCGCCTCGGTACGGGTGTCCGGGACGGGACTGCCCGCGGCGAACTCCAGCCGGGTGTCCGCCCGTACGGAGTGCTGCCCGGCCGCCAGGACCACCGCTTCGCCCCCGTACGTCCGGCCGTCCACCTGCCCGGTCACCGCCACGGTCAGCGGCGCCTCCAGGCTGACGCGGACGTCCTGGGCGAGGCGTACGGCGGTGTGCTCGCGGAACACCGCGCGGGCGTCGAAGGAGGCGCGCGGGGCGCCGTCCCCGGCCCAGGCCGTGATCAGGAAGAAGGCCGGGACCAGCAGGGCGGTGAGCTTCAGCCAGTACTGGAAGGCCTGCACGAAGGTGATGCTCCGCATCCCGCCGGCCGCCACCGCCGCGGTGACCACGCACGCGACGACCAGCCCGCCCACCCAGTACGGCGCCCCCGTCATCACCTCCAGCGTGAGCCCGGCGCCCTGCAACTGCGGCACCAGGTACAGCCAGCCCACCCCGACCACGAACAGCACCGCCAGCCGCCGCACCGCCCGGGACTCCAGCCGGGCCTCCGCGAAGTCCGGCAGGGTGTACGCCCCGGACCGCCGCAGCGGCGCCGCCACCAGCACCAGCAGCACCAGGTACCCCGCGGTGTACCCCACCGGGTACCACAGCATCTCCGGCCCCTGGAGCAGCACCAGCCCCGCGACGCCCAGGAAGGACGCGGCGGACAGGTACTCCCCGCTGATGGCCGCGGCGTTCAGGCGCGGCCCCACGGTCCGGGAGGCGACGTAGAAGTCGGAGGTGGTGCGGGATATCCGCAGGCCCAGCGCGCCGACCAGGACGGTGGCCACGACGACGGCGGTGACCGCGGTCAGCGCGTACGTCTGGTTCACCGGCACGTCCTTCGGCAGGGGTTGGCTGGCACGGGAGTCTATGCGGGGCCCGCGGACGCCGGCAGGCGCCCCTTCGGCCACCGCCGGTCAGACCACCGAGCCCCGGTGCTCGGCGCAGTCCCGCAGCGCGATCTCCAGTTCCACGTAGGACTCCTCGGCCCGCCGGAAGGCCAGCGTCAGCGCCGCCCCGGCCCGGGGCGGGAGGTGCTGCTGGGAGGTCTCGTTGGTCTCCAGGAGCACGTCCGCCCAGCGCGCGGCGGCGCTCCGCAGCCGCGCCAGCAGCCGCTCGGCCTCGGCCGGATCCGCCGGCCGCGTCCGCGGCATCGCCCGCAGTTCGTCGAGCAGCGCCTGTATGTCGGACATGTCGCTCCTCCCACGGCCGAAGATCCACGATAGGCGGGTACGGGTCCGCGGCCGACCGTTCGGCGGCCCCCTGCGCCGTACGCCCGGCGCGGCGCGGCGAACGGCGCCCGGCACGCGGCGAGCGGCCCGGAACCCCGCCCGCCGTCCCCGGTCCGGAGCGGACGGTCCGGGGGCGCGGGGGCCGGCGGGGAGTCAGCCCGTCGCCTGGCGCATCAGCAGGTCGCGCAGCTGGCGCGCGTGCCGCCGGCTCACCTGGAGGTCGGCCGAGCCCACCCGCACGCTGGTGGTCCCCGCGTCCATGCGGAGCTCGTCGATCCGGCCCAGGGCCACCAGGTGCCGGCGGTGGATGCGGACGAACCCGCGCGGACCCCAGCGTTCCTCCAGCGTGGACAGCGGGATCCGCACCAGGTGGCTGCCCTCGTCGGTGTGCAGCCGCGCGTAGTCCCCCTGGGCCTCCACGTACGCGATGTCGGCGATGGCCACGAACCGGGTCACCCCGCCCAGTTCGACCGCGATCTGGTCCGGGCCGCGGTCGCCGCCGCGGCCCGCCGGCCCCACCGGTGCCGGTACCTCCGTGGCCCGTGCGCCCGCGGGCCGGCGCGGAACCGGCACCCGCTCCGCGGCGGGGGCCGGTTCCGGCGCGGCCCGGTCCAGCAGGTCGCGGGCCCGGCGCACCGCCTCCGCCAGCCGCTCCGGCCGGACCGGCTTGAGCACGTAGTCCACCGCCTTCAGGTCGAAGGCCTGCACGGCGAACCCCTCGTGCGCGGTGACGAACACGATCAGCGGCGGCCGCGCGAACCCGGCCAGCAGCCGGGCGATGTCCAGTCCGGTCAGCCCCGCCATGTGGATGTCGAGGAACACCACGTCGATGCCGTCCGGCCCGTCCGGACCGGACTCCAGTGCCAGGGTGATCCGGCGCAGCGCCTCGGTGGCGTCGGAGGCCCCCTCGGCGCTGCGCACCCGGGGGTCCGAGCGCAGCAGGTAGAGCAGCTCCTCCAGCAGGGGCTTCTCGTCGTCCACGGCCAGTACGCGCAACATGGGACGGAGTGTAGGGACCGCCGGGGCGCCGGAACAGGAAGGTTCCGGCCGGTCAGGCCCGGTCAGGCCCGGTCAGGCCGCGCGTCGGCCCCGGCCGCGCCCGGTCTGGCCCGGCCAGGCCTGCGTCGGGCTCCGGTCGCGGCCGGCCGGCCCCGTCAGGCCCGCGGCCGGGCCGCGGTCGCGCCCTGCGGTCGCGGGTCGAACCCGGCCCGCCGTACGGCGGCCGCCACGGCGAGGCCGAGCAGGTGGTGCCCGGCGTCGTCGGGGTGCAGCCCGTCCGCCAGGTGCTCCGGGCCCAGTACGTCGCGGCCGGGCAGCAACGCCAGCCGTCCGTCCCCGGCGGCGATCCGGTCCCGTACGGCCCGTTCCATCGCGTCCCGCAGCGCGCCCAGGGTCGCGCCCAGCTGGTTCGGCGTGCGTTCGGCGTCCGGTCGCAGCACGGGGGAGACCAGCAGCAGCGGTGTGTCCGGGTGGCCGCGCCGGACCAGGTCCAGGAAGGCGCGGGTGGTCTCGTACAGCAGCGGCGCGGAGAAGGGCACCCGGGACCAGCAGTTGGTGCCGAAGGCGAGGGTGAGGGCGTCGGCCTCCAGGCCCGCCAGCTGTTCGGCGGTGGCGAGCTCGCCGCGCGCGGCACCGGCGTAGCCGAGGTTGACGGTGTCCCAGCCGAGGGCACGGCCGGCGACGGCGGGCCAGCCGTGCGCCGGCCGGGTCGACCACCAGCCCTCCGTGATCGAGTCGCCGTGCACCACCCAGCGCGGCGCGGCGGGGGCGGGGGAGAGCGGGCCGCCGATCCCGCGCAGCCCGAGCAGCAGCGGGGACTGGGCCTCGGGCGGGTACACCGTGTAGGGGCCGCGGCCGGGCGGCAGCTCGATCCGTACGACGGCCTCGGCGGCGGGCTCGGTGAAGACCTCGGAGAGCAGCCCGTCCCGGTTCCACAGCGCGAAGCCGTGCGCCAGGTCGCGCAGCGCGTCCGTGGGCCCGGGCACGGCCGCCCGGTAGCGGATCTCCACGGCGTGCGCGGTGCCCGCGCCGTCCGCGCCGTCCGCGGCGAACTCCAGCCGCACCCCGATGGGCAGCGTGGCCCGCTCCCCGGTGTCCCAGGGCAGCCGCATGGTGTCCGCGGGGTCGGCGCGGACCGGCCGGCCCCGGTCCAGCCAGGCCACCCCGCGCAGGAACGGCCCGGGGTCCAGCCACTGCTCGTCCGCCCTCATTCCGCCCCTCCGGTCGTCGGGTCCGCCGAACTCCACGCTCGTAGGGGCTACCCCGGCCGGGCGGGTTCCACCGCGGCCGGCCGCAGCGTTCCGCTGGGGCACGCTGCGATATGTCTGACGAACTGTCAAGGATGGTTGCCCAGGGTGACCGGCGCAGCGATCGATCGCGACCGCGCAACAAACGGCCATCCCGGACAGATCCGTGCAACGATCGTGCGCGAACATGCAAGGATGGTGCATTACGGGCGGGAACCCCCAGCCCTTAGGCTCACTCGCTGTACGTGGAGTGGCGCGACCGCCTCCCCCGGCGGTCCCCCTGCCCGGCCTGTCCCAGGCCTGCTCCTGCTCGGAACCGCTGCGGTCGACGCCTGTACCCCCGATCCGCAGTGTCAAAGGAGTCCCCCTCGTGCTGGACCACGGCCAGGCGCCGCCGCTCACCTCGCGGCCCGCCAACCCGCTGTTTCGCCGCAAGCCCGTAGAGCGCCTCGTCACCGAGGCGGGCCAGGGCGAGGGCGGTGCACTCAAGCGCTCCCTCACCATGTGGCAGCTGACCATGATCAGCATCGGTGCCACCCTCGGCACCGGCATCTTCGTGGTCCTCGGCGAAGCCACCCCGATCGCCGGCCCGGCCGTCTGGATCGCCTTCATCGTCGCCGGCCTGACCGCCCTGTTCTCGGCCCTGTCCTACGCCGAGCTGGCGGGCTCCATCCCGGTCTCCGGCTCCTCGTACTCCTACGCCTACGCCACCATGGGCGAGCTCGTGGCCTGGATCTGCGGCTGGTGCCTCGTCCTCGAGTACGGCGTCTCCGTCGCCGCCGTGGCCGTCGGCTGGGGCCAGTACCTCAACGAGCTGCTCGACGGCACCATCGGCATCACCATCCCCGAGACCTTCTCCGCCCCGCTGGGCGAGGGCGGCTACATCAACATGCCCGCCCTGGTCGTCGTCCTGCTCTGCATGGTCTTCCTGCTGCGCGGCGCCAAGGAGAGCGCCCGCATCAACTCGATCATGGTCGCCGTCAAGATCGTCACGCTGGTCCTCTTCTGCGTGATCGGCTTCATGGGCGTCAAGGCCGGCAACTACACCCCGCTGGCCCCGCTGGGCATCACCGCCATCAGCACCGCCGCCTCCATGCTCTTCTTCTCCTACATCGGCTTCGACGCCGCCTCCACGGCCGGCGAGGAGGCCAAGAACCCCAAGCGGGACCTGCCGCGCGCGATCATGCTCTCGCTGCTGATCGTCACCGGCCTGTACTGCCTGGTCGCGCTGGTCGCCGTCGGCGCGATGCCCTGGCAGGACTTCGAGGGCACCGAGGCCGCCCTGGCCCAGATCATGGAGAACGTCACCGGCCACGCCTTCTGGAGCATCGTCCTGGCCGCCGGCGCCGTCGTCGCCATCGCCAGCGTCGTCTTCGCCGTGCTCTACGGCCAGACCCGCATCCTCTTCGCGATGTCCCGCGACGGCCTCGTGCCGAAGGCGTTCGCCAAGGTCGACGAGAAGACCGGCACCCCGCGCGTCAACACGATCATCGTCTGCCTCTTCTGCGGGGTGCTCGCCGCCTTCATCCCGCTGGGCGAGCTCGCCAACGCCACCAGCATCGGCACGCTCTTCGCGTTCGCGCTGGTCAACGCCGCCGTGGTGATCCTCCGCTACAGCCGCCCCGAGATGAACCGCACCTTCAAGGTCGCGCTCTTCCCGGTCACCCCGATCCTCGGCTTCGTCTTCTGCGCCTACCTGATGTGGGAGCTGCCGTGGCTCACCTGGGCGTACTTCGGTGGCTGGATGGCCGCCGGACTCGTGATCTACTTCCTCTACGGAATGCGCCGCTCCAGCCTCGCCGAGGCGGCGGCCGAGGTACCGACAGAGAAGTGACCCACCCCCCGTGCGACTGAACGATCTCGACGAACGCATCGTGCACGCCCTGGCCGAGGACGCCCGCCGCTCCTACGCGGACATCGGCTCCGAGGTCGGCCTGTCCGCGCCCGCGGTGAAGCGGCGCGTGGACAGGCTCCGGGCCGAAGGCGCCATCACGGGCTTCACCGTCCGGGTGGACCCGGCCGCGATGGGCTGGGAGACCGAGGGCTTCATCGAGATCTACTGTCGGCACAACACCTCGCCGGACGACATCCGGCGCGGGCTGGAGCGGTACCCCGAGGTGGTGTCCGCGTCGACCGTCACGGGCGACGCGGACGCCCTCGTCCAGGTCTTCGCCTCGGACATGCGGCACTTCGAGCGGGTGCTGGAGCGCATCGCCGGCGAACCGTTCGTCGAGCGCACCAAGTCCGTCCTGGTCCTCTCCCCCCTCCTCCGCCGCTTCACCTCCGGCGCCCCCGCGTAGCCCCACCGCGCGCGGTGGGGGCCGTGCTCCCGCGCGGCGGGCTGCCCCCACGGCGGTCGCAGCCCGGCGGCCGCACCGTGGCGGGCGCGGCTTCACCGGAGCGGCGGCGGGCCCCGGGGTGAGGAGGGGACGCCGCGCCGGACGGCGCCGCCGTCGGGCCGCGTGGGCGCCGCAAAGCCGGGGCGCAACGAATCGACGTTTCGGGGGCGGAACGCGCAACGAATCGCACCATCGCGCGCAACATCGGCGCCTTGTTGCGCCAAGGCGCAAAACCGTACCGTCTATAGGACCGCACCCACCCCACCCGCCACAGAGGTACGCCCATGCCCCCGCTGCGCACCGCCCTCCTCCAGAGCTCCGGCCGACTCGGCGACGTCGCCGAGAACCTCAAGGCGCTCGACGAGGCCGCCGAGCGCGCCGCACAGGCGGGGGCCGGACTGCTCGTGGCGCCGGAGATGTTCCTCACCGGCTACGCGCTGGACCTGGACGACATCCCCGGCCTCGCCGAGGCCCGGGACGGCATGTCCGCCCGGGCCATCGGCGAGATCGCCCGCCGCCACGGCCTCGCCGTCCTCTACGGCTACCCCGAGCGCGACCCCGGCACCGGCACGGTCTACAACTCGGCCCAGCTCGTCGGGCCCGACGGCGAGTCCCTCGCGAACTACCGCAAGACCCACCTCTTCGGCTGCTTCGAGCAGGACGCCTTCACCCCGGGCGACACCCCCGTCGTCCAGGCCGAGTACGCGGGCCTGACCATCGGCATCCTGATCTGCTACGACGTGGAGTTCCCCGAGAACGTCCGCGCCCACGCGCTCGCCGGCACCGACCTCCTCCTGGTGCCGACGGCCCAGATGCACCCGTTCCAGTTCGTCGCCGAGCAGCTCGTCCCCGTGCGGGCCTTCGAGAACCAGATGTACGTCGCGTACGTCAACCGCACCGGCCCCGAGGGCGAGTTCGAGTTCGTCGGCCTCAGCTGCCTCGCCGCCCCCGACGGCACCACCCGCACCCGCGCCGGCCGCGGCGAGGAGCTGGTGTTCGGCGAGGCGGACCCCGTCCTGCTGGCCGACTCGCGCAAGAACAACCCCTACCTGCGCGACCGCCGCCCCGGGCTCTACGCCTCGCTCGTCTGACGCCCCCGTCGGACCCCCTTCCTCCCCTCCCCGCCCCCGCTCCACCCCCTGAGCCCTGCCCGCAAGGAGTCGTCCCCCATGACGTCCACGGTGCCCACCACCGCCGTCCCGCACAGCGACGGTCAGCCGCCGATCACCATGTTCGGCCCGGACTTCCCGTACGCCTACGACGACTTCCTCGCGCACCCGGCGGGCCTGGGCCAGATACCGGCGACCGAGCTCGGCACCGAGGTCGCCGTCATCGGCGGCGGCCTGTCCGGCATCATCTCCGCCTACGAGCTGATGAAGATGGGCCTCAAGCCCGTCGTCTACGAGGCCGACCAGATCGGCGGCCGGCTCCGCACCGTCGGCTTCGACGGCCCGGAGGCCGAGGGCCTCACCGCCGAGATGGGCGCCATGCGCTTCCCGCCGTCCTCCACGGCCCTCCAGCACTACATCGACCTGGTCGGCCTGGAGACGGAGCCGTTCCCGAACCCGCTCGCCGAGGCCACCCCCTCCACGGTCGTCGACCTCAAGGGCGAGTCCCACTACGCCGAGACCATCGCCGACCTCCCGCAGGTCTACCGCGACGTCGCCGCCGCGTGGAACGCCTGCCTCGAAGAGGGCGCCGACTTCTCCGACATGAACCAGGCCATGCGCGAGCGCGACGTACCGCGCATCCGCGAGATCTGGGCCAAGCTCGTCGAGAAGCTCGACAACCAGACCTTCTACGGCTTCCTCTGCGACTCCACCGCCTTCAAGTCCTTCCGCCACCGCGAGATCTTCGGCCAGGTCGGCTTCGGCACCGGCGGCTGGGACACCGACTTCCCGAACTCCATCCTGGAGATCCTCCGCGTCGTCTACACCGAGGCCGACGACCACCACCGCGGCATCGTCGGCGGCTCGCAGCAGCTGCCGCTGCGGCTGTGGGAGCGCGAGCCGGAGAAGATCGTCCACTGGGCGCAGGGCACGTCCCTGTCCTCCCTGCACGACGGCACCCCGCGCCCGGCCGTGACCCGCCTGCACCGCACCGCCGGCAACCGGATCACCGTCACCGACGCCTCCGGCGACATCCGCACCTACCGCGCCGCGATCTTCACCGCGCAGTCCTGGATGCTGCTGTCCAAGATCGAGTGCGACGACTCGCTGTTCCCGATCGACCACTGGACGGCGATCGAGCGCACCCACTACATGGAGTCCAGCAAGCTCTTCATCCCCGTGGACCGGCCCTTCTGGCTGGACAAGGACGAGGAGACCGGCCGCGACGTCATGTCGATGACCCTCACCGACCGGATGACCCGCGGCACCTACCTGCTGGACAACGGTCCGGACCAGCCGGCCGTCATCTGCCTGTCGTACACCTGGTGCGACGACAGCCTGAAGTGGCTGCCGCTGTCCGCGAACGAGCGGATGGAGGTCATGCTGAAGTCCCTCGGCGAGATCTACCCCAAGGTCGACATCCGCCGTCACATCATCGGCAACCCCGTCACCGTCTCCTGGGAGAACGAGCCCTACTTCATGGGCGCGTTCAAGGCGAACCTGCCCGGCCACTACCGCTACCAGCGCCGCCTGTTCACCCACTTCATGCAGGACCGCCTGCCCGAGGACAAGCGGGGCATCTTCCTCGCCGGCGACGACATCTCCTGGACCGCGGGCTGGGCCGAGGGCGCCGTCCAGACCGCCCTCAACGCGGTCTGGGGCGTCATGCACCACCTCGGCGGCTCCACCGACGCCACCAACCCGGGCCCGGGCGACGTCTACGACGACATCGCCCCGGTCGAGCTCCCCGAGGACTGACCCGCCCGGCCCGCCCTCCCGGGGCGGGCCCGCCCAAGCCCCGGCCGGTGCCGCGCGGTCCCCCGCGTGCGGCACCGGCCGGTCTCAACTCCCGGCCCCGTCCGGAGCGCCCCCGCCCGCAGGGCCGGTCAGCGCCAGGGCACCGGGGCCGCGGTGACGGCCCGCGGCCGGGGCGCCGGTACGGCCAGCGGGGTCAGCAGGCAGCGCCCGACCAGGCCCACGCTCGCGTCCAGCGACTGAGCGAACTCCGCCGCCAGCTCCGGCGTCCTCCGCAGCGTCCACAGCAGCCGCGCCGCCGCCCACGCCCCGTCCCTGGCCCGTTGCAGGCTCCACGAGCCGAGCAGGTGCGTGACCGGGTCCGCGACCTCCAGCAGGTCGGGGCCGGGCATCAGGTCCTCGCGGATCCGCTCCTCCAGCGCCACCAGCGTGTCGCCGACCCGGTCGAAGTCGCCCTCCAGAGCCCGCGGCGGACAGTCCTGCGCCCGGCAGGTCGCGACCACGGCCAGCGCCAGGTCGTGCCCGATGTGCGCGTTGATCCCGGCCAGGGCGTACTGCAGCGGCCGGACGCCGGGGTGCCGGCGGTTCTGGAACAGCGGCCGCCAGCAGGCGGGAGTGCGGCGGCCCTCCGCGGCCGCGTCCACCGCCGCGAGGTAGCGCTCGGCGAACCGTACGGTCAGGGCCTCGGCCCGCCGGGGTTCGGGGAACTCCCCGGCCCCGAACCCGTGGTGCAGGGCCTCCGTCACCGTCAGGTAGACCCGGTTGAACACCGCCACCCCGTCGTGCGCGGGCAGCCGCCGCTCCAGCGTGCGCATCCGCGCGAGTACCGCATCCATGGGGGGCAGGTTCCCAGCCGGGGCCCCGCACCGGGGGAACTTGGCCGTGTGCTTCCCCGGTTCGGGCGAACGTACGGTCAGGACCGCGTGTCGGGCTCCGGCCCGGTCCCCTCGTCCTCGTCGTACGCCGAGGTGCCCGAGTCCAGCAGTGGCTCCTCCGTCTTCATGTGCGCCGGGGCGAACGCGCGCAGCGCGTGGTAACCGGTGATCACCACCAGGGTGCCCAGCGCGATCCCGCCCAGCTCGAAACTGTCGGTGATCTTCAGGCTGACCCCGCCGACGCCGATGATGATGCCCGCCGCCGCCGGCACCAGGTTCAGCGGGTTCCGCAGGTCCACCCGGCCGTTGATCCAGATCTGGGCGCCCAGCAGGCCGATCATCCCGTACAGGATGACGGTGATCCCGCCCAGTACCCCGCCGGGGATCGCCGCGACCACCGCGCCGAACTTCGGGCACACGCCGAAGAGCAGGGCGAAGCAGGCCGCGGCCCAGTAGGCGGCGGTGGAGTACACCCGGGTGGCCGCCATCACGCCGATGTTCTCGGAGTACGTGGTGTTCGGCGGGCCGCCCACCGCCGTGGACAGCATGGAGGCCGCGCCGTCCGCCGCGATCGCCGTGCCCAGCTTGTCGTCCAGCGGGTCCCCGGTCATCTCGCCGACCGCCTTGACGTGTCCGGCGTTCTCCGCGATGAGCGCGATCACCACGGGCAGCGCGACCAGGACCGCCGACAACTCGAACGCGGGCGCGTGGAAGGAGGGCAGACCGATCCAGTCGGCCCCGGCGACCCCGGACAGGTCCAGCCGCCAGTGGTCCACCGCCTCGGAGCCGCCCGCCGGGGAGTGGATCTTCCCGAAGGCCAGGTCGGACAGCCAGGAGACCGCGTACCCGAACACCAGGCCGAGGAAGATCGCGATCCGGGACCAGAACCCGCGCAGGCAGACCACGGCCAGTCCCGTGAACAGCATCACCAGCAGCGCCGTCCACTGGTCCTGCGGCCAGTACGTGGCCGCCGTCACCGGCGCCAGGTTGAAGCCGATCAGCATCACCACCGCGCCGGTGACCACCGGGGGCATCGCCGCGTGGATGATCCGGGCGCCGAACCGCCGCACCACCAGGCCGGCCAGGAACAGCGCCGCGCCGACCACGAACACCGCGCCGGTGACCGTCGCACTGTCCCCGCCGCCCGCCCGGATCGCCGCCGCGACGCCCACGAAGGACAGCGAGCAGCCCAGGTAGGAGGGGATCCGGCCGCGGGTCGCCAGCAGGAAGACCACCGTGGCGATGCCGGACATCATGATCGCGAGGTTCGGGTCCAGACCCATGAGCACCGGTGCCACGAAGCTGGCGCCGAACATGGCGACCACGTGCTGGGCGCCGAGCCCGGCCGTCCGCGGCCACGAGAGCCGCTCGTCGGGTCGCACCACCGCGCCCGGGGCGGGGGTCCGCCCGTCGCCGTGCAGGGTCCAGCGCACGCCGAGGCCCATGTTCCACTCCGTTTCGCCGGCCGGGATGTGGGGATGATCGTTCCGGCCGTTCGACGGCCAGCGACATATTACGGGCCGATTGGCGCGGGTTCGTCCCGGTCGGCGCGGCCGGAACGACCCCGTGCGGCGGGCCGCCGCAGTGCCGCCGCCCCGGGGACCAGCACCAGGGCCAGAGCCGTGACCAGCCCGAACGACACCACCAGCGAGGTCGCGTCGGCCACCGCCCCGATCGCCGAGGGGGCGATCAGCCCCGAGGTGTACGTGATCGTCGCGACGCCCGCGATGGCCTGCGCCGGAGCCGGACCGCTGCGCCCGGCCGCCGCGAAGCACAGCGGGACGACCACGGCGATGCCCAGCCCGATCAGCCCGAACCCGGCCAGCGCGCCGGCCGGGTGGTGCGCCGTCACCACCAGCAGCCCGCCCGCGGTGGCCAGTACGCCGCCCACCCGGACCGTGCGGACCGCGCCGAACCGGTCGACCACCCGGTCACCGGCCAGCCGGGCCACCGCCATGGTCAGGGCGAAGGCGGTGGTCGAGGCGGCCGCCAGGCCGGCGTCCGCGTCCAGCACGTCGCGCAGGTACACCGCCGACCAGTCCAGGCTCGCGCCCTCCGCGAACACCGCGCAGAAGCCGACCGCCCCGATCAGCAGGGCCGACCGCGGCGGCAGCGCGAAGCGCGGGGGAGCCTCGTCCTCGGCGCCGCCGCGCAGGTCGAGCACCCCGCCCGCCGCCACCAGTCCGGCGGCGGTCAGCGCCAGCGCGGCCAGCAGGTGGTGCAGCCGGGCGTCGGTACCCGCGTGCGCGGCCAGCGTGCCGGCGGCGGATCCGAGCAGGGCGCCCGCGCTCCACATGCCGTGCAGCGAGGACATGATGGACCGCCCCAGCCGGTTCTCGGTCTCCACGCCGAGCGCGTTCATCGCCACGTCGGACATGCCGGCGGTGGCGCCGTAGACGAACAGGGCGGCGCACAGGGCGAACAGGTTCGGCGCGAGGCTCGGCAGGATCAGGGACAGTGTCCACAGCACGAGCAGTCCGCGCAGGGCGGTCCGGGCCCCGAACCGGTGGTTGACCCGTCCGGCCAGCGGCATCGCCAGGGCCGCACCGATCGCGGGGAAGGCCAGGGCGACGCCCAGGGTGCCGGCGCCCAGGCCGGCGTTCTCCTGGATCCACGGGATGCGGGTGGCGAAGCTTCCGGTGACGGCTCCGTGCACGCAGAAGACGGCCGCGACGGCGAAGCGGGCGCGGCCCAGCCGGCGCGGGCTGAGGTGGGGCTCCCCGGGTCCTGTCATGGCAGGGAAACTATCAGGAACCCTGCCTGATAAATAAGGGGACCGCCGCCTAGGATGACGCCGTGACCCGAGCCACCCCCACCGCGGCACCGGCCGCACCGGCCGTACGCGCGGCCCCCGCCTCGCCGAGCACGGCGCGCGCCATCAACGACCGGCTCGCCCTGCGGCTCCTCACGGACCGGGGCCCGCTGACGGCCGGGCAGCTCAAGGCCCTGACGGGCCTCTCCCGCCCCTCGGTCGCCGACCTCGTCGACCGGCTCACCACGGCCGGCCTGGTGGAGGTCGCGGGCGAGGCGGACGACCGCCGCCGCGGCCCCAACGCCAAGCTCTACGGCATCGTCGCCAACCGCGCGCACCTCGCCGCGCTCGACGTGCGCACGGACAGCGCCACGGCCGTGGTCACCGACCTGCTCGGCACCCCGCTGGCGGAGACCGCGCTCCCGGTCGACGCGCCCCGTGACGCCGTCGCCGCCCTGGACCGCGCCGCCCGCGAGGCCGGCGCGCAGGGGCTGCACACGGTGGTCGTGGGTGCGCCCGGCCTCGTCGCCCCGGCCACCGGGGAGCTCCGCGACACCACCGGCCTGCCCGCCTGGCACCGCGAACTCGTCGGCCTGCTCGGGCGGGAACTGCCGGCGCGGGTGCTGGTCGAGAACGAGACCAACCTGGCGGCGGTCGCCGAGCAGCGGCTGGGCGCGGCGCACGACCTCGACTCCTTCGTGCTGCTGTGGCTGGGCGCGGGGGTGGGCGCGGCCGTGGTCCTCGACGGGCGCCTGCGCCGGGGCGCGTCCGGCGGGGCCGGCGAGATCGGCTTCCTCCCCGTACCGGGTACGGGCGGCCTGCCGTCGGCGACGGACTGCGGGGGCGGGTTCCACGCGCTGGCCGGGGCGGAGGCGGTGGCCGGGCTGGCGGCCGCGCACGGCCTCGGCCTCGGTGCCGGTGCCGGTGCCGGAGCCGGAGCCGCGGCCGCGGTGTCGGCGGCGGTGGCCGGGGGCGGCGTCGGCGGGGCCTTCCTGGACGCCCTCGCCGAGCGCCTCGCCCTCGGCGCGGCGGCCGTCGCCGCGGTCCTGGACCCCGGCTGCGTGATCCTCGGCGGCGAGATCGGACTGGCCGGCGGGTCCGCGCTGGCCGAGCGGGTGGCCCGCCGGCTGGCCACCCTCACCCCGGTGCCGACCGAGGTCCGCGCCACCGCGCTGGGCGGGGCGGCGGTCCTCACCGGGGCGCGGCTCGCAGCGCGCGAAGCCGCCCAGGACCTCCTCTTCGGCCCCACCCCCCACCCCTGACCCACCCCGCGCCCGAGCGCCGGCGGGGCTGGGTTTCCCCGCCCGGAGCCGTCCCGCGGGGCGGCACCCCGCTCGGGCCGAGCCCGAGCGGCGTTTGAGCGGGCCCGGGCGGAGCCTCCGGCGCGCGTGGCCCGGGCGGCTCAGTGGACGGCGGGAAGGTCGCCGGGGCGGGAGAGTTGGCGGGTCAGGAACGCCAGCTTCTCCGGGTTGACCACGGTCCGCACCGCCGTGACCCGCCCCTCCTCGAAGTCGAAGTCGAACTGGACCACCGCCACCCCCGCGAACACCAGCGACGGCGCCCCGTTGATCTCGGCCAGCGAGACCGGCACACCGGCCACGTACTTCCGCAGCGCGCCCACCAGGAACCGCGCCACCCTGTCCGGTCCCAGGATCGGCCGCCGGGCCGCGTTGACCACGCCGCCGCCGTCCGACACGTACACGACGTCCGCGGCGAGCAGCCGCTCCAGCCGGGCCAGGTCCCCGCTCTGCGCGGCCGCCATGAACCCGGCCACCAGGCCCTGCCACTCCTCGGGGTCGGGCCGGAACCGCGGCCGCGGGGCCGCCACCCGCTGCGAGGCCCGCCGGTACAGCTGGCGGCAGTTGGCCTCCGACTGGTCCAGCAGCGCTGCGATCTCCGCGTGGCCGTAGCCGAAGGCCTCGCGGAGCACGTACACGGCCCGCTCCGCCGGGCTCAGCTGCTCCAGCAGCACGAGCAGCGCCATGGACACCCCATCCCGTTGCTCGGCGGACTCCAGCGGGCCCAGGGTGCCGTCCCCGGTGAGCACCGGCTCGGGCAGCCAGGGCCCGACGTACTCCTCCCGGCGGACCCGCGCGGAGTCCAGCTGGTTGAGGCAGAGCCGCGTGACGGTCTTCGCCAGCCACGCCCCGGGGTGCCGGACGTCGCCGCGGTCGTCGGCGTTCCAGCGCAGCCAGGCGTCCTGGACCACGTCCTCGGCCTCGGCGGCCGAGCCGAGCATCCGGTAGGCGATCCCGAACATCCGGCCGCGGTGCGCCTCGAACACGTCCGTCGCATCGAAGGTATTGATCACCGTCCGAGCATGGCAGAGGGCCCGGCGGAACGATCCCGCCAGGCCCTCCTTCAGGTCACCCGATGGCCGCCAAGCTCAGCAGGCTCCCTGGTCCTTCCAGACACCCCATTCACCGGTGGTGCCGGGCTCCTCGTTCTGCGTCCACCACTGGGCCTTCCAGTTGCGGCCCTTGTGCGAGACGACCGTGCCGCCCGTGTACGTCTGGCCCGCCACGTACGCCGGGTTGGTGCACGTTCCGCCCGGCGGGGTGGTCGGCGGGGTGGTCGGGGGAGTGGTGGGCGGGGTCGTGGGGGGAGTCGTGGGCGGGGTGCTTCCGCCGCCCGGCTCGCCCACCGTGGTGCCGCGCGCCAGGTCGCCGGCGAGGGCGTACGTCGTACCCGAGATGTTCACCGTCCAGTTGGAGGGCGTGGACACCGGCAGGTAGTAGTTGAACGCCAGGTCGACCGAGGCGCCGGGGGCCAGCGACTGCCAGGCCGGGAGCTTCAGCGAGACCCGGTGGAAGTCGCCCTTCAGCCCGCCGACGTTGCTGCCGGTGTGGCCGCTGCTGATGACCTTGGTGCCGAAGCCGGACTGGTCCGAGGCGTTGTTCGGGGCCGAGGTCGAGTAGTCGAACTGGAACTCGGTGCCGCCGGGCAGCGTGGTCTTCGTGCCGTTGGTGATCTTGATCTTGGGGGTGAGCGGGTAGTTGGAGTCGCCCAGCTTGAACTCGGTGAACTCCGTCCTGATGTCCACGGCCCGCGACGGCAGCGCGGTGTCGGACTTCTTCGCGCCGTACGGCGCCGCCGCCTTGAACTTGTCGTACATCAGGGTGGTGAGCGTGGAGCCCATCTCGTACTGGCCCTTGGCGGCGTTCCAGCCGTAGTCGCCGGCCAGCTCCCAGACCATGGTCCCGCCGATGCCCCGGTCGACCACGTAGTCGGCCTTGGCCGCCACCGACTGCTCGTCCTCGGTGGAGAGGAAGACCTTCTTCTGCGCGTTCCACAGCCACGGCGCGACGAGGGTCGAGTCGTACTTGCGGGCGTAGGTGCCGGTCAGGGTGGTGTTCGCCGGGAACCCGTACTGGGTGAGGTAGTCGCCCGCGATCCCCTTCTCCAGGTTCTTGGCGTGCCACATCGGGTTCGAGCCCGCCGGGGACTCGTTGCCGTTGTCGTCCTTGTCGTGCCACAGGTTGTCGATGCCGACCGCGCCGTCACCGCACTTGGTCAGGCCCGCGCCGGCCGGGCAGCTGGTGGCCGCGGCCCTGCCCCACAGTCCGTCGGTGCCGCCCTGCACGTTCTTGTGGCCGCGGGTGTAGTACGGCAGGCCGATGTTGATCCGGCCGGCCGGCATGGAGCCGCGGAAGTAGTGGTAGGCCCAGTCGGTGTTGAGGTAACCGATGCCGCCGTACTGCGCGCTGCCGTAGACGTTGGCGGCGGCCAGCTCGGCGTCCTTGCCGTCGTCGAAGAGCGAGGCGTTCGGGCCGACGTACTCGTTCCACGCGCCGTGCAGGTCGTAGGACATGATGTTGACGTAGTCCAGGTACTTCTGCATCTGGTACGTCTCCATGCCGCGCAGCAGGTAGCCGGAGGAGGGGGCGGCCACGGTCAGCATGTAGTGCTTGCCGTCGGCGGCGCCGGCCCGGTCCAGCTTCTCGCGGAGGGACTTCATCAGGGCGTCGTAGCCCTTGACCAGCCCGGCCCGGCGCGGGTTGGCCAGCGACCAGTCGAGCGGGTTCCCCGCGTCCTTCATCGAGGTGGCGTACTCGTAGTCGATGTCGACCCCGTTGAAGCCGTACTTCTTCACGAAGGCGACGGCGGAGTCGGCGAAGGTGTCGATGCCCGCCTGGTTGACCGAGCCGTCGGCGTTGGTGGCCATCGAGTAGAACCCGCCGGAGTTCACCCGGGTGCCGTTGTCGTCGAAGTAGCCGCCGGTCTCGGCCCAGCCGCCGACCGAGATCAGCGTCTTCACGTCGGGGTGCTGCTTCTTGAACTTGTTCAGCAGGTTGAAGTGGCCCTTGTAGGGGAGGGCCGGGTCCATCTCGGCCCCGGCGACGCCCGGCCAGGTCATGCCCGTGGCCGCGTTCTGCGGGCCGTCCGTGCCCACCGAGATCCTGTTGTCGGCGCCGATGTGCGCGAAGGCGTAGTTGATGTGGGTGATCTTGTCCCACGGTATGTCTTTCGCGAGGTAGGCCGGCTGGCCGTTCTTGCCGGTGCGCCAGCCGGTGAAGTAGCCGATGACGCGCCGCTGGTGGTCGGCGCCCATCTTCTCGCGGCCCTCGGAGTCGTAGACGGAGCAGTACGGGACGTCGACCTGCGGGGTCTTGTAGAGCCCGTCGGGGCGGCAGGACTCGTTGTCGGCCGCGTGCGAGACGCCGGCCGAGAGGCCGCCGACCAGCAGGCCGGCGATGGCGGCGCCGGATGCCAGCAGCATCGCTCTCGTGCGGGTGGGGGACAGCATCGTGCCTCCTGGGGAGGGGAGGTGTGGCAGGACACAACGTGCTCGAAGGTGCTTGCGGATAACGCGAATCGCCCGTGACGTGCGCACATCTGACGGGCTGTCTCCCTGGGAATGTGAAGGAGACATTAAGAGGACTAGACCAACCCGTCAATAGGTCTGGACCAAAGCGGAAAGCCGAGGTCGCCGACCTGACGGAGAAGGCCGTTCCGGGCCCTCTTGTGAGCCAGGCCACAGCGGTTCACCCGCATGGCCGCAGATCGCCCGTGGCACACTGGCCCTAGTACCAGCAAGCAAGAACCAGCAAGCAGCGCACTCCGGGGTCGGTGTAATTCCGAACCGGCGGTAACAGTCCGCGACCCGTCCGCAGCCAGCGGCCGGTTGACCAGGTGGAATTCCTGGACCGACGGTGAAAGTCCGGATGGGAGGCAGTGCGCGGCGGGCAGTGCCACAGGTACGCCGCCGTCGGCGGTCCGCTCCGTATTCCACGGAGGGGTCCGTCCCACCGGCACAGGCGTCCCCCCGTGCGCTCGTCCCGCTTCTTCTGTCGTATCCCGACAGGCCCCGGAGTCCGTGCCCGACGAGGCAGGAGGACCCGGTGGCCACCACCGCCGACGCGAACACCGCACCCCAGGCGGACGTCCGTGCCATGCGCCGCGCCATCGCGCTGGCCGCCCGCGGACTCGGCGCCACCAGCCCCAACCCCGTCGTCGGCTGCGTCATCACCGGCCCCACCGGGGACGTCGTCGGCGAAGGCTGGCACCAGCGCGCCGGCGGCCCGCACGCCGAGGTCCACGCCCTGCGCGCGGCCGGCCCGGCCGCCCGCGGCGGCACCGCGTACGTCACCCTCGAACCCTGCAACCACACCGGCCGCACCGGACCCTGCGCACAGGCCCTGATCGACGCCGGCATCAGCCGCGTCGTCTACGCCGTCTCCGACCCGAACCCGCAGGCCAGCGGCGGTGCCGCCACCCTGCGCGACGCCGGTGTCGAGGCCGTCGGCGGCCTGCTCCAGGACGAGGCCGCCGCCGGGAACGCGGCCTGGCTCACCTCCGTCCGCACCGGCCGCCCCCACGTCCTGTGGAAGTACGCCGCCACCCTCGACGGCCGCATCGCCGCCGCCGACGGCAGCAGCCGCTGGATCAGCTCCCCGGAGTCCCGCGCCGACGTCCACCGCCTGCGCGCCGAGGCCGACGCCGTCGTCGTCGGCTCGGGCACCCTCCGCGCCGACGACCCGCACCTCGCGGTCCGCGGCGTCGACGGAGCCCGCCAGCCCCTCCGCGTCGTCCTCGACACCCGCGCCACCCTCCGGGCCGGCGCCCGGGTCCTCGACGACGCCGCACCCACCCTGATCGCCGTCGCCGAGGACGCCGACACCGGCGCCCTGCCCGACGTCGACCTCGTCCGGCTCCCGCGCGACGCCGCAGGCCGGCCCGGCCTCAGCATCGAGGCCCTCCTCGCCGAGCTCCACGCCCGCGGCGTCCGCTCCGTACTCCTGGAAGGCGGCCCCACCCTGGCCGGCGCCTTCCTCGCCGCCGGCGCCGTCGACAAGGTCGTCGGCTACCTGGCACCCGCCCTGCTCGGCGCCGGCCCGGCCGCACTCGCCGACGCCGGCATCGGCACCATCACCGAAGCGCTCCGCCTCGACATCACCGAGGCCGTCCGCATCGGCCCCGATCTCCGCATCACCGCCGTCCCCACCGCCCCCAAGGAGCACTGAGTGTTCACCGGAATCGTCGAAGAACTGGGCGAGGTCACCGCCGTCGAGCAGCTCGCGGACGCCTCCCGCTTCCGCCTGCGCGGCCCCGTCGTCACCGAAGGCGCCAAGCACGGCGACTCCATCGCCGTCAACGGCGTCTGCCTGACCGTCGTGGAGACCGCGGACGGCGAGTTCACCGCCGACGTGATGCGCGAGACCCTGCTCCGCTCCAGCCTCGGCGCCCTGGAGAAGGGCTCCCGCGTCAACCTGGAGCGCCCCATGGCCCTCGGCGGCCGCCTCGGCGGCCACCTGGTCCAGGGCCACGTGGACGGCACCGGCGAGATCCTCTCCCGCACCCCCTCCGAGAACTGGGAGATCGTCAAGGTCTCGCTGCCCGCCGCGCTCTCCCGCTACGTCGTCGAGAAGGGGTCCATCACGGTCGACGGCGTCAGCCTCACCGTGGTCGAGGCCGCCGCCGACTACTTCACCATCAGCCTCATCCCCACCACCCTCGCCCTGACCACGCTCGGGACCAAGCAGCCCGGCGACCCGGTCAACCTGGAGGTCGACGTCCTCGCCAAGTACGTCGAACGCCTCCTCGCAGCCGGAGTCGACCCCCTGCACGCCGAGGAGAACGCCCAGTGAGCGCCCTGACCTGGCTCAACGCCGAGGCCTTCACCGTCTTCGGCCAGAAGGTCATCTGGTCCGACATGATCGGCAACCTGATGGGCCTGGCCGCCCTCGCCCTCGGCTGGCGCCGCTCCATATGGACCTGGCCCGCCCAGCTGCTCTCCGGCCTGATCCTCGTCGCCGCCTACGCCTCCGCCCACCTCGCCGGCGGCATCGGCAAGCAGCTCCTCGTCATCGGCGTGGCCGTGTTCGGCTGGTACTCCTGGCAGCGCGGCCGCCGCCAGGCCCAGGACGGCTCCATCGCCGTGCGCACCGCGAGCGGGAAGGAACGCGGCCTGCTCCTCGGCGGCGCGGTCCTCGGCACCCTCGCCGTCGGCGGCCTGTTCACCCTCTACCCCAGCCTCTCCTGGAGCCCGTGGGCCGACGCCTACATCTTCGTCGGCACCATCGTCGCGATGGTCGCCCAGGCCCGCGGACTGGTCGAGTTCTGGTTCGCCTGGCTGCTCGTCGACCTCGTCGGCGTCCCGCTCGCCTTCAGCAGCGGCCTGGTCTTCTCCGGCCTCGTCTACGTCGTCTACTTCGCCCTGGTCCTGTGGGGCGCCCACGACTGGTACCAGCGCTCCCGCACCAACGCCACCGCCCCCGCGCCCGCCCTGGAAGGAGCGACCGCATGACCGCCGACGCGCCCCACGAGACCCTCCGCCTCGACCCCGTCGAGCAGGCCATCCGGGACATCGCGGCAGGCCGCCCGATCGTCGTCGTCGACGACGAGGACCGCGAGAACGAGGGCGACCTCGTCATCGCCGCCGAGATGGCCACCCCCGAGATCGTCGCCTTCATGATGAGCGAGTGCCGCGGCCTGATCTGCGCGCCCATGGAGGCCGACGAGCTGGACCGGCTCGAACTCCCGCAGATGGTCCAGAACAACACCGAGTCGATGCAGACCGCGTTCACCGTCTCCGTCGACGCGACCGCCGCCCACGGCGTCACCACCGGCATCTCCGCCGCCGACCGCGCCACCACCCTGCGCCTCCTGGCCGGCGGCACCACCGGCCCCGAGGACTTCGTCCGCCCCGGCCACATCTTCCCGCTGCGCGCCAAGCCCGGCGGCGTCCTGACCCGCCCCGGCCACACCGAGGCCGCGGTCGACCTGGCCCGCCTGGCGGGCCTGCGCCCGGCCGGCGCCATCGTGGAGATCGCCGGCGAGGACGGCGTCATGCTGCGACTGCCCGAACTGATCCCCTTCGCCCGCAAGCACGGCCTGACGATCATCTCCATCGAGGACCTGATCGCCTACCGGCGCGCAGCCGAGCCCACCGTCCGCCGCGAGGCCGAGGTCCGCCTGCCCACCGCCTTCGGCGAGTTCACCGCCTACGGCTACCGCTCCACCGTCGACGGCGTCGAGCACATCGCCCTCGTCCACGGCGAGATCGGCGAGGGCGACGAGGTCCTCGTCCGGATGCACTCCGAGTGCCTGACCGGCGACATCTTCGCCTCCCGCCGCTGCGACTGCGGACCCCAGCTCCAGGCCTCCATGGAACGCATCCAGGCGGAGGGCCGCGGCGTGGTCGTCTACCTGCGCGGCCACGAGGGCCGCGGCATCGGCCTGCTGTCCAAGCTCCGCGCGTACGAACTCCAGGAACGCGGCCGCGACACCCTGGACGCCAACCTGGAGCTCGGTCTGCCCGCCGACGCCCGCGACTACGGCGCCGGCGCCCAGATGCTCGCCGACCTCGGCATCCGCAGCGTCCGGCTGCTGACGAACAACCCCGACAAGTCCGCCGCCCTGATCCGGCACGGCATCGTGGTCGCCGGCCGCGAGCCCATGCCCGTGGAGGCGGGCGAGCACAACGCGCACTACCTGCGCACCAAGCGCGACCGGATGGGACACGACCTGCCCTGGCTGGACGCGGCCCTGACCGCGTCCGCCTGTGCGAGCCAGTGACCTGCACCACCCCGAGCACCACCCCGAGCACCACCCCCACCACCCCCGACACGTACGAAGCACGAGGAGAACAGTGAGCGGCAAGGGCGCACCCGAACTGAGCGTGAAGAACTGCGGCGACCTCCGGGTCGCGGTCATCGCGGCGCAGTGGCACGAGAAGGTCATGGACGGACTCGTGGACGGCGCCCTGCGCGCCCTGCACGAGCTCGGCATCGACGAGCCGACCCTGCTGCGCGTCCCCGGCAGCTTCGAGCTCCCCGTGGTGGCGAAGGTACTCGCCGGTCGCGGCTACGATGCCATCGTCGCCCTCGGCGTGGTCATCCGCGGCGGCACCCCCCACTTCGACTACGTGTGCCAGGGCGTCACCCAGGGCCTGGTGCAGGTGTCGGTAGAGACCGGAGTCCCCGTCGGCTTCGGTGTCCTGACCTGCGACAACGACGAGCAGGCGCTGGACCGCGCCGGCCTCGAAGGGTCGAACGAGGACAAGGGGCACGAAGCGGTCACCGCCGCCGTCTCCACCGCGATGACGCTGCGGACCGTCAGCGAACCCTGGCGCTGAGCGGCGCGGGGGAACCCCGTATTCTGAGGACCATCATGGCGAACCGAACCCCCAAGAGTTTCGAAGAGCTCTTCACCGAGCTCCAGCTCAAGGCCGCCAACGGCGACCCCGGCACCTCCCGCACCGCCGAGCTGGTCGGCAAGGGCGTCCATGCCATCGGCAAGAAGGTCGTCGAGGAGGCCGCCGAGGTCTGGATGGCCGCGGAGTACGAGGGCAAGGAAGCCGCCGCCGAGGAGATCTCGCAGCTGCTGTACCACGTCCAGGTGATGATGGTCGCGCGCGGGATCTCCCTCGACGACGTCTACAAGCACCTCTGAGCACCGCCACCCCTCACACCCCCGCCCCGCACAGCACCAACTACCCACGCGAACAAAGGAACCGTCCCCATGCTGCGCATCGCCGTCCCCAACAAGGGTTCACTCTCCGGACCTGCGTCGGAGATGCTCCATGAGGCCGGCTACCGCCAGCGCAAGGAGTCCAAGGAACTCGTCACCGTCGACCCCGAGAACGAGGTCGAGTTCTTCTACCTGCGCCCCAAGGACATCGCGATCTACGTCGCGTCCGGCAAGCTCGACATCGGCATCACCGGCCGCGACCTGCTGCTGGACTCCGGTGCCAACGCGGAGGAGATCCTCCCGCTGAACTTCGGCCGGTCCACCTTCCGCTACGCCACCAAGCCCGGCACGGCGAAGGGCCCCGAGGACTTCCACGGGATGACCATCGCGACCTCCTACGAGGGGATCGTCGCCAAGCACCTCGCCGACCACGGGATCGACGCCTCCGTCGTCCACCTCGACGGCGCCGTCGAGACGGCCATCCAGCTCGGCGTCGCCGAGATCATCGCGGACGTCGTCGAGACCGGCACCAGCCTGCGCAACGCCGGCCTGGAGGTCATCGGCGACCCCATCCTCAAGTCCGAGGCCGTGGTCATCCGGCGCAACGGCGCCGACGGCTCCCACCCCCAGGTCCAGCAGTTCCTGCGCCGCCTCCAGGGCGTCCTGGTCGCCAGGTCCTACGTGATGATGGACTACGACTGCCGCGCCGAGCACCTGGAGCGCGCCGTCGCCCTCACCCCCGGCCTGGAGTCCCCGACCGTCTCCCCCCTCCACAACGAGGGCTGGGTCGCGGTCCGCGCGATGGTCCCCGCCAGGGACGCCCAGCGGATCATGGACGACCTCTACGAGCTCGGGGCCCGGGCCATCCTGACCACCTCGATCCACGCCTGCCGCCTGTGATGACCACCGAACAGCCGGCCGCCCCGGCCCTGCCCCAGCTGCCCGTCACCTTCCGGCCCACCCGCACCCGGGTGATCCTGCTGACCATAGGCGCGGCCATGTTCGCCACCATCACCGCCGTCGCGGTGATGCTCGAACGGCTCAGCACCGGCGAGCGGATCAGCTTCGTCTTCACCGCCGCCCTGCTCAGCTCCGTCCTCGTCCTGCTCTCCCGCCCCAAGGTGGTCGCGGACGCCACCGGCGTCACCGTCGTCAACCTGACCACCACCCGCCGGCTGGAATGGGCGCAGATCCTCCGCGTCAACCTCCGCCCCGGCGACCCCTGGGTGTTCCTCGACCTCAGCGACGGCACCAGCCTCCCCGCCCTCGGCATCCAGCCCGGCGTGGCCAGGCAGCAGGCCATCGCCGACGCCCGCGCCCTGCGCGCCCTCGCCGAGGCACGCGGCACCGGCTCGCACGCGGCCTGAGCGCCGCCCGCGCCCGGCCGGACTCCGGCCGGGCCCGGGCCCGCACCGCGCCGCGCACGGCGCAGTCCCCGTTGCGGGGACGATCGCACTGACTACTCTGGTGCCGGGACGCGCCCCCGCGTCCCGCCACCGGCCCCGGACCCCGTGGCCCGTGGGCACCTGCGACCAGAGGAGTGACTCCTTCCAGCAATGGACGGATCGTCCGGCAGTACCCCCGGCAGTACACGCGCCGCCCTCCCCCCGGAGGCGGCGGCATCATGACCACCCCGCTACTCCTGCTCGCCGCGGCCTTCGCGCTCATCCTCGCCAACGGCTTCTTCGTGGCCGCCGAATTCGGCCTGGTCACCGTCGAGAAGCCCGAGGCGGAACGTGCCGCCGCCGACGGCGACCGCCGCGCCCGCACCCTCGTCGAGGTCCTGCGGGAGCTCTCCTTCCAGCTCTCCGGCACCCAGCTGGGCATCACCATCACCTCCCTCGTCGTCGGCATGCTGGCCCAGCCCGCCCTCGCGGCACTGCTGTCCGGGCCGCTCGCCGCGCTCGGACTGCCCCGGGCAGCCGTGCCCGGCGTCGCCGTGGTGACGGGCATGCTGCTCGCCTCCGCCGTCCAGATGGTCGTCGGCGAGCTCGTCCCCAAGAACTGGGCGGTGTCCCGCCCCCTCCAGGTCGCCCGCTTCACGGCCGGCCCGCAGCAGGCGTTCTCCCGGGTGTTCCGCCCGGTCATCGCCGGGCTCAACGCCGTGGCCAACCGCCTCGTCCGGGCCATGGGCGTCGAACCGGCCGAGGAGCTGGCCTCCGCCCGCACCCCCGGCGAGCTGGTCTCCCTGGTGCGTCACTCGGCCCTGGCCGGCGCCCTCGAACAGGACACCGCGGACCTGTTCGTCCGCACCCTCTCCCTCGGCGAACTCACCGCCCAGCACGTCATGACCCCCCGCGTGAAGGTCAGCGCCCTTCAGGCCACCGCCACCGCGGCGGACGTCCTCAACCTCACCCGCGCCACCGGCCTCTCCCGGTTCCCGGTCTACCGCGACCGCATCGACGAGGTCACCGGGGTCGTCCACCTCAAGGACGCCCTCGCCGTGCGCGAACCCGAACGGGCCCGCACCACCGTGGACCGCATCTGCCTGCCCCCGCTGCTGGTGCCCGGCACCCTGCCGGTCCAGCCGCTGCTGGAACTGCTCCGCAGCCAGCAGCCGATGGCCGTCGTCGTCGACGAGTACGGCGGCACCGCCGGCGTCGTCACCCTGGAGGACATCGTCGAGGAACTCGTCGGCGAGGTCCGCGACGAACACGACCGCGCCGAGGCCCGGCCCGAACTCGCCCCCGCACCGGCCGAGGACGGCCGGCCCTCCTGGGAGGCGGACGGCAGCTGCCGCGTGCACACCCTGCGCCGGATAGGCCTGGAGGTCCCCGAAGGCCCCTACGAGACCGTCGCCGGCCTCGTCGCCGACCTCCTCGGCCGCATCCCGGCCCCCGGCGACCGCGCGGAACTCCCCGGCTGGCGGGTCTCCGTACGCCAGGTCGGCCGCAACCGCGCCGAGCGGGTCCGCCTCGTGCGGCTCCTCCCCGCCCACGCCACGGTCCCGGCCTCCGCCCCGCCCCCGGAAGCGGCCGCGAGTCCCTGGGCCCACGCCCAGACGGACCGGATGGAGACGGCAGCCCGGTGAGCGCGCTCCAACTCCTCTTCGCCCTGCTCCTGGTCCTCGCCAACGGCTTCTTCGTCGGCGCCGAGTTCGCCCTCGTGTCGGTCCGCCGCAGCCAGATCGAACCCCTGGCCGCCGGCTCCAAACGGGCCCGGCAGGTCCTCCACGGCCTGGAGAACCTGCCCCGCATGATGGCCGCGGCCCAGTTCGGCATCACCGTCTGCTCCCTGACCCTGGGCGCCGTCGCCGAACCCACCGTCGCCCGCCTGCTGGAACCGGTGTTCCACGCCGCCCACGTCCCGCAGGGCCTCATCCACCCGCTCGGCTACGTCGTCGCGCTCGCCGCGGTGGTCTTCCTGCACCTGGTGATCGGCGAGATGGTGCCCAAGAACCTGGCGATGGCCGCGCCGGAACGGACCGCGCTCTGGCTCAGCCCCGGCCTGGTCGCCTTCGCCCGCCTGTGCGGGCCGGTCACCGCCGCGCTGGGCGCCTGCGCGCACCTCGTGCTCCGCCTGTTCGGCGTCGAACCCAAGGACGAGGTCGAAGCCGTCTACACCAGCAGCCAGCTGGGCCGGCTGGTCCAGGACTCCCGGCAGGCCGGCCTGCTGGAACCCCTGGAGCAGGAACGCCTGGAGGACGCCCTGGAACTGGGCAGCCGCCCCGTCACCGACGTCCTGCTGGCGCGCGACCGCCTGGTCACCGTCAGCCCGGCGGCCACGCCGCGGCAGATCGAACTCCTGACGGTCCGCACCGGGTACTCGCGCTTCCCCGTACGGTCGGTCACCGGGGCGTTCATGGGCTACGTGCACGTCAAGGACGTCCTGGACGCGGAGGACCGCGAACGGGCCGTGCCGCAGCAGCTCTGGCACCGGATGCCGACCCTGTCGGCGACGCTCCCGCTGGACGACGCGCTCACCGTGATGCGCCGCAAGGCCACCCACCTGGCGCAGGTCGCCGACGCGGCGGGCCGGGTCCTCGGCCTGGTCGCCCTGGAGGACGTCCTGGAGATGCTGGTGGGCGAAGTCCGCGACCCCGCCCACCGAACCCGCTGACCGCCCGCCCAGCGGGGCGAGGCTTGGGGGCGGCGTCGCGGGGCTCGGGGTTCGTGCCCGGCCGGGGGCACTTCTAGCCCGAGCGGCGTTTGAGCGGGCCGGGCCGGGCTTCGCCCGGGCTTCCGGGGCTCCGCCCCGGCCCGCAGGCGACCGCGGTTCAGGACAGGACCTGTCCTCTGCGGAGCGGATAGTGGTCGGGTGACCAGCGACACGACCTCCCGCATGCTCCGCCTCCTGTCCCTCCTCCAGACCCGCCGCGACTGGTCCGGCGCCGACCTCGCCGACCGGCTGGCGGTGACCGTGCGGACCGTCCGCCGCGACATCGACCGGCTCCGCGAGCTCGGCTACCCCGTGGACAGCGCCCGCGGCCACGCCGGCGGCTACCGGCTCGCCTCCGGCACCGACCTGCCCCCGCTGCTCCTCGACGACGACGAGGCCGTCGCCATCGCCGTCGCCCTGCGCACCGCCGCCGGCGGTCTCACCGGCATCGAGGAGACCGCCCTCCGCGCGCTCGCCAAGCTGGAGCAGGTCCTGCCGCGCCGCCTGCGCGGCCGGGTCGCCGCCGTCCAGGGGTCGCTCGCCGGGATCGTCTGGGACGAGGACCGCCGCGGACCCCGCGCCGACCCCGCCGTGCTGGCCACCCTCGCCGTCGCCTGCCGCGACCACGAGCTCCTCGCCTTCGACTACGCCACCCGCCACGGCACCACCTCCCGCCGCCGCGTCGAGCCGCAGCACCTCGTGGCCTCCGGCCCCCTCTGGTACCTGCTCGCCCACGACACCGACCGGGCGGACTGGCGGCTCTTCCGCCTGGACCGCGTCACCGACCCGCTCCCCACCGGCCGCCGCGTCCCGCCCCGCGAGGTGCCCGGCGGCGACCCCGCCGCCTTCGTGGCCGGCCGGCTGACCGCCGCCCCCGTGCGTCACCGGGCCGTCGCCACCGTACGGGCCCCCGCCGCGGAACTGCGCGCGGCGCACCCGGGCCTGGCCGGCCGGCTCCGGCCCGTCGACGACGCGACCTGCCGGCTCGACGCCTCCGACGACGCCCTGCCGCGCATCGCCCGGCTCCTGGCCGGACTCGACGCCGAGTACACCCTGGACGCCGACCCCGAGGTCCTCGACCACCTCCGGCACGCGGCCCGCCGCCTCGCGGACGCCGCCCGCTACACCGACGGCGGCTCCGGCGCGCGCCCCGAGAGCACCTCGCCGTAGGCCTGCATCAGGTCGGGCAGCCGCAGCGTCGCCAGGTCGTCCCGCGAGGGCGTCCCGCTGTACCCCGCCAGCCGCAGGTCCCGGTAGGCGCAGCTCTTCTCGTACAGCGTGCGCAGGAACCGCCCGTTGCCCAGCTCGTCGATCCAGCCCTGTTCCACGACGTGCCCGCTGATGCTGCGCAGCTCCTCCAGCGCCTCCTCGTCCCAGCGGTCCCCGTTCGCGTCCGCCAGGACGCCGCCGATCGCCGTCAGCTCCGCCGGCCGGTAGCTCGGGAAGTCCACCCGCGTGGTGAAACGGGAGGACAGCCCCGGGTTCGCCGCCAGCAGGCGGTCCATGCCCGCCGGGTACCCGGCCAGGATCACCACCAGCTGGTCCCGGTTGTCCTCCGCCCGCTTCAGCAGCACCTGCAGGGCCTCGTCGCCGTACGCGTCGCCCTTGCTGTAGCCCGAGTTCGACAGGCTGTACGCCTCGTCCACGAACAGCACCCCGCCGATCGCCGAGTCGATCAGCTCGTTCGCCTTCACCGCCGTCTGCCCGAGGAACTCACCGACAAGGTCCGCCCGTTGGGCCTCCACCAGGTGGTCCCCGCCCAGCAGCCCCAGCGCGTAGAACACCCGGCCGAGGATCCGCGCCACGGTGGTCTTGCCCGTGCCCGAGGGCCCCGAGAACACGAAGTGGCGTTTCGGCGGCTGCACGGGTAACCCCTGACCGGCCCGCAGCCGCGCCATGTGCAGCTGCGCCGACAACGCCTTGACCTGGCGTTTCACCGGCTCCAGGCCCACCATCCGCTCGAGCTCCGCCAACGCCTGCGCCAGCAGCTCGGGATCCGCCGGCCCGGACGGCAGCCCAGCCGGAGCCCCCTGCGGCGGCACCGGCGCCCGGTGCCGTACGCCGTCCAGCCGGCCCGCGCCCGCACCCGGCCCGGCCGGCGGCACCCGCGGCACGCCCGGCCCCGCAGCCGCCCCGCCGCCCGGCAGCGGCTCCGCCTCGGCCGGCGCCGGAGGGACGTCCACCGCGGCGGCCCCGCCCAGCGCGACCGCCGCGAAGTCACCGCCGACCGGCGTCAGGTCGTACCCCTCCAGACCGTCCGCCCCGTCCGCCTCCGCGATCGCGGTCAGCCGGGCCGCCGTGTCCATGAACGCCGGATCCACCCGGTGCACCGCCCGGTACAGCGGCAGCGCGGCCGCACTGCGCCCCGTCCCCTCGTGCGCCCGGGCCAGCCAGTACCGCAGCTCCTTGCGCTGCGGCTGCTCGCTGCGGCACCGCATCAGCGCCGCCGACAGCATCGGCTCGGCCTGCCCGTACATCTCCAGCCGGACCCGGGCCATGCCCCCGAACAGCCCCGACTCGATGCCCAGCACCGGGTCGTCCACCAGCGGCTCGGTGTGCCGGACCAGCTGCTCCCAGTCCTTCACCAGGTACGCCCGGCAGGCGTGCAGGAACCGCACCTGCGGGTCGGCGTCCACCGGCGGCAGCGCGGCCAGCGCCTGGTCCAGCTCCGGCACGTGCCGGCCGTCCAGCCAGTGCGAGGCGTGCGCCAGCAGCAGGTCGCGCCGGCTCTCCAGCACCGGCTGCACCCACCAGCCCAGCCAGTACCACGAGTTGAGGGTGCGGCGGTGCCGGGCCCGCTGCTCCCCGAACCGGTCCTGGTGGGTGTACATCCGCAGCAGCGCGTTGGTGGTGTCCACCCGCAGCGCGTGCAGGCCCAGCCAGGCGTCCGCCATCGTGGGGTCGAGGCGCACGGCCGTCCGGAACTCCTCCTCGGCCTGCGGGTACGCGCCCATCGTGCAGGCGTCCACCCCCCGCAGCCAGGCGAGTTCGGCGGGGGCGTGCGCGTTGCCGCTGCCCTGCGTGCCGAAGTCCATCACGTCCCCCACAGACTGCCCCCGTGGTGCGCGGCAACCTCCGCTTCGAAGAAGCGAGTTGCCCCTGCGCCGATGAATTCAGGCTGGCATCGTACCTGCGGTTACGGTCCTTACGCAGTGCGCCGAGGGCATCGATCGGGTGCATCACGGAAGCGCCGGACGTGACGCTGTGTGAGGAAGTGGAGGGGGCGGGAACGCCCCGAGGGCAGAACGAAGCCCCCGATCACGGGGGAACAACCGGGGGCTTCGTGTCCGCTGCGGCCCGTAGACCGCGCATTGAGAACGTAAGGCCGTCGTGGGGCCCAGGTCAAGCGATGCCGGGCGGCCCGGCGCCCCGCGCTCCGCCCCGGCCCCTCAGGCCCGGGGCAGGTCGTGACCCTCGGTGACGGAACTGCTCGTTCCCGCGGCCGCACCCGTCCCGGAAGTCCACTCGTATCCCGTACCGCACTGGCGCACCAGGACGTCGGCGAAGGGGCGTGAAGGATCACCGGCGAAGTGCGCGAGCTCCGCGCGCTCCCATCCGTCCCAGAATCCGGCGAGTTCGCGCCCGTCCCGGCTCCGCCCCCGCCGCCAGGACTCCTCCCGCGGCGTCTCCATCCACAGCAGCCGGGCCAGGTGCGGCCGCAGCGCCCGGCGGCCCGCGCCCACCCCTTCGACCAGCAGCAGCGGCACCGGCTCCTGCACCCGCTCGGCTCCGAACCGCCGCTCCACCCAGTCGTACGGGCGCCAGTGCGCGGCCCGGCCGGCGGCCAGCGGCTCCAGCAGCTGCGACCGGAACCGCCCCGTCCACCCGAACGGTTCCGCGTGGGTGGCCACGTCGTCCAGGTGCAGCACCGGGACCCCGCCCAGCGCCGTCGCCAGCCGCCCGGCGAAGGTGCTCTTCCCCGAGCCGGCGTGCCCGTCCACGCCGATCAGCCGCACCGGCCCCAGCGAGGGGGGCAGCGCGGCGAGCTCCCGGGCCAGCACTTCCAGCGTGTTCACCCGGTCAGGGTACGCAGGGCCGGTCCGGCGGCCGCACCCGCCACGGTTGCGGCCACCGCCACGCCACCGCCACGCACCGCCGAGCCGCCGCCACGCCACCGCCACGCACCGCCGAGCCGCCGCCACGCCACCGCCACCGGTGCCGGCCGGATCCGCCGCGCCGCCCCGACCCCGAAGGCGCCGGCTGACCCGAAAGGCGCCCCCTGCCCCGACACGCGCCCGGACCCTGGCCCCGCCCCCGCCGGAACTGGGAGGGTGGCAGGAGCCGCCGCCCCGACCGACCCGGGAGTCCGCCGATGACCGCACCCGCCCCGCGCCGGGCCCTGCTCGCCGCCGCCCTCGCGGCCGCCACCGCCGCCACCGCCGCCTCCGTGTCCGGCACGGCAGCCGAGGCGGCCCCGGCCCCCCAGGTGCCGGAGGGCGACGGCTCGCCCGCGTCCCTGCCGGAGGAAGACGCACAGGCCACGGCCGCCGCGGGCCCGACCGTGGACAACCTCTTCTGGTTCACCTACCGCGACTGGCGGGCCGGTACCCACCGCGGAACCGCCGCCGTGCCCGGCGCCCGGCCCGGTCTGACGCTGCGCACCCCGCAGGGGCGCACCGAGTACGCCGACCCGCACACCGGGCGGCGCAGCACCTGGGAGTACGCGTCCTGGACCTCGCCGGTGCACACCTCGACCGTGCCGGCCACGGAGGCCATCGCCTCCTGGAACGCGCACACCCCGGCGGGCACCTGGCTGCAGACGGAGATCCGCTGCACCTACACCGACGGCACCGCCACCCCCTGGTACGTGATGGGCCGCTGGGCCTCCGGCGACGCCGACATCCGCCGCACCTCGGTCGACGGCCAGACCGACGGCCGGTCGACGGTGTGGACCGACACCCTCGCCGTGGACGGTCCGGCCCGGGCCCGCGGCCTGCGGCTGCGCGACTGGCGGCTGCGGCTCACCCTCTACCGCCGGCCCGGCTCCGCCGGGGCGCCCCTGGTGTGGCTGGCCGGGGCCATGGCCTCGGCCGTCCCGGACCGGTTCACCGTCCCGGCCTCCGTGCCCGGCCGGGCACGCGAGCTGCCGGTGCCCCGGTACTCGCAGGAGGTCCACGTCGGCCGCTACCCGGAGTACGACAACGGGGGCGAGGCCTGGTGCAGCCCCAGCTCGTCCCAGATGGCCATCGAGTACTGGGGCCGGCGGGCCGGCGCCGAGGACGTGGCCTGGGTCGACTCCCGCTACACCGACCCGCAGGTCTGCCACGCGGCCCGGTCCACGTACGACTACGCGTACAAGGGCTGCGGCAACTGGCCCTTCAACGCCGCCTACGCCGCCACCTACCGGGGGCTGGGCGGCGTGGTGACCAGGCTGACCTCGCTCAACGAGCTGGAGACCCTGGTGGCGTCCGGGATCCCGGTGATCACCTCCCAGTCCTTCCGGGAGGGCGAGCTGACCGGCGCCGGTTACGGCACGGCCGGCCACCTGATGACCGTGGTCGGCTTCACCGCCTCCGGTGACGTGGTCGTGAACGACCCGCACGCCCCGACCAACCGCGCCGTCCGCCGGGTCTACCGCAGGCGCGAGTTCGAGAACGTCTGGCTGCGCACCAAGCGCCGCAACGCTGCGGGGAAGGTCCTCACCGGCAGCGGAGGCGTCTGCTACGTCTTCGGGCCGACCCGCCCGACGGCGGCCCACCTGACGGCGCTGAGGACCGTGGGAGTCCTGTGACGGGGCGCATGACCCGGTACGGAAGCGGGAATAAAGTGGACATAAAGGGCTGATCACACGTCTGCAGGAGGCGGCCCCCCATGACCACCCAACCGAGAATCGAACACCACCCCGACCTGGCCGAGATGCGCTCCCGGTTCGAGCGCGTGACCAGCACCCCCCGTGCGCAGGCCGTGGAGACCCTGGCGCTGATCACGGGCCTGTACCTGGCGGCCTCGCCGTGGATCGCCGGGTTCAGCGAGCTCGGCCCGCTGGCGATCAACAACCTGATCGCGGGCCTCGCGTTCTGCGTCTGCATGAGCGGCCTGGGCTCCGCCTACGAGCGGACGCACGCCATGGCCTGGACGGCCGTGGCGCTGGGCGCCTGGACGATCGTCGCCCCATGGGTGATCGCGGGTGAGATGGACACCACGCGCACCGTCGTCAACAACATCATCACGGGTGCCATCGCCCTCTGCCTCGGCCTGGCCATGGCGGCCATGGCGGGGAGGGGGGAGCGCCGCACCCGCTGACCGGGCGCGCGTGGCCCGCGCCCCGCGGCTCGCACGGATGATCCGGCAGTGACCCGGGCCCCGGCGGCAGTGACCAACGTCTCTACCGCCGGGGCCCTTCCGCTGGCACATTGGAGGGACGCCCCGGGGGGAGCGGCACCACCGTCCACCGCCAGACGAACCATGCGAGACCGCCCATGACTGCGAACACCGCCGCCTCCGCCCACGCCCGGAACCTCGTCCGCACCGGCGGCCCCGAGGACCGGTCCAAGTGGCTGGAGCACGTCCTCGGCTGGACCCTGGTGGTCGTGGTCGCCATGTTCGTCACCCAGGTCGGCTGGCTCTAGGTCCCGACCGGATCCGCCCGCTTCCGCACTTCCCCGCCCGCCCCGTGAGGGCGGCCGGGGGAGTGCGATACTGCGCTCGTCTTGGGCAGTTCGAGGGCGGGGCCGACAGTGGACGACAGCAAGCGACGGGGGGCCACCGGCCGCTCCCAGGCCCGCCGGGCCGAACTCATCGCGATCGGCCGCAGGCTGTTCGCGGACACCCCGTACGACGCGCTGAACATGGACGACATAGCCCGCCAGGCGGGCGTCGCCAAGGGCCTCATCTACTACTACTTCAAGAGCAAGCGGGGCTACTACCTCGCCATCGTGGAGGACTCCGTCTCCGCCTTCGTGGCCGGGGCCGCCGGTGACACCGGGCTGCCCCCCGCCGAGCGGGTCCGCCGCACCATCGACGGCTACCTCCACTACGCCGAGCACCACCAGGCCGCCTACCGGACCATCGTGACCGGCGGGGTCGGCTGCGACGCCGAGGTGCTCGCCCTCCGCGACGCCGTCCGCGAGGAACTCGCGCTCACCATCGCCGAGGGCGCCTACGGCCGCCGCGAGGTGCCTCCGCTCGCCCGGCTCGCCCTGATCGGCTGGCTGGCCGGGGTGGAGGCCGTCACCCTCGACTGGATCGGCGCCCCCGCCTCCGCCGGCCGGGACCGGCTCGCCGCCCTGCTCGTGCGCCAGCTGCGGGCCACGCTCACGGTCATCGGGGAATTCGTCCCCGAATGCCCCGCGCCGCCCCCGTCCGGACCGACCGATGATCTTGCGCCAGTGACGGGAAGCCGCTGATCGTGCATACTCGACCCGCCGCAGCCGCCCACCCGCGCCTCCCGTGATCCGGGAGGGCACGATCGGCTGCAAGAGCACCGAGACCCGGCGGCGCGTCCCACACCTCACGCGCTGCCCGTGCCCGACGAGGGAGGAAAGCGCCGCCATGACCGATCGCGCCCCGCAGCCGGTGGACCGTCAGCTGCCCACCGAGGAGTCCCGGGACCTCCTCGCGCTCGTACGAGAGATCGCCGCCCGGGAGATCCGCCCGCAGGCCGCCGAGCAGGAGGAGGCCGGCCGGTTCCCCCGCGAGGTCTTCCGCCTGCTGTCCGAGTCCGGTCTGCTCGGACTTCCCTACGACGGCGAGTTCGGCGGTGGTGAGCAGCCGTACGAGGTCTACCTCCAGGTGCTGGAAGAGCTCGCGGCGGCCCGGCTCACCGTCGGCCTCGGCGTCAGCGTGCACTCGCTCGCCTGCCACGGCCTCGCCGGCTACGGCACCAAGCAGCAGCAGGCCGAGCACCTGCCGGCCATGCTCGGCGGCGGCCTGCTGGGCGCCTACTGCCTCTCGGAGCCGTCCTCCGGCTCCGACGCGGCCTCCCTGACGACCAAGGCCGTCCGCGACGGCGACGACTGGCTGATCACCGGCACCAAGGCCTGGATCACCCACGGCGGCATCGCCGACTTCCACACCGTGCTCGCCCGCACCGGCGGCCCCGGCCCCAGGGGCATCACGGCCTTCCTGGTCCCCGGCGACGCCCCCGGCCTGTCGGCCGCCGCCCCCGAGAAGAAGATGGGCATGAAGGGCTCGCCCACCGCCCAGCTGCACTTCGACGGCGTGCGCGTGCCCGACTCCCGCCGCATCGGCGAGGAGGGCCAGGGCTTCACCATCGCCCTGTCGGCCCTGGACTCCGGCCGCCTCGGCATCGCGGCCTGCGCCATCGGCGTCGCCCAGGCGGCCCTCGACGAGGCCCTGGCGTACGCGCTGGACCGCAAGCAGTTCGGCCACCCGATCGCGGACTTCCAGGGCCTGCGCTTCATGCTGGCCGACATGGCCACCCGCATCGAGGCGGGCCGGTCGCTCTACCTGTCCGCCGCCCGCCTGCGCGACCAGGGCAAGCCGTTCTCCCGCGAGGCGGCGATGGCCAAGCTGTTCTGCACCGACACCGCCATGGCGGTGACCACGGACGCGGTCCAGGTGCTGGGCGGCTACGGCTACACCCAGGACTTCCCGGTCGAGCGGCTGATGCGCGAGGCGAAGGTCCTCCAGATCGTCGAGGGCACCAACCAGATCCAGCGCATGGTGATCGCCCGCCACCTGGCGGGGCCGGAAACCCGCGCCTGATCCGCTGCGGCGGCCTCCGGTCGCTCCGCGCCGGCCACGGCTCCCGGCCGCCGCCCTGCCCGCCCCACCCGCCCTGCCCGCCCCCCGGCCCCGTCCGCGCCGGGGGGCGGTCGCGCGCACGGGCGGCGTACGGGCCGGGCCGCGTGCCCCCGGGGCGGTGTGCGGCCGGGCGGCCCCGGCCCCGTACGGCGGGCGCGCGCCGCGCCCCCGTTCGGCGGGCGTGCGCCGCGCGGCGCGCGGGAGGCGCGTGAAGAGCAGGTCCGGGGCCCCCGCGTTAGGCTCGTACGGGTACGTACGGGGCGGCGAAAGGGAAGGCCCGTCATGTGCCGCTGGCTCGCCTACTCGGGATCGCCGATCCTGCTGGACACGGTCCTCTACCGGCCGGAGCACTCACTCATCAACCAGAGCCTGCACGCCCGGCTGGGCGTGGAGACCACCAACGGGGACGGCTTCGGCCTCGGCTGGTACAGCTCGGAGGGTGACGGGAGCCCGGCCGTCTTCCGGGACATCGGCCCGGCCTGGAACAACCGCAACCTGCTGGAGCTGGCCTCGCACGTCCGCTCGAGGCTGTTCTTCGCCCACGTCCGGGCGTCCACCGGCACCGCCATCCAGCAGACCAACTGCCACCCGTTCCGGCACGGCCGGTGGATGTGGATGCACAACGGGTCCATCTCCGACTTCCACCGGCTGCGACGGGACCTGTGCATGGCCGTGGACCCGGCCCTCTTCCCCTCGATCGAGGGCTCCACGGACTCCGAGGTGATGTTCTACCTCGCGGTCACCTACGGGCTGGACCAGGACGTGCCCACGGCCGTCGCCCGGATGGCCGGGCTGGTGGAGCGGCTCGGCAAGGAGCACGGGGTGGAGAACCCCCTCCAGATGACCGTGGCCGTATCGGACGGCGAGCGGCTGTGGGCGTTCCGCTACTCCAGCGTCGGCAAGTCCCGCTCGCTGTTCTACAGCAGCAAGGCGGAAACGGTTCGCCAGCTGCACCCGGAGCTGGACCTGCTGCGCGGCGTCTCCGACGCCACCCGACTGGTGGTGTCCGAGCCCCTGGGCAGCCTGCCGGGGGTCTGGAACCCGCTGCCCGAGGGGAGCTTCGTCGAGATCCCCTCCACCGGGAACACCGACTACCACACCTTCGTGCCCATCCAGTTCTGACGGTCAGGGCTCCGGGTCGCCGAAGAGCGGACCGCTCGGCCAGACCGGGGCCGGCCCCCCCCCCGGCCCCACCCGGGGGCGGGGGGCCCCCCCCGGGGGCCCCCCCCCCCCCCCCCGCGCGCGCAGCGCCCCGGTCATCCGGGGGTCCGGCAGCGGCGGAACCCCTTAGTGGC
>NZ_JBIBBM010000022.1:9532-17771 GCF_042900645.1 Streptomyces sp. NPDC012888 | reverse complement strand
CAACCCCCCCAAACCACGCGCCCCGCCCGCACCCTTGCGCGCGTGGCGGCGCTGGTCCCCCCTCGCGGGGGCGCCCCCCCCCCCCGGGGGGCCCGCCCCCCCGCCCCCCCCGGGGGGGCGGCCCCCCCCCGGCAGGGTGCGCCCCTCGCCCGCCCAGTGCGCGATCAGCGCCCGGTAGATCGGGGGGTCGGGAAGCTGCTGAACCGATTCTTCGACGACCGGCCGAGCCGATCGCCGCCTTCTGCCGGTTGAGGCTTCAAGCAAGGTCATGCCAAGGCCAACGCCGGTCCCGCGTCACTGGTCACGGGGGCCTTGTGTTCGAGCGCTCCCCGGCGTGCCGTGCCGGGCTGTCAGGGATTGTCAGGAGGCTGGTCGCACAGCCGGATTCTGACGTACCGTCATATCCGCTGGACCCGCCGGGCCGTACACCCGGACGGGCCCGCGCACGCCCAGCCCCACCCGCCCGCGCCACCAGCGCCCAGGAGGTTTGCCGTGCCCGCGGACCGCCCCATAGCCCTCGACGAATACCCCATCCACCAGGCCCCGCTCTCGATGAAGCACATGGCCACCGGCGACCGCAACGCCTACGACCGCTGCATCTTCCACGTCTTCGACCACGCCGGCCGGGCCGTCCTCGTCCTCGGCCTCGGCGTCTACCCCAACGCCGGCGTCATCGACGCCTACGCCACCCTCCGCCTCGGCGACGAACTCCTCGCCGTCCGCGCCTCCGACGCCCTCACCGACGACCGCATGAACCTCTCCGTCGGCCCGCTCCGGATCCGCGTCGACACCCCGCTCAAGCAGATCACCCTCCAGTGCGACCCCGACCCCGCCGACCCCCTCGGCCTCTCCTGCGACCTCACCTGGACCGCCGAGTTCCCCGCCCTCTGGGAACCCCACCACGTCCAGCGCCGCGGCGACCGCCTCACCCTCGAAGGACGCCGCTTCGTCCAGGCCGGCCACGCCACCGGAACCATCCGCGCCAAGGGCCTCGACCTCACCGTCACCCCGGGGGAGTGGACCGGCACCCGCGACCGCAGCTGGGGCGTGCGCCCCCTGCCCGGCGAGGACGGCGGCCGCGCCGCCGAGGAACACCGCACCGAGGGCTTCCACTGGCTGTGGATCCCCGTCCGCTTCGACGACCGCTTCCTGATGGTCATCGCCCAGGAGGACGCCGGCGGCCACCGCACCCTCAACGAAGCCGTCCAGGTCTTCCCCGAGGACCAGGGCCGCCCCGACGTCCAACTGGGCTGGCCCCACACCGAGATCCGCTACCGCCCCGGCACCCGCCACCCCGTCTCCGCCGTCGTCCACCTCACCGAACCCGTCACCCGCAAACCCCTCGAACTCGGCGTCGAGATCCTCGGCTCCTCCCCGCTCGCCGTCGGCGCCGGCTACCCGCCCGCCGGCGACTGGCAGCACGGCAGCTGGCGCGGCCGCGGCTGGACCGACCGCCGTACCTACGACCTCTCCGACCCCGCCGCCCACCCCCTGGCCGCGTACGGCGTCACCGACCACTCCGCCCGCTTCACCCTCGACGGGCGCACCGGCCACGGCATCTTCGAACACGGCAGCTTCGGCCGCCACGACCCCAGCGGCTTCACCGACTACAGCTCCGTCGCCCCGTAGACAGCCGCCCAGCAGGAAAGGGGCCACCCCATGGCCACGGCACCGCGCCCCCGCACCACCACCCGCGAACCCGGGGAACTCGGCCGCCGCCTCGCGGCATGGCTGGACCACCACCTCCCCGGCGCCCGCGTCACCGGCACCTCCGTACCCGGCTCCAACGGCATGTCCAGCGAAACCCTGCTCTTCGACATCGAGCACCCCGACGCCCCGGTCCGCGCCTGCGCCCTGCGCCTCGCCGCCGACCCGGCCGCCTACACCGTCTTCCCCACCTACGACATGCCCCGCCAGCACCGCGTCATGAGCCTGGTCGCCGCACACACCGACGTACCCGTCCCCCGCGTGCTGTGGCTGGAAGAGGACCCCGCCCCGCTCGGCGCGCCGTTCTTCGTCATGGCCCGCGCCGAAGGCCGCGTCCCGCCCGACGTCATGCCCTACACCTACGAGGGCAACTGGCTGCACGCCGCGACCGACGCGCAACGGGCCGAACTCCAGGAGGCCAGCATCGGGCTGCTCGCCCGCCTCCACGACCAGTTCCCCGCGAAGGAAGCCGAGTTCCTCCTACCCCTCGACAGCACCGGCACCCCGCTGCGCCGCCACGTCGAAGCCCAACGCGCCTACTACGCCTGGGTGGTGAAGGGCCTCGCACCCTCACCGCTGCTGGAACGCGCCTTCGACGCGCTGGAGCGGCTCTGGCCCGCCGACGAGGGCGAATCCGTACTCAACTGGGGGGACGCCCGCATCGGGAACGTGATCTACCAGCCCGACGGATTCCGGCCCGTCGCCGTCCTCGACTGGGAAATGGCCGCGTACGCCCCGCGCGAGGTCGACCTCGGCTGGACGGTCTACCTGCACCGCTTCTTCCAGGACCTCACCGTCGCCTTCGGCCAGCCCGGACTCCCGGACTTCCTGCGCCGCGAGGACCTCGAACGGCGGTACGCCGAACTGACCGGACACACCCCGCGCGACATGGAGTTCCACACCCTGTACGCGGCGCTCCGGCACGGCATCGTCATGCTGCGGATCGCCTACCGGCAGGCCCACTTCGGGGAGGTCGACGTCCCCGCCGACCCGGACGGCCTGATCCTGCACCACGACAGCCTCGCCGCCATGGTGCAGGGCACCTACTGGTGAACCACCGCCGATCGACGGAGATTGACGCGCCGTCAGGCAGCGCGCACGTGCCGGCTCGGCTGCGGCTGCGCCGCGGCCCACCGCACCGGACGCGAACCGGGGCCACCGACGTGCGAGAACGGCTGCGTCCGCCAGTCCAGCCCCTGAGGCAGCGTCAACAGCACCACAGGCTCCAGCTCCAGGGGTTCGGCCGGACCGATGGCGGGGAGAGCGTCCCCCACCGGCCGGCCCGTCCCGGCGCACACGGTGAGCCCGAACGGGTTCCAGGGGGTCAGGCAGAGCGCGTGCTGCGGCAGGTGCTCCTCGTCGGCGACGAGCGCGATCGACTGGCCGCAGTCCGGGCACGTCGCGTGGTGGGTCTCGAAGGACTCGGCCTCTTCGAGATAGTCGTCGTCCTCGGCTTCGAGAAGTTCGAGGGGCTCCGGCTCGCTACGGCCGGTGCGCTTGGTGTTCGGCATGGTTGTACTCCCCCTTGGGTGGGCCGGGCGGGCATGTTCGGCCTCGGCCACAGCAAGCACTTCCCGCCATGCGGTACGAGTAACCACGACACCCCGCCACAGCAGTGCATACCCCTGTGGCATTCGTCACATGCCTGCCGCAGGTGCCCCGTGCGGTGAGACGGTACTGGGCGCGGACGCCGCCTGGGCCTTAGGTTGAGCGGCTATGAGCGCAATGGAGGATCTGGACCGCCAGATCGTGGATCTGCTCGTGCGCGACGGGCGGATGAGCTACACGGACCTGGGCAAGGCCACCGGCCTGTCCACGTCGGCGGTCCACCAGCGAGTACGCCGCCTGGAGCAGCGAGGGGTGATCCGCGGCTACGCCGCCGTCGTCGACCCGGAGGCCGTCGGCCTGCCGCTGACCGCCTTCATCTCGGTGAAGCCCTTCGATCCCAGCGCCCCGGACGACATCGCGGAGCGGCTGGCCGGCGTCCCGGAGATCGAGGCCTGCCACAGCGTGGCCGGCGACGAGAACTACATCCTCAAGTGCCGGGTCGCCACCCCCCTCGAACTGGAGGACCTCCTCGGCCGCATCCGCGCCCTGGCCCACGTCGCCACCCGCACCACGGTCGTCCTCTCCACCCCGTACGAATCCCGCCCACCCCGCATCTGACCCCGCCCGAGCGCAACGCCGCCCGCGCGGCTGTGGCTCCGCCGGTGCCCGCTCAATCGCCGCTCGGGCTTGATGGCGCGGCCCGGCGGGGTGTGGCCCTGCGGGCCGGTTCCGGGTGGACATATCCAGCGCCTCCGGCGTTTGAGGAGCGGGGTGCGGGGCGGAGCCCCGTGTGCCGGGGCGGAGCGTTGGCTGCGCGGCTGTGGGTGCGCTGGTGCCCGCTCAATCGCCGCTCGGGCTTGGTGGGGCCTGGCGGGGTGTGGCCCTGCGGGTCGGTGCCGGGGCGCATTTCCAGCCTCTCCGGCGTTTGAGGAGCGGGGTATGGGGCGGAGCCCCGTGTGTCCGGGCGGAGCCGGCTGCGCGGCTGTGGCCTCCCCGGGGCTGGCGGCCTGGCTTCGGGCCGGCTGCCGGCCCGGGCAGGGGCGGGCCGGGCCCCCGGTGGGGCGGGGGCGGCGGGCGACGCGCGAGACTGTGCGCATGAGTCATGGCGCGACCCCGCACACCCACACCCGCACCGTCCTGCTGCGCCGCGGCGAGGTGCACAGCCCCGCCGACCCCTTCGCCACCGCCATGGTGGTGGAGCGCGGCCACATCGCCTGGGTCGGCTCCGAAGGCGCCGCCGACGCCTTCGCCCAAGGCGTCGACGAGGTCGTCGACCTCGACGGCGCCCTCGTCACCCCCGCCTTCACCGACGCCCACGTCCACGCCACCTCCACCGGCCTGGCCCTGACCGGCCTCGACCTGACCCGGGCCGCCTCCCTCGCCGACGCCCTGGCCCTGGTACGGGACCACGCCCGGAACCGCCCCGCCGACCGCGTCCTGCTCGGCCACGGCTGGGACGCCGCCCGCTGGCCCGAGCGCCGCGCCCCGCACCGGGCGGAGCTCGACGAGGCCGCCGCCGGCCGCCCCCTCTACCTCAGCCGGATCGACGTCCACTCCGCCGTCGTCACCACCGCCCTCCTCGACCTCGTACCCGGCATCCGGCAGATCCCCGGCTTCGACGAAACCGAGCCGCTCACACGCGACGCGCACCACGCCGTCCGCGCCGCCGCCCTCGGCGCCGTCACCCCCGCCCAGCGGACCGAGGCGCAGCGCGCCGCCCTCCGGCAGGCCGCCTCACTCGGCATCGGCTCCGTCCACGAGTGCGGCGGGCCGGAGATCTCCTCGCCCGAGGACTTCACCTCCCTGCTGGAGCTGGCCCGCGAGGAACCCGGCCCCCGCGTCTTCGGCTACTGGGCCGACCGGGACCTCGCCCTCGCGAAGGAACTCGGCGCCGTCGGAGCCGCCGGCGACCTGTTCGTGGACGGCGCGCTCGGCTCGCACACCGCCTGCCTGCACGCCCCGTACACCGACGCCGCCCACACCGGCACCGCCTACCTCGACGCCGCCGAGGTCGCCGACCACGTCGCCGCCTGCACCGAAACCGGACTCCAGGCCGGGTTCCACGCCATCGGCGACGCCGCCGTCACCGCCGTGGTCGACGGGGTCCGCGCCGCCGCGGAGCGGGTCGGCCTCGACCGGATCCGGGCCGCCCGGCACCGCGTCGAGCACGCCGAGATGATGACCCCGGCCACCATCGCCGCCTTCGCCGAACTCGGCCTCACCGCCTCCGTCCAGCCCGCCTTCGACGCGCAGTGGGGCGGCCCCGACGGCATGTACGCCGACCGTCTGGGCGCCGAGCGGGCCCGTACCCTCAACCCGTTCGCGGCGATGCTGAAGGCCGGCGTGCCGCTGGCGTTCGGCTCGGACGCGCCGGTCACCCCCCTCGACCCCTGGGGCACCGTCCGCGCGGCCGCCTTCCACCGGACCCCCGACCACCGGATCTCCGTACGCGCCGCGTTCACCGCCCACACCCGCGGCGGCTGGCGGGCCGTCGGCCGTGACGACGCCGGCGTCCTGGTGCCCGGCGCCCCCGCCGACTACGCGATCTGGCAGACCGGGGAACTGGTCGTCCAGGCCCCCGACGACCGCGTCGCCCGCTGGTCCACCGACCCCCGTTCGGGCACCCCCGGACTGCCCGACCTCACCCCGGGCCGGGAACTGCCGGTGTGCCTCGCCACGGTGGTCGGCGGCCGGGAGGTGTTCGCACGGCCGCGGGCGTGACCGGCGCGTGCTCCGCGCGGGGGGCGCCGGACCGGCCCGAAGGGCTCCGGGCCCCGATCCGCTGTTCTAGAGTGGGGGTCTCCCGGACAGGACGTACGAAGGGGAACCAGTGAGCGACGGCGGTCAGCGGCGGTACGGGCCGCTCGGCACGACTCTGGTGATCATTCCGACCTACAACGAGGCGGAGAACATCGGGCCGATCGTCTCCCGCGTCCGGGCCGCCGTGCCCGAGGCGCACGTACTGGTCGCCGACGACAACAGCCCGGACGGCACCGGCAAGCTGGCGGACGAGCTGGCCGCCGAGGACGAGCAGGTGCACGTCCTGCACCGCAAGGGCAAGGAAGGGCTCGGCGCGGCCTACCTGGCCGGCTTCCGCTGGGGGCTGGAGCGCGACTTCGGCGTGCTGGTCGAGATGGACGCCGACGGCTCCCACCAGCCCGAGGAACTGCCCCGCCTGCTGACCGCCCTGAAGAACGCCGACCTGGTCCTCGGTTCCCGCTGGGTGCCCGGCGGCCGGGTGGTCAACTGGCCCAAGCACCGGGAGTTCCTCTCCCGCGGCGGCTCCACCTACTCGCGGCTGATGCTCGACGTGCCGATCCGCGACGTGACGGGCGGGTACCGCGCCTTCCGCCGGGAGACCCTGGAGGGCCTCGGCCTGGACGAGGTCGCGTCCGCCGGCTACTGCTTCCAGGTCGACCTGGCCCGGCGGGCGGTGGGCAAGGGCTTCCACGTGGTGGAGGTGCCGATCACCTTCGTGGAGCGCGAGTTCGGCGACAGCAAGATGAGCCGGGACATCGTGGTCGAGGCCCTGTGGCGGGTCACCACCTGGGGCCTGGGCGCCCGGGCGGCGAAGCTCGGCATCCCCGGCACCGGCTCGGCCCGCCCACCCCGCCCCTGACCTGCACCCTTAGGGGACGTCCCGTCCCTCCGGCCGACGCCGTACGGGCGGCCACCGGGCACACTGGGGGTATGACGACCGGAGCACCCTCCCCGACGGCCCGGCGCTCGAAGCGCCCCCGCACCCTCGTCCCCCTGGCCATCGCGGTCTGGGTGGTCCTGGAGGTCTGGCTGCTCGGCCTGGTCGCCCAGGCCGCCGGTGGCCTGTCGGTGACCCTGTTGCTGGCGGCCGGCCTGGTGCTGGGCGTGGTGGTCATCAAGCGGGCCGGGCGGCGCGCGTTCAAGAACCTCACCGGGACCTTCCAGCAGGCCCAGGAGGCGGCCCGGACGGGCCGCCCGCCGACCGCCCAGGAACCGGGCCGCGGCTCCGGCAACGCGATGACCATGCTGGCGGGCCTGCTGCTGATCCTGCCGGGCCTGCTGTCGGACGTGGCGGGTCTGCTCCTGCTGCTGCCGCCGGTACGGGCGCTGGCCGGCCGGCGGGCGGAGCGGATCCTGGACCGGAGGATGGCGGCGGCCTCGGCGGGCAGCTTCGGCAACGCGTACCACCAGGCGCGCATCCATTACCCGGACGGCAAGGTCGTCCAGGGCGAGGTCATCCGCGAGGACCACCCCGCCGACCCCGACCACCCCACCCGCCCCCCGCTCACCCCCTGACCCCCGCGCCTACGCCTCCGGCGCGCATGTCCAGCCCCTCCGGCGTTTGAGGAGCGTGCGGGGCGGAGCCCCGCGTGCCCGGGGGGAGCGCTGGCTGCGCAGCCTTGGCTCCGCCGGGGCCCGCTCAAGCGCCGCTCTGGCTTGACGGTGCGGCCCGGCTGCGCCATGTGGCCCGGGGTTCCGGCTGGTCCCGCTCAAGCGCCGCTCGGGCTTGGTGGGGCCTGGCGGGGGTGTGGCCCTGCGGGTCGGTTCCGGGTGGGGAAATCCAGCCCCTCCGGCGTTTGAGGAGCGGGGTTCGGGGCGGAGCCCCGTGTGCCCGAGCGGAGCCGGCTGCGCGGCTTGGCTCCGCCGGGGCCCGCTCAAGCGCCGCTCGGGCTTGACGGTGCGGCCCGGCTCCGCCATGTGGACCGGGGCTCCGGCTGGGCCCGCTCAAGCGCCGCTCGGGCTGGATTGGCCCGGCGGGGTGCGGCCCTGCGGGCCGGTGCCGGGTGGGCCTGTCGAGCTTCGCCGGCGTTTGAGGCGCGGGGGCGGAGCCCGGCGGACGGGCGGGGCTGGGCCGCCGGGCGGCCGCGGGCGGGCAGCACGAAGAGCCGCGGGGGGGCCCCCCCCCGGGGGGGGGGCCCCCCCCCCCGCCCCGCGGGCCCGGCCCCCCCCCCCGGGCCCCCCGCCCGGGGGGCCCCCCCCCGGGGCCCCCCCCACGTCTATTACC
>NZ_JBIBBM010000022.1:0-9523 GCF_042900645.1 Streptomyces sp. NPDC012888 | reverse complement strand
CCCGGGGGGGGGGGGGGGGGGGCGCCGCCGGGGGGGGGGGGGGGGGGGGGCCGGGGGGGGGCGGGGGGGGGCCCCCCCCCCGCGCCGGGGGGCCCCCCCCCCGGGGGCGGGCCCCCCGCGGCTCTTCACTGCGCTCCGCGCGCCGAAGGCGCGCTACGCGGACTTGCGGCTGTCCCGCGGATGCACCGCAATGTTCATGGCCCCGGAGCGGAGGACCGCCAGCCGTTCGGCCAGCACTTCCTCGAGCTCCTCGCGGGTACGCCGCTCCATGAGCATGTCCCAGTGCGTTCGCGCGGGCTTGCCCTTCTTCTCTTCGGGCCCGTCCCCGTCCACCAGGAGTGCCTGGGCGCCGCACGCCTTGCACTCCCACTCCGGCGGAATCTCCGCCTCTACCGAGAACGGCATCTCGAATCGATGTCCGTTCTGGCATGCGTACTCCACCGCCTGGCGCGGGGCCAGATCGATGCCGCGGTCCGTCTCGTAGCTGGTAACCACGAGGCGCGTACCGCGGAGAGCTCGCTCACTCATGAATCGTGCCTCCCGGGCTTTGTCGCCCACAGGACAGGTGTCGCTGTCGTCGTCATCCGGTCAACGTCCGGTCGGCGGTATAGATTCCCGCTCCGGGTGATGCGTCGCCGTCGTGCCGCCCCTTGTTGTACCCACCAATGCCCGTTTTGTCACATCTGGCAGCAGATGTCACCCAACGTCTTCACTTCTCAAGCGCGCAGTAACGGTCCGCCTGGCAGGCCAAAGGCGTACACTACCGGCCTTTCACTTCGACGTCTAAATCCGTTCGCTAAATCCGTTCGGGAACCGGGTTCCCGGCCGCCTCCACGGCCCTCCTCACCGGCACCCGCGCCAGCAGTACGAACCCCAGCGCGAAGAAGACGACCAGCGAGATGATCGCGTCCCGGTAGCTGCCCGTCACCTGGTACGTCAGGCCGAAGACCAGCGGCCCCACCCACGAGACCCCCCGGTCGCTGATCTCGTACGCCGAGAAGTACTCCGCCTCCTTGCCGCGCGGCACGAGGTGCGAGAACAGCGAGCGCGACAGCGCCTGGCTGCCGCCCAGCACCAGCCCGATCATCGCCGCCAGCGCGAAGAACCACACCGGGGTCCGGGCCGGCAGGAAGTACCCCGCGGCCAGCGTCAGCGCCCACGCGGCCAGCGACCACAGGATCGTCCGCTTGGCGCCGTACACCCGGGCCAGCCGGCCCATACCCAGCGCCCCGACCACCGCCAGCACCTGCACGAGCAGCACGGCCACGATCAGCGTGGACTGCTCCAGCCGGAGCTCCTCCGAGCCGTACACCGAGGCCTGGGAGATCACCGTCTGCACGCCGTCGTTGTAGATCAGGTACGCCAGCAGGAACGACAGCGTCAGCGGATGCCGGCGCATGTCCTTCAGCGTCGCCACCAGCTGCTTCCAGCCGGTTCCCACCGCCGCGGCCGCAGGGTCCCGCACCACCGCCCGGTCCCGCAGCCGGCGCAGCGGCACCAGCGCCCACGCGCCCCACCACAGGCCCGCCGAGGCCAGGCAGATCCGCACCGCCATGTCCTCGGACAGCCCGAAGGACCCGTGGCCCTGGAACAGCACCAGGTTCAGCACCAGCACCAGCGCGCCCGAGGCGTAGCCGAACGCCCAGCCGCGCGAGGACACCGCGTCCCGCTCGTCCGGCTCCGCGATCTGCGGCAGGTACGCGTTGTAGAGCACCATCGAGACGGCCAGCGACGCGTTCGCGACGACCAGCAGCAGCCCGCCCAGCAGGTACCGCTCGCCGCCCAGGAAGAACATTCCGGCGGTGGCCGTCGCCCCCGTGTACGCCGCGGCCGCCAGCAGCGGCTTCTTCCGCCCGGTCCGGTCGGCCACCGCCCCCACCAGCGGCATCACCAGCACCGCCACGATCACCGACAGGGAGACCGAGTACGCGAAGAAGGACCCGGCCCGCACCGGGATCCCCAGCGGGTGCACGAAACCCTCCGCGTCGGCCGCCGCCTTGGCCACCGAGGTCAGGTAGGGGCCCAGGAACACGGTCAGCACGCTCGTCGAGTACACCGAGCACGCGAAGTCGTAGAAGTACCAGCCCCGCTGTTCCCGGAGGCGTCCGGCTCTGCCGGCCCCGTCCTCCGCCGTCTCCTCGGTACGAGCGCTCACGCCGGTGCCCCCCTCGCCGCCTCGCGGCCTATGCCCAGGCCCCGCGCCGGTCCAGCACCGTACGCAGGACGTCGATCCGGTCGGTCATGATGCCATCGACGCCCAGGTCCAGCAGAGCCTCCATGCGTTGCGGTTCGTTCACGGTCCACACGTGCACGGCCAGCCCCCGCTCGTGCGCCGTCCGCACGAACCGCCGGTCCACCACCCGGACCCCCGCCTGCACCTCGGGCACCTGCGCCGCCACCGCGCCCACCCGCAGCGCGGCCGGGATCGCGAACGACCGGAGCCGCAGCCCCACGACCCCCCGCACGCCGTACGAGGTGGCCAGGCGCGGCCCGGCCAGCCGCTGGGCCCGGGCCACCCGGCTCTCCGAGAACGAGCCCACGCACACCCGGTCCCACAGGCCGCGCCGGGCGACCAGGTTCACCAGGGGGTGCAGCGCCGACTCCGCCTTCACGTCGATGTTCCAGCGCGCCTCGGGGAACTCGTCCAGCAGGTGCTCGAACAGCGGCAGCGGCTCGCTGCCGCCCACCCGTGCCTCCCGCACCCGGCTCCACGGCAGCTCGGCGATCCGGCCCCGCAGGTCGGTGACCCGGTCCAGGGTCGGGTCGTGGAACGCGACGAGCTTGCCGTCGGAGGTGGCGTGCACATCGGTCTCGAAGTACCGGTAGCCCGCGTCGGCGGCGCGCCGGAAGGCGGCGGAGGTGTTCTCCAGCCCGTCGGCGGCCCCTCCCCGGTGCGCGAACGGAATCGGAGCCGGGTGGTCCAGATACGGGTGGCGAAGGCGTACGTGCGTCACGGGCGCAGTATGCAACGCGGTCGGGCCGCTCGTCGTGCCGCGCCGGCGACGAGACCGCGCCCGCTGCTGCGTGATGGCGCTCCCCGCCCTCCTGGCGCGCTCCTCGCCCTCCTGGCGCGGTCCGCGCCCGCTGTGACACCCTGCGAGCAGATTCCCGATCCAAAAGGCGTTCCCTGTGGATCGGAAGAGGCCAATTCGACGAGGGTGGACCGGACAGCATGGCTCAGTGGACCTCTGCCGTGGGAGCTACCCAGCTCGCCCGGCTGATCACCTCGCAGCAGCCGCGCCCCGCCGCGGCCGGCGCACGCAAGCCCCCCGCGTACCGGAGCCTGGCCGACGGGATCCGGCTGCTCGTCCTGGAGGGACGCGTTCCGGTCGCCGCCCGCCTCCCCGCGGAACGGGAGCTCGCCACCGCCCTCACCCTCAGCCGCACCACCGTCGCCGCCGCCTACGAGAGCCTGCGCGCCGAGGGCTTCCTGGAGTCCCGGCGCGGTGCCGGCAGCTGGACCTGCGTACCGGCCGGCAACCCGCTGCCCGCCCGCGGCCTCGAACCGCTGCCCCCCGAGGCGCTCGGCTCCATGATCGACCTCGGCTGCGCGGCCCTGCCCGCCCCCGAACCCTGGCTCACCCGGGCCGTCCAGGGCGCCCTGGAGGAACTCCCCCCGTACGCCCACACCCACGGCGACTACCCGGCCGGGCTGCCCGCCCTCCGCCGCATGCTCGCCGACCGCTACACCGAGCGCGGCATCCCCACCATGCCCGAGCAGATCATGGTCACCACCGGCGCGATGGGCGCCATCGACGCCATCTGCCACCTCTTCGCCGGGCGCGGTGAGCGCATCGCCGTCGAGTCCCCCTCGTACGCGAACATCCTCCAGCTGATGCGGGAGGCCGGGGTCAGACTGGTCCCCGTGGCCATGTCGGACGGCCTGACCGGCTGGGACCTGCCCACCTGGCGCCAGGTCCTCCGCGACGCCGCGCCCCGCCTGGCCTACGTCGTCGCCGACTTCCACAACCCCACGGGCGCGCTGGCCACCGACGAGCAGCGGCGCGCGATGGTCGAGGCCGCCCGCTCCGCCGGTACGGTCCTCGTCGCCGACGAGACCATGGCGGAGCTCCAGCTCGATCCGGACCTGGAGATGCCCCGGCCGGTCTGCGCCTTCGACCCGGCCGGCAGCACCGTGGTCACGGTCGGCTCGGCCAGCAAGGCCTTCTGGGCGGGCATGCGGATCGGCTGGGTCCGCGCCGCCCCCGACGTCATCCGGAGCCTGGTCGCGGCCCGCGCCTACGCGGACCTCGGCACGCCGGTGCTGGAACAGCTGGCGGTGAACTGGCTGATGCGCACGGGCGGCTGGGCCCAGGCCGTCGAGCTGCGCCGCGCCCAGGCGAGGGAGAACCGTGACGCCCTCGTCGCCGCGGTCCGGCGGGAGCTGCCCGACTGGGAGTTCGAGGTCCCCCGGGGCGGCCTCACCCTGTGGGCGCGGGCGGGCGGCCTGTCCGGCTCCCGCCTGGCCGAGGTCGGCGAACGCGTCGGCGTGCGGGTGCCGTCCGGGCCCCGCTTCGGGGTCGACGGGGCGTTCGAGGGCTACGTGCGGCTGCCGTTCACGGTGGGCGGGCCGGTGGCCGACGAAGCCGCGGGCCGCCTGGCGGCGGCCGCCCGCCTGGTCACCACCGGCGCGGCAGGCACGGACGCCCAGCCCCCGCGCACGTTCGTGGCCTGACCCCGGCGGCGGCCGCGCAGCCCGGGCGTCGGACCCGGCCGCGCCGACGTCTGGCGGCGCCCCGCGGGGCCGGGCGGAGCTCCGGCCGGGCACGCTCAAGCGCCGCTCGGGCTTGAGGGCGCCGGGCCGGGGGCCGAAGCCGGGGCGCCCCCGGCCGGCGGCGTCCGGAGCGCGGGGGCGCGGGTGCGGCTTTCGTCGGGGTCAGCGGTCCGCCGGGACGTCCGGGCACGCGGCCTGCGCCGGAGCCTGGACCACCACCCCCTTGGACTCCACCCGCTCCGGCAGCAGCGCCAGCACCGCCTCCCGCTGCCCCGCCCCCGCCGACTCGTCGTACGGATCGGGCGTCGCCGGTACCTGGAGCCGGTGCACCGGCCCCGCCCCGAGCCGGGCGTACCCCCGCCCCGGCGGCAACTCGGGCGTCGGCGTGGTGTGCGGCGGCAGCCCCAGCACCGCCGCGATCCGTTCGGCCGGGGCCGGCCCGAGAACCACCCGTCCGCGGGTGTGCGCCCACACCGCCTCGTGCAGCAGCTCCAGGTGGTCGAACTGCTCCGCCACCACCACCGTGATCCCCGCCGACCGCCCGTGCCGCAACGGCACCTGGAGCCGGTCCAGCAGGTCGGTCCGCCCGTCGGCCGCCGCCAGGTGCCCCAGCACGCTCGGCCGGTCGAGCAGGATCCACAGCGGACGCCGCACGTCCTCCGGCGCCGGCCGCCCCGCCTGCCGGGCGAGGTTCGCGGCGACCAGCCGCCGCTCCGTCTCGCGCGCGGCCCACTCCAGCGTGGCCAACGCCCCCGCCGGCCCGCACTCCACCGCCAGCACCCCCGTACGCCCCGCGAGGCACGCGTACTCGCCGCCCCCTCCGCCCTCGACCACCAGCACGTCCCCGCCGTGGTGCAGGGCCTGCAGGGCGATCGACCGCAGCAGGGTCGACGTACCGCTGCCCGGCTGGCCCACGGCCAGCAGGTGCGGCTCGGTCGACCTGGGACCCGTACGCCAGATCACCGGCGGCACGTCCCGCGTCTCCTCCCCGTCCCACACCGGGAGGGTCCGCTGGACCGTCCCGGAATCCGTGAACCCGAGCACCGTCTCGCCCGGCGCCGTCACGAACCGCTGCGCGGCGATGCCCGTCGGCAGCGCCGGCAGCACGCTCAGGTCCAGCGTGTTCCCCTCCTCGTCCCAGTCGAAGAGGTACTCGCGGCCCCGCCCGGACTTGGCGTGCAGCAGCGCCTCGATCCGCGCGCGCGAAGCCGCCTCGCCGTCGGTGAAGTACGCGGGGTAGCGGATCCGGAGCCGCTTGATCCGGCCCTCCCCGTCGAACCCGTACTCACTGAACGCCCGCTCCCACTCCCCGCCGTGGGCGAACAGCGGAGCCGGGTCCTCCGGGATCGAGAAGTACGGCACGAGCGCCTCGTACAGCGAGGCGAGGCGCTCCCGCTCCGCCTCGCCCGGTCCGGTCTCCGCCGGCCTCCGGTCGCGGCCGTGCCAGGCGGCCGTCGCCATGACCGTGAGCACCGCGAGGGCCGGCCCGTACGGCACCAGCACCACCACCAGCACCACGGCGGCGGCCAGGAACAGTGCGGGCCCCCGCTTGTCCTTGGGTGTCTCGGCCCACTTGTGCCGGGCGAGCACCGCAAGCACCCGCAGCCCGCGGCCGATCACGATGAGCGGATGGAGGACGTCCGTGGCGCCGTCGGCGGCCGTCCGCGCGAGGTCGCGGCCCCGGGCCAGCGATGTGCTGCCGCGTTCGAGGATGCGGGGAAGTGGGCGCCGGGCGGCCACGGGCGTCTCCTGGAGTTGTGGCGGGTCCTACTGGGCCGTACTGGGCCGTACGGTTCGAGCGGGTCGTACGGGTCGTACGGGTCGTACGAGTTGTACGGGTCATACGGGACGGACGGCTGCGATCGACGAGGGCGGCTCAGAGCTTGATGCCGCCCAGCAGGCTGGCCAGGCTCGCCGTGCTGGCCGTGATGCTGGGCGCGATCGCCGAACCGGCGAGGAAGAAGCCGAAGAGGGAGCAGACGAACGCGTGGGTGAGCTTCAGCCCGTCCTTCTTGAAGAAGAGGAAGCAGATGATGCCGAGCAGGACCACGCCTGAGATGGACAGGACCATGAGGGTTTCTCCTGGTGGGTGGGGACAGTCACCATCAGTTCTCCCTACCTCACAGGAAGTATCAATGCGACAACAGGTGCATCCGAGTGAATAGCCGCATTTTTCACTTGACCGGGCTATCCGGACTGGCGTGCCGGATCCCGCCGCCCCGTCCCTGTGATCAGCGGTTACGGCGAGTAAGCTGTGGTTTCGTCCGAGCGGACGCCGAGCGTGACGAACGCGACAGGCCCGACGAACCCGACGGACCCCGATGAACGTGAACGAACCAGGACCGGAAAGGCAGCACGCCCCGATGAGCGAGAGCCCCCACGACGCCCCGGACACCCCCGACGAGGACGTCATCGAACTGGCGGCCAAGATCTTCGACCTCGCCCGGCAGGGTGAAACCGCCACCCTCGACGCCTACCTGGCCGCAGGCGCCCCCGCGAACCTCACCAACGACCGCGGCGACACCCTCGTGATGCTCGCCGCGTACCACGGCCACGCCGACACCGTCGCCGCGCTGCTCGCCCGCGGTGCCGACGCCGACCGCGCCAACGACCGGGGCCAGACCCCCCTCGCCGGCGCCGTCTTCAAGGGCGAGGAAGCCGTCATCCGCGCCCTCCTCGCGGGTGGGGCCGACCCCGCTGCCGGCACGCCCTCCGCCGTGGACACCGCCCGCATGTTCAACAAGACGGAGCTCCTCGCCCTCTTCGGAGCGGAGTAGACCGCACCGTGCCACCGCGCCGTGGCCACCGCACCGTGACCACGCGACGACCACCGCGACGACCACCGCGGCCGTAAATGTGGTCGCGGCGCACAAAGCGGCTGGGTCATCATGGCGTCGGATCCGGAAAGAGCCCCGAGGGACGGGGTAGAGGCCCCGAGACACGGGGTACGGGGGGAGATCCGGTCACCGACGAAAGAGAGAAGGCAATGGTCTACATCGAGCGGAACATGACGGCGGACGCCCTCACATGCTGTTACGCGGCTCTGTGAATCCCGATTCCCGGTTGCGTCCCCAGCTTGATTTGAGGCCATTCCCATGTTCGAACCAGTCATAGCTCCGAGCGGTACCCTGCTCGGACTCCTCCAGCGGGGCCGCGGCGACGGCACGCTGCACGCGCTCGCCGCACCCCGGGCGGAAGCCCTCGCGGCGCTGAACCAGTGCGTGCTGCACGATCCGCGCCAGGACTGGCAGGTCGAGAACCGCTCGCTCTACTACGCCCGCCTCTACCTGGACCTCGACGGCCCGCTCGCCGAGATCGAGAACCACCTCTTCTCGCCCGAGGACCTCGTCGACGACTCCGACACCCGGACCGGGCTCGCCCTGTCCGTCCTCGGCCACCTCGCCTCGTACGGTCGCGACGACGCGCTCATGCTGCTGCGCCGCTACGCCGCGTACGGCGCCAACTGGGCGTGGGCGCTCGACGAACTCGCCCTGCGTGACGACGACGCCGGGCTGCGCACCCTCGCCGGGCCCGTACTCGCCCACTTCCCGGAGACCCCCGAGGGTGAGGCGCGGCTGGCCGCCGCCGTCCGCGACGCGTACGAACCGCGCCCGTGGAGCCTGTGGGAGACCATCCCCGCGCACGCGGCCCGGCTGCGCGCCGCCCGTGAGCAGGGCTCGTTCTCCCGCTGGCAGCGCCAGCTCTCGGCGGACGGCCCGCGTCCGGGCTGGAGCGTCCAGGCCGTCTTCGACTGGGCTGCCGAAGGCCTGCGCCGCGGCACCCCGCTGCACGTGCCGGCCGCCCGCTGCCTGGGCGCCGTCGCCACCGCCGAGGACCGCCCGGAGATCCTGGCCGCGGCCGCCGGCGCGGCCGGCGAGGCCGCCCGCGCCACCGCCCTGCACCACCTGGTCCTGGCCGAGCCGGAGAACCCGGCCGTCCTCGACCTCATCGAACTCGCCGCCGACGAGCCCGCCGTAGCCGCCTACCGGCGGATGTGCGGACCCACCGCCCTCACCAGGGCCCGCACCTGGGCCTCCCGCCCCGACGCCCTGGGCGAGGCCGCCGCGGCCCTCCTCGCCTCCCACGGCACCCCCGAGGACGCCCCCCTGGTCCTCACCGCCCTCCGCACCACGGTGCGCGGCTCCGGCCCCGACGCCGAAGCCCTCTTCACCCTGGTCGACGGCGCCGGCCGGCTCTCGATCGGCTGCGCGGCGCCCGTCCTGCGGCACGTCTACCGCGAGACCTCCTCGTCCCACCTCCGTGGCCGGGCGGCCCGCGCCCTGGCAGCCACGGACCCGTCCTTCCCGGCCGGCTTCGCCGTCGAATGCCTCTGGGACTGCGAGGAGACCACCCGCGAGGTCGCCGCCCACCACGCCGAAACGGCCGACGCCCGCGTCGCCCCCCGCCTCCGCCGCCTGGCGGCGGACCCGGCGGAGGAGGAAGAAGTCCAGTCCGCCGTCCGCAGCCGCATCGCCCCGGAGCAGCTGAGCGGCTGAGCAACTGAGCAACTGAGCAACTGAGCAACTGAGCGGCTGACGCCGCAGCCGTAGCCGCGGCCCGGCGCTCCGCCCCCGTCCCCGCCCGCGGGGGCGGGGGCGGCTTGGCGTGCTGGGGCGGAGGCACGCACGGCGATCGGGGTGGGGGCGGCTGGGCCCACGCGACCGGACCGCGAACACCGGGCGGGGGTGGGGGCGGCCGGACCCGCCGGACCGGGGGCGTTGGGTGCGTCGGGGTGGTTGCCCGTCCGTCCCATCGTCCTTCCGTGGCCGTCCGCCCTGTCAAGGGCGCTCCTTCGTCGCGTCGCTGCGC
>NZ_JBIBBM010000021.1:0-101197 GCF_042900645.1 Streptomyces sp. NPDC012888 | reverse complement strand
AAGGCCATCGCGCAGCGACGCGACGAAGGAGCGCCCTTGACGCCGACGCACGCCCCGGAAGGACGATGGGACGGACGGGCAACCACCCCGACGCAACCAACACCCCCGCCCCAGCAGGGCCCACCCGCCCCCACCCCCGACCCACCGCTCAGCCCAGCCCAGTTCAGTTCAGTTCAGCTCCAGCCTGCCCACCCGCCCCTTCTCGCCCGCCGCCCAGCACCCGGCACCCACTCCCAGCGCCGCCCCACCAGCCGCCCCAGTCGCCCCAGTCGCCCCACCAGTCGCCCCAGCCGCCTCACCCGCGCCACCATCCGTCGGCCCCGCGCAGTCCACCGTGTCGAACGACTCCTCGTCCAGCGGGCGCCAGGTCGTTCCCGCGTCCAGGGTGACGTCCGTGCCCGTCGGCCCCACCGCGAGTGCCACCGGCCGGAGGAACGGCACCCACGCCACGCCCGAGCGGTAGGCCCGCGGCGGTTGCGCCGCGGGCTGCCAGCTGCGGCCGCGGTCCGCCGTGACCGCTCCGGCCAGCGGCGAGGGCTGGCCCGTGCGGTAGTCGCCGCCCACCGCGAGGCCGTGGTGGCGGTCGCGGAAGGCGAGGCCGAAGACTCCCTTCGCCGGGTCCCCGGCGGGGACCGGCGCGTCGGTGACCGTCCAGGTCAGCCCGCGGTCCGCCGAGTGCATGACGCGGGCCTTCGAGGCACCTCCCGTCGCCAGCCACACGTCGCGCGGCCCGGCGCTGACCAGGCACTGGCCGCTCGCGGCGAAGCCCGCCTCGCCCGGGAGCGCCTCCGGCATCCGGTCCGCCGGCAGCACCCGCCAGGTGCGCCCGCCGTCGTCGGTCGAAAGGATCCGGAACCTGCCGTCGACCGGGTCGCTCATCGCCAGACCGTGGCGGGAGTCGAAGAAGGTGAGGCAGTCGTAGAAGGCCCGGTGGTCGGGGTTGCGGAAGGCTTCGGTCCAGGTCGCGCCGCCGTCCTCCGTCCGGAAGATCCTGGACGCCTCGCCCTCTCCGATGGACAGGGCGACGGCCCGCCGCGCGTCGAACGCCTCGATGTCCCGCAGTTCGAGCCCGGCCGCCGCCGGTGGGGAAACGTTCTGCCAGCTGCGTCCGCCGTCCTGTGTGCGCAGGACGGTCCCCTTGGAGCCCGACACCCAGGCGGTGGTCCGGCTCACCGCGGACAGGCCGCGCAGGCGGGCGTCCGTACCGGTCGGCTTGAGCGACCAACCGACGCCGAGCGCGGCGTCCGCCGCCGGGCCCGCCCCCTCTCCCGCTCCACCGCGTGCCGCCTGGGCCGCTCCCGGGGCGGCCAGCAGACCCACCGCCATCATTGCCGCGCACATGCCAACTCGAAGAAGCCTCATGGCGCCGGAAGCTAACGCAGCCCGGCCCCTGACACAGCCGGACCCGATCACTCCGTGCGATCGCACAGCGCAGAACCGGCCATTCGGTGACGTAGCTCACGCAGTGTTCCCGTGCACGCTTCCGGTCGTTTCGACGTCTATCCGGGTGCGGGGCCCCACCCCTCCGCCCCGCAACCGTGACGCAGCAAGGGAGCGAGTCTTGATCACCGTCATCGAGCAGGCCGTTCAGGCACGACTGGTCGCCAGCGCTCCGAAGCTCGAATCCATTCCCGTCACCCTCTGCTACGACCAGGCCGACCCGTTCGCCGTCCGCATGGCCTTCCCCGCCCCCGCGACCCTCGAAGGCGTCGAGGTCTCGTGGTCCTTCGCCCGCGAGCTCCTCGAGGCCGGCCTGGTGCGCGCGGCCGGCCACGGCGACGTGCGCGTGCGCCCTTATGGCGCCGGCCACACGGTGGTGGAGTTCCACGCGCCCGAGGGCGTGGCGATCGTACTGATGGAGTCCGAGGACCTGCGCCGCTTCCTGGACCGGTCCTTCACGGTGGTGCCGGCCGGCGTGGAGCACCTCTACCTGGACGTGGACCACAGCCTGGCCGAACTCATGCGCGGCTCCTGCTGACCGTCCCGGGCCGGTAAATCGTTTGCGGGTGGCACCGGCCATCCGTACGTTCGTGGACGAGAGGGCGGCGGCACGCCCCCTCCATCCCCTTCCGGTACCGCCCCAGCCCGGGGCGCGCCTTCGTCTTCGAACGGATCAGGCCATTGCTCTTCTGAGGCTGGAGACACCGACCCTCGCCCCGCCCCATCCGTCGGGTGTCTCCCCACGTTGCACATCACCATCCACGCAACCTGGAGGCCTCCATGAGTACTGCCCCCGTCTTCGTCACCTGCTCCTCCCTCTCCTTCGACTGGCCTGACGGAACCCCGGTCTTCGAGGAGCTGCAACTGGCCGTGGGCCCCGGCCGGACCGGTCTGATCGGTCTCAACGGCTCCGGCAAGTCGACCCTGTTGAAACTGATCACGGGTGAACTCCAGCCCACGGACGGCCAGGTCACGGTGGCCGGCACGGTCGGCCTGCTCCCCCAGGGCATCATCCTCGACACCGCGCTCCGGGTGGACGAGGTGCTCGGCATCGCCGGCGCCCGGGCCGCCCTGCACGCCATCGAGGCGGGTGAGGCCACCGAGGCGAACTTCGCGGCCGTCGGCGACGACTGGGACGTCGAGGAGCGCGCGCACGCCACGCTCGACCGGCTGGGCCTCGGAGGGATCGGCCTGGACCGCACCGTCGGGGACCTGTCGGGCGGCGAGACGGTGCTGCTGCGGCTGGCCGGGCTGCTGCTCGCCCGGCCGGACGTACTGCTGCTGGACGAACCGACGAACAACCTCGACCTACGGGCCCGGCGGCGGCTGTACGAGGCCGTGGAGGCCTGGTCCGGCGTGATGGTCGTGGTCAGTCACGACCGTGAACTGCTGGAACGCGTCGACCAGATCGCCGAGCTGCGCGAGGGAGAGGTCCGCTGGTTCGGCGGCAACTTCACGGCGTACGAGGAGATCGTCGCCGCCGAGCAGGAGACGGCCGAGCGGCTGGTCCGGGTCGCGGAGGCCGACGTCCAGCGGCAGAAGCGGGAGCTGGTCGAGGCGCACGTCAGGCTGGCCCGGCGCAAGCGGTACGGGCAGAAGATGTACGAGAACAAACGGGAGCCCAAGATCGTCATGGGCGCTCGGAAGCGGGCCGCGCAGGAGTCGGCCGGAAAGCACCGCATCATGCACACCGAGAAGCTGGCCGAGGCGCGGGAGCGGCTCGACCAGGCGGTGGAGGCGGTGCGGAACGACGCCGAGATCCGGATCGAGTTGCCGGCCACGCGGGTGCCGCCCGGGCGGCGGGTGCTTACGCTGCGCGGGTTGCAGCTCGCGCACGCCGGTGCGGTGCGCGCGGTGCCGGGTGAGCTGGAACTGCGCGGTCCGGAGCGGGTCGCGCTGGTGGGGCGCAACGGGTCGGGCAAGACCACGTTGCTGCGCACGGTGGCGGGGCTGCTGCGGCCGGTGGCCGGGGAGGCGGAGACGCACGTACCCGTGCGGTTCCTGCCGCAGCGGCTGGACGTGCTGGACGACCGGCTGTCGGTGGTGGCGAACGTGGCACGGTTCGCGCCGCAGGCCACCGACAACCGGATCCGGGCGCGGCTGGCGCACTTCCTGTTCCGCGGCGGCCGGGCGGACCGGCCGGCCGGCACGCTGTCGGGCGGCGAACGGTTCCGGGCGGCGCTGGCGGCGCTGCTGCTGGCGGAGCCGGCTCCGCAGCTGCTGATGCTGGACGAGCCGACGAACAATCTGGACCTGGCGAGCGTGGGGCAGTTGACCGACGCGCTGGAGTCCTACCAGGGGGCGCTGATGGTGGCCAGCCACGACGTGCCGTTCCTGGAGTCGATCGGCGTCACGCGGTGGCTGCGGCTGGAGGACGGCGAGCTGCGGCCGACTTCGGCCGAGGAGGTCCGGGCGTCCATGTGGGACGAGTGACACGGCGACGTTCACCGGGCCCTGGGCAGTGACGCCCAGGGCCCGGTGCCGTCCCGCGGCGCGCGCACCGGGCGGACCGGGGTCGGCCCCATGGGCCGTAACTCGACGACGACCGGGCATTACGCGCCGCGCGGGCTTCAGGGAAGACCGAAAATCGCGGGTCGCCAGCCTGAAGCACGAGGTCGCCCCGTGTGAGACTGGCACTACCGACCGTAGCGCAAGCAGGTGCGCCGCGCGGAGAGGGGAATCGTGCCACCGAGGAGTACGCCGACGGCCCGCCAGCAGCGCCTGGGTGGCGAGCTGCGCAAGCTCCGTGAGCAGTCGGGCATGACGGTGCAGCAGGCGGCGGCGCTCCTGGGGGTGGACCGCACCCGCATCCCGAACATCGAATCCGGCCGGATCGGCATCACCGCCGAGCGCGTGCGCACCCTCGCCTACAACTACGACTGCCCCGACACCGGCCTGGTGGACCTGCTCGCCGCCATGGCCCAGGAGCGGACCAAGGGATGGTGGGAGCAGCACCGCGGGGTGCTCCCGCCCGCCCTGCTCGACATCTGTGAACTGGAGCACCACTCGGTGGAGTTGCACACGGCGGTGACCACCCACATACCCGGCCTGCTGCAGACCGAGGCGCACGCGCGGGCCGTTTTCGCCACCGCCGACCCACCGCTCCCGGATCCGGACCTGAGGGCTCGGCTGGCCCTGCGGATGAGCCGGCAGCTGGTCTTCGAGCGCGAGCGGCCGCCGCTGTACGAGGTGGTGATCCACGAGGCCGCGCTGCGCATGCAGTTCGGCGGGCCCAAGGTCGCACGGGCGCAGCTGGAGCACATACTGGGCCAGTCGGAGCGGGACGGGACGACGGTTCGGGTGATCCCGTTCACGGCCGGCGGGTTCCCGGGGGCCGGGCAGTCGTTCACGTACGCGGTCGCCGCGACCCGCCAGTTGGACACCGTCCAGCTCGACACCTCGCACGGTTCGATGCTCCTGGACTCGGGCATGAAGCTGCGGCGCTACCGGGGGCTGCTGGAGCGGCTGCGGACGCTGGCCCTGCCGGACCGCGCCTCCCGCGATTTCATCCGGGCCATCGCCCGGGACCTGTGACGCCGCTCCCCTGACGGACGCGGCCCCCTCCAGAACGGACGACGAGACGAGATGCCCACCATGAACACCGCGCCCGAGACCAGCGCGCCGACGCCGCCCGCGATCTCCTGGGAGGAGGGCTTCTGCAGCGAGGGCGCCAACTGCTTCCGTTTCGGCCGGGACGCGGACGGCAGGGCGTACATCGGCACGACGGGGTCCGAGGAGTTCGTCACGGACTCGATCGAGGCGCTGCGGGCGCTGGTCTCCGCCGTCAAGGCGGGGGCCGCTGATCACCTACTGGCGTGAGACGGGTACCGGTCTGGCCGAATTTCATCCTTCCGGGGCTCGTCCACCCCCGCCCCCACCTGCGCACATAACTCAACGTACCGGGACATAGGCCAGGGGCGGGCTTGGCTGGTCTTGACGCCGCGTTTAACCTACGGATTCGTAGGCTACGGAACCGTAGGTAATTCGCTTTGTCCCCAGGAGTACCCGTGACGCTCACCTCTCCCCACCTCGGCAGCTCGGAGGCGTGGACCGACGCCAAGCTGCTGTACGCGCTGGAAGAGGTGGTCGAGAAGGAGCTCAACCGGCACCTGAAGACCACCAAGGACTGGATGCCGCACGAGTACGTGCCGTGGAGCGACGGCCGGAACTTCCCCGGCTTCTTCGAGGACGGGGAGGCCTGGGACCCCAGCCAGTCCAAGGTCACCGAGATCGGCAAGATCGCGCTGGTGGTGAACCTCCTCACCGAGGACAACCTGCCCAGCTACCACCACGAGATCGCCACCCTGTTCGGCCGTGACGGCGCCTGGGGCACCTGGGTGCACCGGTGGACCGCCGAGGAGGGCCGGCACGGCATCGTGATGCGCGACTACCTGCTGGCGTCGCGCGCCGTCGACCCGGACAAGCTGGAGCAGTTCCGGATGGCCCACATGTCGGAGGGCTTCGAGTCCGACAACCGGCACTCGATGCTGCACTCGGTCGCCTACGTGGCCTTCCAGGAGCTGGCCACCCGCATCTCGCACCGCAACACCGGCCACCAGTCCGGCGACCCGGTCTGCGACCGGATGCTGGCGCGCATCGCGGCCGACGAGAACCTGCACATGATCTTCTACCGGAACCTGCTGCAGTCGGCCTTCGAGATCGCCCCCGACCTCACCATGCAGGCGGTGCGGGACGTGGTGGTCAACTTCCGGATGCCCGGACACGGCATGCCCGGCTTCGAGCGGATGGCCGCGCAGATGGCGATCGGTGGGGTGTACAACCTGCGGATCCACCACGACGACGTGCTGAGCCCCGTGCTCCGCTTCCTGAAGATCATGGAGATCGAGGACCTCGGCCCGGAGGGCCAGAAGGCGCAGGAGGAGCTCGGCCTGTTCATGGACGGCCTGGACTCGGAGGCGAAGAAGTTCGACGAGCGCCTCGCGGCCCGGGCCGCGCGCCTGGCCGCCCGCAAGGGCTGACGCGCGCCGCGGCCGGATCGGCGCACCCGCCTCCCCCGTGCGGGTGACGGCGATTCCCCTGGCGGGGCGCGCCTCTGCCAGGCTTCGGCGCCATGACCACACTCCGGGCGGACATCGACCAGCTCACCCGCTTCACCCAGTCCCTGGACACGGCGCTGACCGCCCTGCGGGACGCGCGGCGGGAGCTGGCGCGCGTACGGGCGGACCAGCTGGGCACGGCCGAGCTGGACGCCGCCTGCGACCGGTTCCAGGAGAGATGGTCGTACGGGGCGAAGGAGCTGACGAAGCGGGTCACGACCGTACGCGGCGGCGTGCGGGAGGCGGCGCGGGAGTACGCGGCCCTGGACGCGGCGATCCGCGAGGCGTTCCTGCGGGCGGCGGGGTCGACGGGTACGGGGGCCGGCCATGGGTGAGGCACTCGGCTTCGACCCCGCGCCGGGTTCGCCCGCGACCGTGCTCGCGCTGGCGGCGAAGCTCCGCGCCTCGGCGGGTTCCCTGGGCGAGGCATCGCGGGTGGTCGGCGCGCTGGTCTCGCGGAGCGGGTCCTGGGAGGGGGAGGCGGCGACGGCGTTCCGCGAGGCCCTCTCCGACGACCTGCCGCGCTACCTGCGGTCCGCGCACGACGCGCTGGCGGAGGCCGCGCGGCGTCTCACGGCCTGGCACGACACGCTGACCTCCCACCGCGCGCTTGCCGCCCGCTACGAGGCGCGGGCGGCCGACGCGACGACCCCGGAGGACCTGGCGAACGCCCGCCGCCTGGCCCGCGAACTGGCCGCCCAGCACGCGGCCGACGCCCGTCGGCTGGCGGCGGCGCTGGACGCGGCGACGGATCGGCTGGCGCCGAAGGAGCCGGGGATCGTGGAGTCGGTCTGGCGCGAGATCGTCGACGACCCGGCGGACGCGCTGTCCAACCTCGCGGCCGTCCTCGGCCTGGTCAGCGCGGGCCTGGCCTTCGTGTGCCCACCGGCGGCGCTGGCGGTGATGCTGGTCGGCAGCGGCATCAGCCTGGCGGCGCTGGGGATGCACGCGTCCGACCCGAAGTTCCGCAAGCCGCTGAAGGACGGCTTCACGAAGGCGGAGTTCGACGCGGACTTCTGGAAGAGCAGCGTGACGCTGCTCGGCGACACCCTGGGCTCCGTCCCGGGCCTCGCGGCGGTCGCCACGGGCGCGAAGGCGGGCGTGGCCGCCTCCCGCGCAGCAGCGGCCTCGGCCGCACCGGAGGGCAGCGCACTGTCCCGGCTGGGCACGGGCGCGGGCGAATTCGCCCGCACGACGTGGCGCGAGGGCGAGGCCATCCGGCGCGTGGAGAGCCCGCTGAGCCAGTGGGCTCTGAGAAACACTTCGCCGCGAGTGCGCGACTCTACGCTGCTGGCCATTCCTGCCACGGGAGCGCTCACTGCAGGTTCCGACTATTACGTCGGCGCAAGCGACTCTGTCGAGCACACAGCCACAGCCGTAGACGGCACCCGCGGGGTGCTTGAGGACGGCCCTGCCGCTGCCGCCAAGGCGTCCCTCGCTTGGTCGGCGCTGAGGATCCGATGAACGACGACTATCCGCCAATCTGGTTCCGGCTTCCTCCCGGCTTCTATGACGTCTCACCTGCCCAGGGAACTGAACTAGTCGGGGCAGCTCGGATAAGCGGCAGTGCCGCTGCGGAGGGGCAGATCGCGACGTTAGTGCAGCAGTTAGGGCTGCTCGGCGATCATCACGTCGCGCATACGGCCATTGGATTACACCCGGACGAAGAGTTCGGGCTCTGCACATCCCTGTTCTCCCTGGCCATTCGCCCCATCGCTCCGGGGCAACGCCGCCGCGAGGTGGGTCGCGCAGCCCTCGGAATCGCCAAGTCCCCGCTGTGGACGGCGTCGGCTGGAGGGTTCTGCGAGCACCCGTCAGCTCTGCCCTGTTGTTTGGTGTCTGGACTCATGTCCGTGCCTGAAGTCGACCGCCACATCTTCCAAGCGCGAGCTGCCCTGGCTCACGAGGACGGTCACCACCTCATCGTCCTCGACCTCACTAGCGCCGCAACACAGCACCAAGACAACTACACGGACGTACTCCACGGCATCGTCAGCACCATCTCGTTCAGCGACCCCACCCCACCAAAGACGTCTTCGCGGATCCTGGAGGTACTCCTGTGACGCCCTGTCTCGCTAAGGCGGCGTGGGGTCACCCACCGACCGTGGCCGGCTATCAGAAGCTGGTCCTCCGCCGCGCAATCTGGCTGATCAGCACCGGGATCGCAGGGGCTACAGCGATCGTCTTCCTCGCCGTAACAACGAACGTCGCCGTGGGGCTGGCATGCCTATTCGTGATCATGACAGCAGCCGTTGTTCTTCCGATCACCGCCATCACCTACTGGCGGCGTGGGCGCGTTCTCGACATCCTGCACGCATATCCGTGGCGCGAGTTCTCCTGCGGGTATCCGCCTGAGGCGCCGAGCAACCCCACCCTCATCTGGGTCCGGTTCGAGGACGACTACGCGCCAACCTTCCGCATCATCCCCTTCCCCGTCCCGCTCGCCGAGACGGAGAACGAGCACCCGGACAGGATCTGGTTCGCGGGGGATCCGCGGTTTGGGGGGGTGGTGTCGCCCGTTGGGGGGCATTACCCCGTGCGGGTGGTGCCGCATGAGGGGGGTGGGGCGGCGGGGTGGGGGCGGCCGGAGGATGACGCGTTGGCCCGGCGGGTCGGGCTAGTGCGGCGGAGTGGGAAGGGCACGCAGACGTAGCGCGGAGCGCTCCCGCTCCGAGAGCCCGCCCCACACACCGAACCGCTCGTCGTTGGCCAGGGCGTACTCCAGGCATCCCGCCCGCCCCTCACACGCCCCGCAAAGCCGCTTCGCGTCGCGGAGGGAGGTCCCCGGCTCGGGGAAGAAGAAGTCCGGGCCGGTCTCGGAGCAGAGGGCGAGTTCGTACCAGGGGGCGCCGGCCTCCGCGGCCTGGGTCCCCGTAGCGATCGTGTTCATCGACATGCCGCTCATCGTCATGTCGGGTGATGTACGTCCGATCAACATCGGATCAACGCACATGCAAGAAGGTGCACGATCGTGCGTTCGGTAGGATGTCCGCATGGCAGACGGACGCGTGGAGCGCGGCAACCAGACCCGGCGGGCCGTGCTGGAGCGGACCATGGGCATCGCCTCCGTGGACGGCCTCGAAGGACTGTCGCTCGGGAAGATCGCCTCTGAGCTCGGCCTCAGCAAGAGCGGCGTGTTCGCCCTCTTCGGCTCCAAGGAAGAGCTCCAGCTGGCCACCGTCCGCGCCGCGGTCGACGTGTTCGTCGACGAGGTCGTCCGGCCCGTCCGCGAGGAGCCGGCCGGCGTCGAGAAGGTGTGGCGGCTGTGCCGGCACTGGCTGGCGTACTCCGGGGGACGCGTCTTCCCGGGGGGTTGCTTCTTCTACTCCGTCTCCGCGGAGTTCGACGCCCGGCCCGGGCCGGTGCGCGACGAGATCGTGAAGGTCCGGGATTCCTGGACCCGGTACGTGGAGCGGGTGCTGGACGAGGCCCGGCTGGCCGGCGGGTTCCGCGCGGGTGTGGACACGGACGCGGACGTGGTGCCGCAGCTCGCCTTCGAGATGATCGCGTTGATGGACCTCGCCAACGCCGAGGCGGTACTGCACGACGACGTCGCGCCCTACGTCCGCGCCGGCCGGGGCATCCTCGACCGGCTGAAAGCGGTGGCGGCCGCTCCGGAACGGCTTCCGGAGCGGCCGCCCACCGCGGCGGATTTCGTCATCCCTTCCTGACGCCGCGGCCGCGCAGCGCCGGTGCGGTCGCCGCCGCGGCCAGGGACGTGAGGGCGCACAGCAGGAACACGTGCTCCCAGCTGCCGTCGGTGCCGCCGGTGCCGCCGGTGAGCAGCGCGGCCATCGCCGCGATGCCCAGCGCCCCGCCGAGTTGCCGCGAGGTCATGAGCAGGCCGGTGCCGGCGGCGAAGCGCTGCGGTGGCAGGGAGCGGGAGCCGAGTGCCGCCAGCGCCGTCAGGGCCACGCCGACGCCGAGGCCGCCGATCAGCCCGGCGGGCAGGAACACCTGCGCGTACGAGGTGGATGTGTCAGCCCAGGCCCACATCAGGAGGGCGTTGGCGGCGAAGAGCAGGGTTCCGGTGGCGAGCGCCGCCCACTGGAGGTGGGGCGGGACCTTGCGGCCGACCACCAGGGAGCCGGCCATGGCGAGGAAGGCCCCGGGGGTGACGCCGAGCCCCGCTTCGAGGGCGGAGAAGTCCCAGCGGGCGGTGAGGTAGGAGGGGCCGGCGAGCAGCCAGGCGTACATGCCGGCGCCGAAGAGGAGTGCGGCGAGGTTGGCGCGGGCGAAGGTGCGGTCGTGCCGGAGGTCGAGGTCGACGGCGGGCGCCGGGTGGGCGTGGGAGCGCGCCACGGCGAGTGCGGTGAGCAGGGCGCCGCCGGTGAGGAGGCCGAGGACGGCCGGGGCGGTCCAGCCCCATTCGGCGCCCTGGGTGAGGCCCGCGACGGCGGCTCCGATGCCGAGTACGAGGGCGGCGGTGCCGAGGGGGTCGGGCAGCCGGCTGGTGCGGCGGGGTTCGGCGGGGAGGGCGCGCGCGGCGGCCCAGGCCACGGCGAGGCCGATCGGCAGGTTGACGAGGAAGATCGCGCGCCAGTCGGCGAGGTCGACCAGTAGCCCGCCGACGCTGGGGCCGAGGGCGGCCGCGAGTCCGCCGGCGGCGCCCCAGACCCCGAGTGCGGCGGCCCGCCTGGCGGGCGGGGTGTGGGCGAGTACGAGTCCCAGCGCGGCAGGGATCATGCCGGCGGCGGCCGCGCCCTGGAGCGCGCGGGCGAGGATGAGCAGGTCGGCGGTGGGGGCCAGGGCGGCGGCGAGCGAGGTGGCGGTGAACGCCAGCGTGGAGCCGAGGAAGAGGGAGCGCCGCCCGAGGGTGTCGGCGAGGCGTCCGGCCGAGGCCAGGAGGGCCGCGAAGAGGACGGCGTAGGCGCTGACGACCCAGGTGAGGCGGGGCAGGGTGACTTCGGGGAAGGCGGCCCGCAGGTCGGGGAAGGCGACGTTGACGACGGTGGAGTCGAGGAAGGCGAGGAAGGTGGCGGCGGAGGTGACCGCCAGGATCCGGCCGGCGCCGGCGCCGGTGCCGGGGCCGTTGTCCGGCGGGGCGGCGGGGGCCGGTGCGGGCGGGGCCGGTACGGGGGTGGCGGGGCGGGGGCTGCTCGTCTCGTTCATCGGGTCGCCACCCGCAGGTCGGTGGCGGCGGGGGTGGGCAGCTCGGGGGTGATGAACTCGGCGACCCGGGTGATGACCTGCGGGTCGGCGAGGATCCGGCGGTGGCCGAGGCCGCTGGTGAGGACCAGTTCCGCCCGCTCGCCGAAGGCGTCGGCCATGGCGCGGGACTGGTCGGCCGGGACGGTGTCGTCGTCCGTGTCGTGCAGGAGCAGGACGGGGGCGGCGGATATCTCCTCCGGTCTGCGGCGCACGTCCAGCCGGTCGAGGACGCCGGGCTCGCCGGGGGCGAGGCGGTGCCGGACGTGGTGGCGCAGGGCGTCTCCCACCGCGGGGCGCAGGCCGAGGCGGTCGCGGAACTGCTCGACCAGGTGGTCGAAGGAGGCGACGCCGCCGATGGCGGCGACGCGGTCGGCGTGCACCTCGTCGCGGAGCGAGAAGAAGGTGGCGAGGACGCCGATGGAGTGGGCGACGATGCCGGAGAAGTCCCCGTACCGGCGGTGCAGCCGGCGGATCACCGTGCGCATGTCCAGGACGGTCGCGGCGCGGCCTCCGGAGGTGCCGTGGCCGGGCGCGTCGTAGGAGACGACGGTGTGGCCCCGGGCGCGGAGCGCCTCGATGATGCCGGCGAGCCGGGAGGCGCGGGAGGACCAGCCGTGGACGACGAGGACGGGTCGCTCGCCTTCGCCCCAGCGGTAGGTGGTGACGGCGGCGCCGTCGAGGTCGATGCGCTCGGTCACGGCCTGCGCGAACAGCGGGTGCTCCGCGGGTCTGAGCCGGGCCCGTCCGAGCGGGCGTACGAACACGGGGAAGGCGACGGCGCCGGCCAGCGGCGGAGGCAGCCGGGACGCGAGGTTGAGGGTGGTGCTCACGACGGAAGTCAGGGGATGCATGTCCGGCACTCCGGATCTCCTCACGGTGGCAGGGTGAGGAAATATTAGCACGATCGTTCGTGTTGTTTTGCGCGTGGAGGACGTGGCGGTGGGGGCGGAGGGTGTTACACGAAGCCGGGCTGGCCGGTGCCGTCGAAACGGTGGACCGAGCGCCGGAGGAGGCCGAGGAACTCCGCGAAGTCGCCCGCGATCCGGTCGAACTCGGCCTCCTCGGAGGCGCGGCGAGAGCGCCACACGGCACCGTCCGCACCGACCGCGTACAGGATCCCGCCGCCGTCGGAGCCGATCAGTACGGCGGGTTTCATGCACGGCGCCGATCGCACGCTAGTACGTGGCGAGGCCGGCGAAGGCGGCCCATGGGGCGGGGTGACCTGACGGATGCCGAGTGGGAACCGCTGCGGCCGTTCCTGCCGGTCAGCAACAGGCGTTGCCTGCAGGTGGCGGGACCACCGGCAGGTGATCAACGGGCTTCTGCACCGGGTGCGGACCGGGGTGCAGTGTGACCTGCCCGAACGGTTCGGTCCGTGGAAGACGGTCTCCGAACGGCACCGCCCGTGGTCTGGCGACCGCGAGGGGACCTGGGAACGTCCGCTCCAGCGGGTCCAGGCCGCGGCGGACGCGGCGGGTGACGTCGACTGGGACATCTCGATGGACTCCGCGACCGTCCGGGCGCATCAGCACGCGGCCGGCGCCCGGACCGATCCGCCGTCGACCGCCGCGTCAAAGGGGGCCGAAATCCCGGAACACCATGACGAATCCGCGTGGCAGCGTCTCCACGGCCGCCCGGTGGAGGTGGTGCTGGAAGTGAGGGCCTGGGCCGTTCGCGCGGCGGGTTCACCACCAAGCTCCACTTGAGCGCCGACGGCCGCTGCCGCCCGCTGTCCCTGATCGTCACCCCAGGCCAGCGGGCAGACTGCACTCAGTTCAAGCCGACCCTGGAGAACATCCGTGTGCCCCAGCCTGGACCGGGCCGACCCCGCAAGAAGCCGACCAGCGCCGCGGCCGACAAGGCATACAGCGACGACCCATGCCGGGACCACCTGCGGCGCCGGGGCATCCGCCACACCATCCCGGAGAAGACCGACAGCCGGGCCGCCCGCCTGCGCAAGGGCTGACGCGGCGGACGGCCACCGGGCTTCGACGACGAGCGGTACGAGAAACGCAATACCGTAGAGCGTGCGATCAACCACCTCGAACAAGCACCGGGCCGTGGCCACCCGTTACGACGAACGTCGCTACATCGACCTCGGTACCGCAACCGCCGCAACCCTCGCCACCTGGCTCCGAACGTGATCGCCCGGAGTTCGAGGTCAGTTCAGGCGGCGCCGCTGGCCTCCGGGGCGATGAAGCGCCGGTAGAGGGGGGCGAACGTCACCTGGGGCTCGGTCGTGATGCCCAGTTCCCCCTTCACCACGGGTGCGACCCTGTCGGCGATGAACCGTGTGAAGTGATCCTCCGTCTCCCAGACGTCGGCCGCGTGGAAGCCGTCGTCGTCGAACCAGCCCATGTGCATCACGAACCCGTCGGGAGCGTCGCCTTCCCAGCCCACCCGGTCACGCGCCGCGTCGTACGCCTCTGGCGTGAGCTCGGGCCACACAAAGGTCATCACGACTGCCATGGGAGTTCCTCTCCATCGCCTCGGTGCGCCGCAGCCTGTGCGGCACGGCGGTACGACGCTAAAGCAGGTCAGGCCGGCCGGGCACATCGGAACAGCCATTCGGAGCAGGTCGCCTGGCGGCACGGAAGGCCGCCGCGCCGCCAGGCGGAGGTGTACGCCTCGACCTGATCGCCAGGACAGAACCTAGTCGGCGGCCGGGGCGAGGCCGGCGTCGACCAGGCCGGCCAGGACGGCCTGACCGAGGGCCTGCACCGCGGACTGGGGACGGACCATCACGGTGAACTCGGCGATCCTGCCCTCCCCGTCGAGCTGGAGCAGGTCGATGCCGTGGATCTGCCTGCCGTCGACGGTGGCCCGGAACGTCAGGATCACGGACGGGGCGTCGGCGCCGCCCGAGGTCGTTTCGGCGAGGCCCTCGAACCGGCCGGTGTAGCGGAAGTCCTCGAAGACGCGCAGCAGGACGCCGAAGAGGCCGAGCACCATGGGCTTGCCCTCGAAGGGAGTGAACTTCACCGGGCTCCAGAGGCGGACGTCATCCGCGAACAGGGCGTCCAGCGCGCCGATATCGCGCTTCTCGACGGCGGAGCGGAACGCTTCCGCGGCGTGCAGGGCCTGACTCATGTGGACCTCCGGTGCAGGGGTACTCAAGGATGTGAGTAGTCAGTTTTTTGAGTATGGTGCAGGAACGCGCGTAGGAAGGGAAGGGGGCGGTCCGATGGCCCTGCGGCATGCGGTGCTGGCCGCACTGCTCGACGGCGAGTACAGCGGTTACCAGTTGGCCAAGGCGTTCGACATCGGCGTCGCCAACTTCTGGCACGCCCTCCCCCAGCAGCTGTACGCCGAGCTGACCAGGCTGGAGCGCGAAGGGCTGGTCTCCGGGCGGGAGGTCGCCCAGGAGAACCGGCCCAACAAGCGGATGTTCCGGGTGACCGAGGCCGGATGCGCCGAGTTGGAGGCCTTCGCGACGGCCCCGTCCAAGAACTCGTTCATCCGCGACGACCTACTGGTCAAGGTGCAGGCCGTGGACCGGGTCGACGCGGGACCGGTGATCGAGCAGCTGGAGGAACGGGCCGCCCTGGCCGAGGCCAAGGTCGAGCTGCTCGGCAAGCTGCTCCTCCGGCTGCGCGGCGAGGCCGGCGAGGAGGAGTTCCTGCGCCGGGGGGAACGGATCGGGCCGTATCTGACCTGCCTGCGCGGACTGGAGTTCGAGCAGGGGCACCGCGACTGGTGCAGGCGGATCGCGGAGGTCCTGAGGGAGAGGCGGAACGACCATGCCGAACGGTGAGTACCTGCGGTACGTCGCCCTGGGCGACAGCCAGACGGAAGGCGTCGGGGACGGTGACGACACGGTGGGCCTGCGGGGCTGGGCCGACCGCCTCGCCGAACGGCTCGCGGCCGCCGAGCCGCGGTTCGGGTACGCCAACCTCGGCGTCCGGGGACGCCTCGCCGGACAGGTCCGCGACGAACAGCTGGAAGCGGCTCTGGCCCTGGAGCCCGATCTGGCGACGGTGGTGGCCGGGGTGAACGACCTGATGCGGCCCCGGTTCGACGCGGCGGAGGTGGCCGGGCATCTGGAGGAGATGTTCGCCGCGCTCACGGCCGCCGGAGCGCGGGTGGCGACCGTGACCATTCCCGACGTGGGGCGGGTCGTGCCGCTCGCCAGGCCGTTGCGGGCCCGGGTGTTCGAGCTCAACGCGCGGATCCGCGTGGCGGCCGGCCGCCACGAGGTGGCGGTGGCCGAGACCGGACTGGCGCCGGTGTCCACCGATCCCCGGCTGTGGGCGGCCGACCGGCTGCACGCCAGCCCGCTCGGACACGAGCGGATCGCCGCTGCCGTGGCCGAGGCCCTCGGCCTGCCCGGCAGTGACAGCGGCTGGGCCGCCCCGCTGCCGCCCCGGCCCGCCCGCCCCGTATGGCAGACGGCCGCGGGCGAGCTCCGGTGGGCGGGCGGGTTCCTCGGGCCGTGGCTGGGGCGCCGGATACTGGGCCGCTCCTCCGGGGACGGCCGCACCGCGAAGCGTCCGCAGCTGTCGCCGGTGACCCTCTGATCGCCGCAAAGCCCGCGATGTGACCTGCTTCACAGGTTGAAGTTCGCCGATCGCGATGAATTCCGGTCGGCTGTGCGGTCTTCATTGCAGTACATCGGGAACGGACACCGGGAGCGGTCACATGCGCATCATCATCTCCGAGTTCATCAGCCTCGACGGTGTCGTACAGGCGCCCGGTGGTGCGGAGGAGGACACCGACGGCGGCTTCGCCAACGGCGGCTGGTCGCACCCCTTCTTCGACCCGGAGGTCGTCGGCGGCGCCTTCGACGACGTCACCGCGAAGGCCTCGGGGCTGCTGTTCGGGCGGCGCACCTGGAAGACGATGGCGGGAGCCTGGCCCGAGCGCGCGGGCGACCCGTTCGCCGACCGGATGAACGCCCTGCCGAAGTACGTGGTGTCGCGGACCCTGCGCGAGTCCGAGCTGACCTGGGACAACACCACCCTGATCCCAGGCGACGACGCCGTCGCGCGCATCCGCGAGCTGCGGGCGCAGGAGGGCGGCGACCTAGTGGTCATGGGCAGCCCCACCCTGGTGCGGACCCTGCTGGCCGAGGACCTGGTCGACGAGCTCCGGCTCATGCTCATGCCCGTGCTGCTCGGCGGCGGGAAGAGCATCTTCCCGTCGGACGGCGGCCTCCGCACCCTGGAGCTGGTCTCCACGGTGACCAGCCCCGCGGGCGTCCAGGTCTCCACCTACCGCCCCGCACCCCGCCGCGGCTAGGCCGTGTCCGGCGGATCCTGCCGGGCGCGGCTGGGCTGGACGCGCTTGGGTTCGCCGGGCATCTTCGGGTAGTCCGGCGGGTACGGCATGTCGCCGAGGCCGTGGTCGCGTTCCTGCCGGTCGGCGAGCTCGAAGACCGTGTCGAGGGTGAAGGCGTGGTCGTCCATGTCGGCGTGCAGGTCGCCGAGTTCCGCGTAGCGGGCCGGCATGGTGACGATGTCGAAGTCCCTCGGTTCCACGGAGTCGATCTCGTCCCAGCGCAGCGGGGCCGACACCGGTGCGTGCGGGCGGGGCCGGACGGAATAGGCGGAGGCGATGGTGCGGTCACGGGCGGTCTGGTTGTAGTCCACGAAGATCCGTTCGCCGCGCTCCTCCTTCCACCAGGCGGTGGTGACCCGGCCCGGCATGCGCCGTTCGAGCTCCCGGCCGAGGGCGATCGCGCAGCGCCGGACCTCGGTGAACGTCCAGCGGGGTTCGATGGGCACGAAGACGTGCAGGCCGCGGCCGCCCGAGGTCTTGGGCCAGCCGCGCAGGCCCAGTTCGTCGAGGAGGCCGCGCAGTTCGTGGGCGGCGGCCACCGCGTGGTGGTAGTCGGTGCCGGGCTGTGGGTCCAGGTCGATGCGCAGTTCGTCCGGCCGGTCGGTGTCACCGCGCCGGACCGGCCAGGGGTGGAAGGTGAGGCAGCCCAGGTTGGCGGCCCACAGGACGGCAGCCGGCTCGGTCGGGCAGATCTCGTCCGCGGTGCGGCCGCTGGGGAAGGCGATGTGGGCGGTGGGAATCCAGTCGGGAAGGTTCTTGGGGGCGCGCTTCTGGAAGAAGGACTCGCCCTCCACCCCTTCGGGGTAGCGCTCCAGGGTGGTCGGCCGGTCGCGCAGGGCCCGGGTGATGCCGTCGGCCACCGCCAGGTAGTAGCGGGCCACGTCCAGCTTGGTGAGACCCCGCTCGGGGAAGTAGACCTTGTCCGGGCTGGACAGCCGTACCGGCCGACCGCCCGCGTCCAGCTCGATCGCACTACCGGCAGCACCCATGTGCGCCACGTTAGGCGGCCCCGGCGGGCTTCGCATACCGGGCGTCGCGGGACGGAACGGCGCAGAATCGGGGACATGGACCTGCCGGTGATGCCTCCCGTGAAACCGATGCTCGCCAAGGCGGTGTCGAAGATCCCGCCGGGCATGCAGTACGAGGCCAAGTGGGACGGCTTCCGGGCGATCGTCCACCGCGACGGCGCGGAGGTGGAGATCGGCAGCCGCACCGGCAAGTCCCTGTCCCGGTACTTCCCGGAGCTGGTCGGTGCCCTCAGGGACAACCTGCCGGAGCGCTGCGTGGTCGACGGGGAGATCGTGGTCGCGCACGGCGGGCGGCTCGATTTCGACCGGCTGACCGAGCGGATCCATCCCGCCGCGTCCCGGGTGAAGTTGCTGGCCGAGACCACCCCGGCCTCGTTCGTCGCCTTCGACCTGCTCGCGCTCGGCGACGAGGCCCTGCTCGACACCCCGCTCACCGAACGCCGTACCGCCCTCGTCCACGCCATGTCCACGGCCCGTCCCCCCGTTCACCTCGCGCCCGCGACCACCGACCCCGCCGTGGCGCGGGAGTGGTTCGAGCGGTTCGAGGGCGCCGGTCTGGACGGGGTGATCGCCAAGCCCCTTGATCTCCCCTACCGTCCGGACGCCCGTCTCATGTTCAAGATCAAGCACGAGCGTACGGCCGACGTCGTCGTCGCGGGCTACCGTTTCCACAAGAGCGGTCCGATTGTCGGATCGCTGCTGCTGGGCCTGTACGACGGGCACGGCGCCCTCCAGCACGTGGGCGTCTGCGCCGCCTTCCCCATGAAGCGACGGGCGGAGCTCATCGGGGAGTTGGAGCCCCTCAGGATGGCCGACGCCGCGGGTCACCCCTGGGCCGCCTGGGCCGAGGAGGCCGCCCACGAGAGCGCCCGGCTGCCCGGCGCCCAGAGCCGGTGGACCGGCAAGAAGGACCTCTCCTGGGTGCCGCTGCGCCCCGAACGGGTCATCGAGGTCGCCTACGACCACATGGAGGGCGACCGGTTCCGGCACACCGCCCAGTTCCGCCGCTGGCGGCCCGACCGGACCCCGCAGAGCTGTACGTACGCCCAGCTGGAGGAGGTCGTGCACTACGACCTCGCCGAGGTGCTGGGCACCGCGTAGGGCGTCCGGCGGGGCCTGCGGCAGGTCAGCCCTTCGTGAGCTCCTCCCACTCCCCGCGGTCCGGCCCGGCCGCGTGGGGCTCGTAACCGGGACGGGCCGCCAGCCAGCGGGCGACCCGCGCCCTGGTCTCCGGGTCCGCGTAGGCCCGTTCGGGCGGGTCGAGCAGGTGGCGGACCCGGGCCCGGACCCGCATCACCTCGGGGTCCTCCAGCGCGCAGTCGAAGAGCGCGGCCGCCTCGCGCGCCGTGCCGGTGCGCCCCGTCCGCGTCGCGAACCGCTCACCGATCGCCGCGTCCGCCGTCACCTGGAAGTCGAACCAGGGCTTGAGCGTCCGCAGCGCCCAGGCGTGGTAGTCGGCGGCGAAAGCCGCCGACCCCGGGTCCCGGTGGGCGGTCAGGGCCACGCGCTCGGCGGCCCACAGGGCGAGGGACACCCCCTGCCCCAGCGTCGGATTGGTGTGCGTGACCGCGTCGCCGACCGGCACCAGGCCGGAGACCACCGGCCCCCGCTCGTCGGCGAAGGCGCTCCAGCGGTTGTCGAGGCCGGCGGTGGCCAGCACGTCCGAGAGCGGCTCGGGGCCCAGCTCCAGCCAGGCCGCGCCGGGCGGGAAGGTGCGGGCCGCCGCCTCGAACACCACCGGGTCGCGCAGAGCGGACCGGGTGGCGTCCGCGGTGTGCACGATGAGGGTCACCGCGAACACCCGGTTGTCGGCGGGGAAGACGGCGCAGCCGGCGAAGGTCCCCCCGGTCACGGCCCACGGACGGCGCGGTCCGTCCGCCGTGCTTCCGGGAAGCCGGTACCAGCGGCAGAAGTACGCCAGCCCGGTGCGGTGCCGCTGCACCACGGCCGGCCGGCAGCCGGCTTCCACCAGCCAGCGTTCGGCACCGCCGCGCCGGCCGCCCGCGTCGACCACCAGATCGCCCTCGTAGGGACCGGAAGCGGTGCGCACGCCGACGGCCCGGACACCGTCGCCGACGGACGCCGTCACCAGCCCGGTCACCGGCTCCCCGTGACGGGTGACCACTCGGGGTTCGGCGCGCAGCGCGGTGCTCAGGGCGCTCTCCAGGACGATCCGGCGGGCCTGGACCATGACCAGGTCCTCGTCGCCCGGCCGGGCCGGCGGCCGCTCGTCGAACCAGTCCAGCTCGTGCCGCTCGCGCGCGCCCAGGCGGAGCATCTCCGCGTACACGTCCGGAAGCCGGCCGCGCAGGACGTTGCGGGCGGCGCCGAGCAGGGCGTGCGGCTGGACGGCCTGCGGGACGGCGGTCCGGCGCCACCCGAAGAAGTCCCGGTCGAGGGCGGCGCCGGGGGCCCGGCTGTCCCGCTCGAAGAGCTCGGCGGTGTGTCCCCGACGGGCGGCGAGCAGCGCGGTGGCCACTCCGCCCACGCCGCCGCCGATCACCAGTAGATGTGCCATGGCGTCCCCCCGACACTCCGCGGCCGTCCCCATGTGACGATCACACCGTGGGATCCTGCGCGCCCGGAGGGTGGCCGAAACCCGGGCAGCACCGTTGCGTGCTACCTCCCGGCCACCGCCCGGCGGACCTCCTCGGCGACCAGGTCGGCGTTGATCGCTGCCGCGGCTCGCAGACCCTGCCCGGCGGAGCCCAGCACCGTCTCGGCCGGCGCGGTGACGTTGCCCGCCACCCAGACGCCGGGCACGGCGGTGGCTCCGGTCAGCGGATCGCAGTCCACGGCCGTTCCGATGGACCGCCCCGCCTGCCGTACGTCGGTGACGCCGAGCCCGAGACCGGTCAGGAGCGCGGCGCGGGCCGTGAACCGGGGTGCGACGACCAGGGCCTCACAGGCGACGGTGGTGCCGTCGGCCAGGACGGCTCCGGCCAGCCGGCCCTCCGGCGTGGTGCGCAACCCGGTGACGCGCCCCCCAGCGACGGCGATGCCGCGGGCCGTCAGTTCGCGGCGCTCCTCGCCGGTGGGGGTGGTGGTGTGGGCCAGCAGGGTCACCCGGTCGGTCCACTGCCGCCACAGCTGTGCCTGGTGGACGGCCAGCGGGCCGGTGGCGAGCACCGCGACCGGCCGGTCCCGGACCTCCCAGCCGTGGCAGTAGGGGCAGTGCAGGACGTCGCGGCCCCACCGGGCGGCGAGGCCCGGCACGTCAGGCAGTTCGTCCGTCAGGCCGGTCGTCACGAGCATCCTCCGGGCCGAGGCCGTGGAGCCGTCCCCGAGCCGGACCAGGAACCCGCCGTCCGGAAGCGGGTCCGCGGCGATCGCGGTGCCGTCGGTGAACCGGGCGCCGTAACCGGCCGCTTCGTCCCTGGCCCGGGAGCGCCATTCGGCCGGGTCGATGCCGTCGTGTCCCGGATAGCCGTGCATGTGGGCCGCCGGGGCGTTGCGGGGGCTTCCGGAGTCGATCACGAGGACCGAGCGCCGGGCCCTGGCCAGGGTCAGGGCGGCGCTCAGCCCGGCCGCGCCGCCACCGATCACCACCACGTCGTGCTCCGGCGACCGGCTCGTCTCGTTCATCTGGTCCACCTCGTCCACCTGGTCCACCTGGCTCGTCTGGTTCGCCTGCTTCGTCTGGTCGGTCTGGTTCCTCATGGCTGTGAGCGTGGGACCGCATGGGCCCGCTTGACAAATGTTGTTGCCGAACCGGCAAATGGGAACATGGCCGATGACGAGGACTCCGCGCTGTCGGAGGTGCTCACCGCCGTGGGTCCGCGACTGCGCGCGCTGCGCCGCGAGCGGGGCACCACGCTGGCGCAGCTGAGCGAGACCACCGGGATCTCACTGTCCACGCTGTCGCGGCTGGAGTCGGGGCAGCGCAAGCCGACCCTGGAGCTCCTGCTCCCGCTGGCCCGGGCGCACCGGGTGGCCCTGGACGAGTTGGTCGGCGCCCCGGAGACGGGTGACCCCCGGGTGCGTGCCAAGGCGTTCGTCCGGCACGGGAGCACCTATGTGCCGCTGACGCGTAACCTCGGCGGCGTCCAGGCCTTCAAGACGGTCATGCCGCCGGCCCCGGATCCGTCCGCGCCGCCGCCGGAGCAGCGGGTCCACGAGGGCTACGAATGGCTGTACGTGCTCTCCGGACGGCTGCGGCTGCTGCTGGGCGAGCACGACCTGGTGCTGACCTCGGGCGAGGCCGCCGAGTTCGACACCCGCATCCCGCACGTCTTCTTCAACGCCGGCCCGCAGCCGGTCGAGTTCCTCAGTCTGTTCGGGCCGCAAGGCGAACGGATCCACGTCCGCGCCCGGCCCGGGAAACCCACGGAAGGACGAGCATGACCACACAACCCCCGCACCCGCGGAGCCAGCGCCCCGAACGCGCCGAACCGACGCCCAACGCCGTGGTCGGCGTCGGCCTGGTCGTGCTCGGCACGGACGGCCGGCTGCTGCTCGGCCAGGCGCACGACGGCCGGTGGGAGCTGCCCGGCGGCAAGGTCGACCCCGGGGAGGGGTTCGAGCAGGCCGCCAGCCGCGAACTGGCCGAGGAGACCACCCTGCGGGCCGTACCTGAAGCGGTCCGGGTGCTCGCCGTGCAGCTCGAAACGCGCTCCGAGGTGACCCGGCTGACGGCGGCCGCGGTCACGGAGGCCGCCGAGGGCACACCGGCGGTCACCGAACCGCACAAGATCACCCGCTGGGAGTGGTTCGCCCCGGAGGAGATCCCGAGCGCCCTCTACGCCCCCTCCGCGGCCGTGCTCCGCACCTGGCGCCCGGACCTGACCACCCTGCCCGACGTCCCCTCCCACGACTACCCGACGCCCTGACGGAACCCGGAGCGCCCGCCGGAACCCCGGCCGGAACCCCGGGCGGGTCGCGACCCGGATGGCCGGTCGGCGGACGGCCCGTCGGCGGCGTGCTACGAGACGGCCGCCGCCGTGGCCGCGGCCGTCGCCGCGATCACCGCCGCCTGCATGTCCCGGATCGCGAGCCGGACGCTCTCCGCCGCCCACTCCCCGGCCGCTATCTCCGCCATCCTCGGGGCGACCTGCCGGCGCGACAGGTCAGGGAAGGCCAGGGAGTGCAGCTTGGCCGCGTGCAGCAGGGCTATGAGACCCGCCGTGCGCTCGTCGGGTTCCGAGGCCTTGTCGAGCACCGCCGCGTTCAGCCGCGCCCGCAGGGCCCGCTCCGCCGAACCGTCCGACTCCGGGTAGCGCCTGACCGGGAACAGCCCCATCACCTTGTGCCGCTGCTCCGCGACCAGGCCGCGCTCGGCGAGCCGCTCCACGGCCGCGCCGACGGCCTTCATGTGGTCCCTGGTCAGCCAGTCCGCGACCCGCCGCTTGCTGCGGCCCTTCATCCACGCGTCCATCAGGGCGAGCCGGCCGTCCAGCAGCGGCTCCCCCGTGGGCGTGCGGTCTGCCACTCCCAGGTACTTGCCCGTGACGGTGACCCGCCCCGCCATGACCAGTTCGAGCAGGATGCCGCCGGCGACGGCCCAGCCGGCCGCCTGCCGTGACCTGACCGCGCCGGACTCGTCGTCCAGCGACAGCAGCATGATCTCCTCGCCCAGTGTGACAACCGCCCCCGCCGCGCCCGTCGTCTCGGTCATCTCCGGCCCCCGTCCCACTCGTATGCCTGTCCGCCCGTCCTGTTCCCGTGCGGTTACTCACCAGTTCAGACGTACTGCGGTCACGCCCAGTTCCCCCCGCCCCGCACCTCACCCCATCGGGTGAGCCGGGCCGCGGGCAGTACCACGGACACTAACGCCCGCCGAACGCCCGGGGCCCCGCCCACGGCGCGAAGTCGCCCTCCCCCAGGTCCTCCGCGAGCAGCCGTTTCGCGATGGCGTCCGCCGCCGCCCGGAGCTCCGCCCCACCCGGCCGCCCGCGGTCCCGCTCCAGCCGGTCGCCCAGCCAGTCGGCCCACGCCCCGGAGATCACGTCGGCCTCCCGCCGCCCGGCCCGGGTCAGCGAGAAGTAGGTGCCCTCCCGGCCGAGGTAGCCCTCCTCCTCCATCCGGTCGAAGACCGGAAGCAGTACCTCGGGCGGCAGGGACCTCCGTGCGGCGACGAGTCCCAGGCTGGCGTGGCCGACGGTCCGGGTCAGCAGGTCCACCTGCATCACCGCCCAGGCCCCCGCCATGTCCAGCCGGGTGTCGGAGGCCTTCACGATGGCGCGGGCCGTCTCGGGCCCCATCGTGCGCACGAGTTTGCCGACCGCCGGCTCCAGCAGCCGGGCCGAGTCCCCGGAGGCGGTGGCGGGCGAGGCGAACCCGTCGCCCATGTCGGTGGAGCCGGCCCGGGCGCTGTCGCGCAGCCGCACCTGCTTGAGGAACAGGGCCACCACGAACCCGGCCGGCGCCACCGGCACGGTCCACAGGAACACGGTGTGCAGGGCGTGCGCGTAGGCGTCGACCACCGGCCCGGACGCCGCCGGTCCGAGGGCGTGCACGCCCTGCGGGCTCTGCGCCGCCCGGCCCACCACCGCCGGATCGGCCCCCGTGGCGGCGGCCTCCACGACCGCCGGCCGCAGCCGCGGCTGAAGGGCGTTGGCGTAGATGGTGCCGAACACGGCGGTGCCGAAGGCGCTGCCCAGCGTGCGGAAGAACGTGACGCCCGACGTGGCGGTGCCCAGGTCGGCGTAGTCGACGGTGTTCTGGACGGCGATGGTCAGCACCTGCATGGACAGGCCGATACCGGCGCCCAGTACGAACATGTGGACCGATTCGAGCCAGGTGGCGGTGCCCGGGCCCATCCGTGAGAGCAGGTACAGCCCCAGGGCCATCACCAGCGACCCGGCGATCGGGAAGATCCGGTAGCGGCCGGTCCGGCTGGTGGCGTTGCCGCTGAACACGGAGGCCAGCAGGAGGCCGGCCACCAGCGGCAGGGTGCGCACCCCGGACACGGTGTCCGAGTCCCCGTCCACGTACTGGAAGGTCCGCCACGATCGTGGGCAGGGCCGTGCCCACGATGGTCTGGTCGAGGGCGGCGAGCAGCACCCCCAGCAGGATCGTGCCGAACACCACGTTGCGGCGCCGCCGGTCCAGGACGGGCGGCGCGGCCGCGACGGCGGGGGCAGTGGTCACACGTCGCACTTTCACAGCCGCGCCCGCCGGCCCGCGTGCGGCGCTGGGCCGTACGGGCGCGGCCCGCCGGCCGTCAGCGCAGGTAGGCCAGGCCGGGGTGGTGTCGCGCGTACCCGTCCAGCAGCCGCCGGGCGACCGCCACCGAGTCCACCAGCGGGTGGAGGGCGAAGGCCTTGGTGGCGGCGGCCCGGGCCGCGGTCCGTGACGGTGCCGCCGCCGCGGCGAGCACCTCCCGCTCCACCGCCTTGACCGCCGTCACCAGCCCCACGGCGTGGTACGGCAGCGGGTCCACCGCCACCGGGTGGGCACCGTTGGCGTCGACCAGGCAGGGCACCTCGATGACCGCGTCGGGGTCGAGGACGGAGAGGGTGGAGCCGTTGGCCACGTTGAGGATCAGGGTGGCGCGCTCGTCGCGGGCGATGGCCCGCATCAGGGCGAGCGCGACCTGTTCGTACCCGCCCGACTCCAGGTCGGTCTCCTCGCGTTCGCCGGCGCCCGCCGCCTCCCGGTTCTCGGCCATGTACGTGGCCTCGCGTTCGGCCCGGGTCCGGTCCCAGGCGGCCAGCGCCGCGCCGGCGGCCGGTCCCGTCCCGTCGGGCCCGGCGTAGAAGGCCCGCTGCTGGTCGCGCAGGAAGGCGCCGCGGGTCCGCTCCGCCTGCCGGTAGGCGGCCACGGTCTCGCGGTTGAAGTAGTAGTAGTGGAGGTACTCGTTCGGGATCGCGCCCAGTGAACGGAGCCACTCCGCGCCGAACAGCCGGCCCTCCTCGAAGGACTCCAGCGCGACGGGGTCGGCCAGCAGCCGGGGCAGCTCGTCACGGCCGCCGATGCGCAGCCCGCGCACCCAGCCCAGGTGGTTGAGGCCGACGTAGTCGATCCACGCCTCCTGCGGGCGGGCGGCGCCCAGTACCCGGGCGATCCGCCGGCCCAGCCCCACGGGCGAGTCGCAGATGCCGATGACCCGGTCGCCCAGCGACTCCCGCATGGCCTCGGTGACGAGCCCGGCCGGGTTGGTGAAGTTGATGACCCAGGCGTCCGGGGCGAGACGGGCGATCCGGCGGGCGATCTCGCGGGCCGCGGGCACGGTGCGCAGGCCGTACGCGATGCCTCCGGCGCCCACGGTCTCCTGGCCCAGCACGCCCTCGGCCAGCGCCACCCGCTCGTCGGTGGCGCGGCCGTCGAGGCCGCCGACGCGGATGGCGGAGAAGACGAAGTCGGCGCCGCGGAGGGCCTCGTCCAGGTCCGTGGTGGCGGTGACCGCCGGGGCGGCGGGCACGCCGTCGGCCTGGTCGGCGAGGACCCGGGCCATGACGGCGAGCCGGCCCGGGTCGGTGTCGTACAGGGTGACCCCGGTGACCCGGCCGTCGGCCCGGTCGCCGAGCAGTGCCCCGTAGACCAGGGGCACCCGGAACCCGCCTCCGCCGAGGATCGTCAGCCGCATGGCAGCAGTGTCCCCGACCGGTTCACTCGCCGAGCGGCGGCACGGCGCGCAGGCGGGGCTGTTGACGTCTCGGGGCGTCGGCAGCGCCCTGCGGGGAGTGGGCCGGCAGCGGCGCGGGGGCGGAGAGGACCAGGGTGATCCGGGTGAGCCCCATGGCGTCGAGCATCCGGCCGGTTTCGGCCACCATCCGGCAGCGCACCCGGCCGATGCGCGCGTCGGGGTGGCGGACGGCGAGGACCGCTCCGTCGCGTTCGGCCGCGTCGGCGCCGTAGGTGCTGAGCCAGTGCGGCACCCCGTACCGGTAGGCGGCTTCCATGAACGGGTCGCGCGCCACCTCCTGGCGGATGCTGCACAGCCCCTCGTCCTGGGGGTCGGCGGCGAGCGCGGTGGCGAACTGGGCGAGCAGCGGCACGCACCAGGCGGGCTCGTGGTCGTCCAGTACGGCCGCCGCGTCCGGGTGGAACAGGACGAACCGCAGGAAGTTGTCGTCGGGCAGCGCGGTGGGGTGCGGCCGTACCGTCTGGAAGAGCTGGTCGAAGGCCGAGTTGGTGAGCGCGACGTCCCAGCGGTGGTCCACCAGGAAGCTCGGGTACGGCACGGCCTCCATGAGGGCGGCGTAGTCGCGCAGGTAGTCGCGCTGCTCCGGATCCTCGGGCAGCCGGCTCTCCTCGGCCGCGCGCCAGGTGGGCGGCGGGTCGCGGTCGACCATGACCCGGAAGAGCCAGAAGCACTGGCGCTCGCTCATCTCCAGGGCCTCGGCGAGGGCCAGCAGTTTGCGGTCGGTCCACGCCTTGACCTGGCCGCGCTCCCAGTTGCCGTAGGCGCGTACGCTGATGCGGAGGCGGGACGCGACGTCCTCCTGGCTGAGCCCCAACTCCTCGCGGCGCTGGCGCAAAATCTCCTTGCGGCGCTCCAGCCGCACTGCGCCACGTACGGGCTCCTCGCCCATCGGGCGCTCGTCGCCTGTCCGGTCGTCCTGGGAGAGGCCGTCGGACGGGCCCACCGCTGCGAGATGTGGCACCGAGAGCTCCCCCTTCTCGCGGTCTGGATCTTCGTTTCCGTGTGGCGATCCTGCTACCGCCGTCATTCGAGTGTCAACTATTGTGGCAATTCCAGCCCCTTGACAGCTGAATCCCGCCACAGCTGTGGCAAGTTCTAGCCCTCTGACGGGGAAACAGTTAGCCTCCAGAGGCCAACCACGTGTCCGTACCGACCTCGCGTGATCTAGGAGAACCACTGGTGACAGACGGCTTCCCGGCTCCCGTCGCGGTGGCCACCGTGCCTCTGGCAGCCACCGTCGCGCGCGTCGCCGACCTCGCGGACAAGCTCGGGCGCGACCAGGGCGAGGTGTTCGACCTGCGCAGACTCTCGGAGGCCTCCGGAGTCCCCGCCGACGTGGTGAAAGCGCTGCTGGAGGGCCGCCCCGCCGGCGAACCGGACCTCCAGGCACGGTTCCTGCAGCGGCTGGACCTCCTGCGCCGCACCAGGGTCAAGCCCAACGGCCGACGTTACACCCAGCAGGAGATCGCGGACGGCGCGGCCATGTCCCGACAGCAGGCCGGCGCCCTGATCAACGGCGACCGCCGCCCCACCATGGAACACTGCGACGCCATCCAGCGCTTCTTCGGGGTCCACGCCGGTTTCCTCACCGCACACGACGCCGACGCCCTCAACGACGCCCTGCTGCGCACCGAACAGCAGCTGCTCCAGGACTTCGCGGACCGCGAGCGGGAACGGGAACGGGAGGCGGCCGCCGGCGCCGACGACGACCCGCTGGCCCGGCTCCTGCAGAACCACGGGGTCCGTGGCATCGCCTGGCGGGCCGCGCAGTTGCCGAGCGACAAGCATCGCGACAAGGTGACGGAATGGCTGGACATGCTCCTGGAGAGCGTCCAACGCAACGAAGTCGAGAAGTGACCTCGGATTCCGACCCCGATCCCGACCCCGACCCGATCCGACCGATCCGATTCCTGAATCCTGATCCTGATTCCGATCCTGAGCCTGATCCGCATCCGCGCCGACAGGGAGAACGGTGAGCATAGGCAGAGAACAGCGGCGGCTGTGCGGGGAGCTGGTGGCCGGCATCCGGCTTGCCGACCCTCAGTCACCCCTGGACCTCTACGCCGCCCTGTGCACGGGCATGAGCCGCCACCGCGGACGCCGCGTCGACTTCCGCATGGCCTCGTTCCCCCCGGGGACGGCCAGCGGCCTGTGGCTGGACATGGCCGACCGCGACCTGGTGGTGATCGAGGAACGCACGGCCCCCGACCACCAGCTGGTCATCCTCGGCCACGAGCTGTGGCACATGAAGGCCGGCCACTGCAGCCACCACGTGGACGGCGCCGCCGTCGCCGCCCGGCTGCTGAGCGACGAGGCCGACATCACCGAGACCGTACGGCGCGTCGCCGCCCGGACCCGCGCCGACGTACGTGAGGAGACCGAGGCGGAGACCTTCGGGCTGCTGCTGGGCAGCAAATGCCGTCCCTGGCTGTCCGCCGGACTGGGCTCCGCCCCGACCGAACGCGACAAGGTCGCCGACCGGATCGAGGCCTCGCTGGGCTACCGCGGCCCACGGGGCTGACCGTTGGAAGGACTCGACTTCTACATCCCGGCCAGCGTGCTGGTGATCGCGTTCACCTGCAAGCTGCCGGGACTCAGCCGGGACTGGCGGGACCCGCTGGTCCGGGCGGTCAGCGTGCTGCTCCTCGTGGCCAGTTCGGTCTTCTTCTTCGCCGCACCGCCGACCATCGCGGCCGTCAACCACCTCACCGGCGTGCCCAACTTCTCCGCCCCGCTGGTCTACTGCATCCTGACCGCGTTCAGCGCCTCCTGCCTGCTGCTCCTGATCAACTGGCGGGGCGGCTCGGAGGACCGCACCCGGCGCCTGTCCCACTGGTGCGTGGGCACGTACTCCACCGTGATCGTCGCGCAGATCGTCCTGTTCATGGTGGGTGACGCCCCGGTGGAACGGCTGCGCGACTTCGACACCTACTACGCCCGGACCCCGTACATCCGCGAGATGGTCCTGGTCTACCTGCTCGCGCACACCGCGGCCGCCGTCGTGATGACGGTGCTGTGCCGGCGCTGGTCCCTGCACGTACGCGGCTCGCTGCGCTCCGGCCTCATCCTCATGGTCTGCGGGTTCATGCTGAACCTGGTCTTCGACGCGGCCAAGTTCGCCGCCGTCGGGGCCCGCCTGGCCGGGCACGACTGGGACGTGCTCAGCACCGACGTCGCACCGCCCGTCGCCTCCTTCTCGGCACTGCTGATCGGCATCGGCTTCGTCCTGCCGCTGCTGGTCCAGCGGATGTCCGCGAGCTGGAACACCTGGGTGACGTACCACCGGCTCGGCCCGCTCTGGCGCGAACTGCGGGGTGCGGTGCCGCAGGGCTGCCGCGCCGTCCGGATCTCCTGGTGGTCGCCCGCCGACCTGCGGGTCACCCAGCGGGTGGCCGACATCCACGACGGACTCCTGCACCTCGACCCGTACTTCGACCACCGGCTGCGCGACCTCACCCGCGAGGCGCTGATCGCCGCCGGCAGCGGCAGCGGACAGGCCGAGGCGATCGCCGAGGCCACCATGGTGGCGGCCGCGATCCGGGCACGCGCGGCGGACCCCGAGGAAAAGGTCATAGGCTCTGCGGACGCCTACACCTCGGCCACCGCCGAAGGGCCGCGTGACCTCGTGCGCATCTCACTCGCGCTGCGCTCCCCCCTCGTCGCACAGTCCCGCAGGCCCGCGGCCAGTACGGAGAGCAGTCAGCCATGAGACAGACCAGCGGCCAGGAGCCGCCCCTCCCGAGACCTGCCGGCGGCCCGGAGCGGCCCGGCCCGGGACGGGAGGGCGCCGGCCCCGATGCCGCGGACCCCGGCACCGCCCCCGGCCACGACGGCCCCGGCCGCGACGGCCCCGGCCGCGACGGCCCGGCCGGCGGTCCCCGCCGGGCCCTGGTGGCGGGCGGCGGGCTCGCCGGCCTGCTCGCCGCCGCCGCCCTGGCCCCGTACGCCGACCGGGTCACCGTCGTCGAACGCGACGCCCTGCCGTCGGGTGCCGAACCCCGGGCCTTCCTGCCCCAGGCCCAGCACGCGCACCTGCTCTGGTCCGGCGGTGCCGAGGCGATCGAGGGCCTGCTGCCCGGTTTCACGGAACGGCTCCTCGCGGCCGGCGCCCGCCGTATCCCGCTCACCGCCGGCATGGTCGCCCTGAGCCCCCGCGGCTGGTACCGGCGCTGGCGGCCCACCCACTTCCTGATCGCCTGCACCCGTGACCTGCTCGATCGCGTGGTGCGCGACCAGGTCCTCGCGCTCCCGGGCGTCCGCCTGCTGGAACGGACCCAGGTGCTCGGCCTGACGGGCGACCGGGAGCGGATCACCGGCCTCCGCGTACGGACCGGCGACGAAGCCGAACGGACCCTCACCGCCGCCCTGGTGGTGGACGCCACCGGGCGGGGCAGCCGGACGCCCGGATGGCTGGCGGACCTGGGGATCCCGGACGTCGCGGAAGCACTGGTGGACTCCGGCCTGGTGTATGCCAGCCGCATGTACCGGGCCCCCTCGGGCACCGAGGGCTTCCCGGTGGTCAACATCCAGGCGGCCGCCCGCGGCACCCGGCCCGGCCGGTCCGCGGTCATCGTGCCGGTCGAGGACGGCCGCTGGCTGGTCACGCTCGCCGGGACCCGGGGCAGCCGCCCGTCCGGGGACGCCTCGGCCTTCGAGGCCTTCGCCAGGTCGGCCCGGCACCCGGTGGTGGCCGACCTGCTGGAGCACGCCGAGCCGCTGACCGGAGTGGTCACCTTCGGCAACACCGCCAACCGGCGCCGGTACTACGAACGAGCCCGCGCGTGGCCCCAGGGGCTGGTCGTCATCGGCGACGCCGTGGCCGGCCTGAACCCGGTGTACGGACACGGCATGTCGGTGGCCGCCCAGGGTGCCCGCGCGCTCGCCCGGGAACTGGGGGCCGGCCCGGCCGGCCGGGAACTGGCGGCTCCCGGGCTCGCGCGCCGGGTCCAGCGGGCCGTGGCGCGGCCGGTGTCGGTGGCCTGGGACCTGGCCACCGGGCAGGACGTCTTCTACCCCGGCAGCGTGGGCAAGCGGCCCACCCTGGCCGACCGGCTGACGTCCCGCTACGTGGAGCGGCTGATCCTGACCGCGACCGGGGACTTCAGGGTGGCCACCGCGCTGACCGACGTGATCACCCTGTCCGCCCCGGCGACCGCCCTGATCCAGCCGGGGGTACTGCTGCGTGCGCTGCGCGGGCCGCGCCTGCCGCCGCTGGCGGGCCCGCCGCTGACCGAACGGGAACTGCACTTCACGCGTCCGACGGACGCGGGGGTGGCGGAGACCGCCGGTACCTGACCGGAAGGCCGCCGTGCGGTCAGAGCTTCAGTGTCGGGAACAGGTCCTGGAAGGGCGCGGCGGAGTCGGTGCCGTCGCGGCCGAACGGGGCGTCGAAGCTCCACACCAGGAACAGCAGGAACACGATCAGGGCGCTGAACAGGCCGGCGAGCAGCAGCTCGCGGCTGGAGCGGCGGATCTGCAGGGTGAAGATCAGCCCGATGGTGACGATCCCGCCGGTGAGCAGACCGAACCAGACCACGCCGGGCAGGGTCGGTTCCGCGCTCTGGGCGCGCGAGTGGCGGGCGTCGTCGGCGGCCGCGATGTGGTCGAGCAGCGGCTGGTAGGCCTGGGCCTGGAGTTCGGTGGCCGGGCTCTGGTGGGTGACGTCGGTGCGGAGCTTGGCCAGCAGGTCGGCGCCCTCGGTCGAGGGCGTCTCGCCGGAGGTGAGGCGCGGCCAGTCCACGCTGACGGTGTGCGTGACGTACGCGTCGACCTCGCCGCGGATCCGGTCGCGGATGTCGGCGGGGTAGACGTCGGCGCGCTGGCTGACCTCGTACAGGGCCTGGGCCTCGCGGCGGACGGTGTCCTCGGCGGCGCCGCGGGCCTCCCAGACGCCGGCGATGGCCAGGCCCAGGACGATCGCGTAGACCACGCCGACCATCATCGTCATGTACTCGATGACGTCGGGGGTCTCGCTGGTGTCCTCGTCCTCGGCGGCCCGGCGGTGCCGGATGTTGGTGAAGGCGAGGACGAGGGCGCAGACGAGCGTCATGGCGATGGCCAGGACCAGCCATTCGGACACGAGGGGGCTCCCGTTCTTTCGGGGGTCAGGCGCCGCGGCTCTTGGAGCGCGGGCGCAGTGCGGCGGCCGCGAGCACGGCCGGGGTGGTGACGACGACCATGAGCGTCACGGTGGACAGCCCGTCCGGGCCCCGCCGTTGCAGGGCTGCGGAGCGGTACGCGGGCACCCGGAAGCGGAGGCTCTGCCCGGCCGCGCGGACGCCCGGCGGCACGGGGCCGGGTCCGGGCGTGGCCGGCGGCTCCGCGACGGCGGCTTCGGTGCGGCCGCCCGCCCCGGGCGCGCGGACCGGCACGGGCCCCGCCTCCGGAACCGGGGCCGCCGCGGCGGCGGGGTCCGCCGGCGGTACGCAGTCCGGCGCGGCGGGGCACCGGGGCGCGGGAGGCGCCGGGGGCGCCGGAGGGGCAGGAGGCGCCGGGGGCGCAGGGGGCGCCACGGAGACCCTCACGGCGGGGCCGGGCGGTGCGGGAGTCCGTCCGGGCGCGGGCTCGGGCGCCGGGGCGGGGGTGCCGGGGGAGCAGCCGCCGGACCCGACGGCGACGCAGCCGGGCCGGCCGGGGCCGGGCCGTACGACGGTGACGCCGCCCTCGGTCCGGCGGGTCGGCCCGCAGGGCCGGCCCACGCACACCGAGCCCCCCGGCGTGGTCACCGAGACCGCCCCGGGGCGCACCCAGACCCCGCCCGCGACCACCTCGGCCACGCACTCGTGCGCCGGCCGGCCCACCGAGACGCACACGGCGCCCGGCCGCCCGGCACAGGCGTCCGTGTGCCCGGCCGGGCCGCCCCCGGCGGCGCCGTGCAGCGGGCACAGCGCCGCCGCCAGACCCGCCGCCCCCGCGAACAACTGCCAGGCGGTCACCGCGCGTCCATCCGAACACCGCTCCCCGGGTCTTGCCGATACGATCCTTCCGCCCTTGAAACGATCAAGCCCGGCCGACGACACGGGCGGCTGCGCCCGTCTCCCGTCAGGTGGTGTCCGGCGTGCGGCCGGAGTGGCGGCGGTGGTACGAGACGGTGACGGCGGCGAGGAGCGGGCCCCAGAGGAACAGGGGCTGGTAGAGGAGGCCGACGACGAGGTTCCCCGTCGGGGTCATGTCGGCGTGCGGGAAGGTCCACCACAGGGGGACGGTGCACCAGAGCCCCGTCAGGGCCACTGCCCCGAGGCCGGCCGGTACGACGGCGGCCATCGGGTGGACCCGCCGCCCGCCCAGCACCGGTATCCAGCGCGGCAGGACCTCACCCCACGGGCGTACGAGCCCGAGGGTGAGGAACGCGGCGAGCTCGGAGAGCACGCTGAGCGCCACCATCACCAGCTTCGCCTGGACGGAGCGGAAGTCCTCGAAGCCGGTGTCCGTGTACCCGGCCGGGTGGCCGAGCGCCAGCAGGATCCGCCACACGCTGCTGGGCAGCACCACCCACGTCGTGAGGTGGGCGGCCAGGACGGCCCAGCGCGGCGGCGGCCGGCGGTCGGGGCTGCGGTCGGCGGGGCGGTCGGGGGTGCGGTCGGCGGCCCGGTCGGCGGTACCGGGGGTTCGTGCCGGGGTCGTGTCGGTGGCGGTCATGTGACCCATCGTCACGGGAACCGACGGTCACGGTCGTCGGACTGCGGGGCGGGATCGGACCGTCCCCGGGAGCGAGGGCCGGACGGGGGCCTCCCCCGCCCGGGGGAGGGCCGTGTCATCCCGCCAGCGGGGCCAGGGCGAGGGCGGGGACGTAGCGGCGGAAGCCGCTGGAGCGGAGGGCGGGGAACTCCATGACCTCGCGCCACTCCGGGGTGGCGGAGCCGATGCCGTCGCCGGGGGCGGCGAGCGCGTCCACGTGCGCCTGCTCGCTCTCCCACTCGGCGTAGTTGAGCATCCGCGTGCCGTCCACCGAGAGGTGGAAGTTGCCGGAGAGCCCGCCCGCCGCGGGCGAGGGGTCGGTGGCGAGCGCCTCGAAGACCAGGTCGGTGAAGGTGCGGGCGGCGTCCGGGACCGCCGGGTCGAAGTCGGCTTCGACGACCACCACGCTGCCCGGGGTCCGGACGGGCGTGCCTTCGGAGCGGTAGTGGCGGTAGCCGTGCAGCGCCACCCGGTCGATGCCGGGGACCGCCGCGTCGATCTCGGAGTTCCTGTCGTCCCGGAGCGACCGGAAGTACTCCTCGTAGGCCTCGTGGGAGGTCCACTGCGAGTAGTGGAGCAGGGTGTCGCCGTCGGTCCCGGCGAGCACCGTGTACGAGAGCAGTCCGAGGTCGGGCCAGTCGCGGCTCTGCCAGGTGCGGGCGATGGCGTCGACGGCGGCGCGCTGCCGCTCGGGCGAGCCGAGCCGCCAGGTGGAGACCTTGACTTCGCCCACACCGGGGCGGGCGAAGTCGGGACGGATGACGGGCTGGACGGCGGTCTTCACGGTGGTTTCCCCCTCCGTTGATCGTTTACGTCGTCCAGTCTCCGACCTCGACCGCGCTTGACGTCAAGCGGGCAGGGAGGGTGAGGGAAAGGGGAACGCCGAGGGCGGCACCCGCTGCGGGTGCCGCCCTCGTGGAATCGTCGTGCGCGGGGCCGTCAGCCCGCCTCGACACCGCCGAACCGCTCGCGGTACGCCTCCAGGTCCTCCTCGGTGATCTTCGCGAAGAGCACCGGGGGAACCGTGAACGGGGTGCCGGCAGGAACGGCGTCCAGGGCCTTGGCCCGCTCCTGCGTGATCCAGGCCGCGTTGTCGTCGGCCAGGGTGAAGGCCGACCGCATGGCGCGCGCCGACGCCGGGATGAACGGCTCGGAGACGACCGAGTACAGGTGGATCAGGTTCATCGCGGTGCGCAGGGTGAGGGCCGCGCCCTCCTGGTCGGTCTTGATCTCCAGCCAGGGGGCCTTCTCCTCCAGGTAGGAGTTGCCCGCCGACCACAGGGCGCGCAGCGCGGCCGCGGCCTTGCGGAACTGCAGGCCCTCCATGTGGCCCTCGTACTCGGCGAGGAGCTCGGCGATCTGGACGCCCAGCCTGGCCTCGGCCTCGCCCGCCTCCTTGCCCGCGGGCACCTCGTCGCCGAAGCGCTTGCGGGAGAAGGACAGGACCCGGTTGACGAAGTTGCCGAGGGTGTCGGCGAGGTCCTTGTTGACGGTCGCGGTGAAGTGCTCCCAGGTGAAGGAGGAGTCGTCCGACTCGGGCGCGTTGGCGATCAGGAAGTAGCGCCAGTAGTCGGCCGGGAGGATCTCCAGGGCCTGGTCGGTGAAGACGCCGCGCTTCTGCGAGGTGGAGAACTTGCCGCCGTAGTACGTCAGCCAGTTGAAGGCCTTGACGTAGTCGACCATCTTCCACGGCTCGCGCACGCCCAGCTCGGTGGCCGGGAACATCACCGTGTGGAAGGGGACGTTGTCCTTGGCCATGAACTGGGTGTAGCGGACGTCCTGCGCCTCGAACCACCAGGACTTGTAGTCACGGCCGGCCGGGTCGGCGTCCGCCCACTCCTTCGTCGCACCGATGTACTCGACCGGGGCGTCGAACCAGACGTAGAAGACCTTGCCCTCGGCGGCCAGCTCGGGCCAGGTGTCGGCCGGGACGGGCACACCCCAGTCCAGGTCGCGGGTGATGGCGCGGTCGTGCAGGCCCTCGGTGAGCCACTTGCGGGCGATGGAGGACGCGAGCTGCGGCCACTCCTCCTCGTGCCGGGCGACCCAGGCCTCGACCTCGTGCTGCAGCTTGGACTGGAGGAGGAAGAGGTGCTTGGTCTCACGGACCTCCAGCTCGGTGGAGCCGGAGATCGCCGAGCGCGGGTCGATCAGGTCGGTCGGGTCCAGCACGCGGGTGCAGTTCTCGCACTGGTCGCCGCGGGCCTTGTCGTAACCGCAGTGCGGGCAGGTGCCCTCGACGTAGCGGTCGGGCAGGAAGCGGCCGTCGACCGGCGAGTACACCTGCCGGATGGCCCGCTCCTCGATGAAGCCGTTGGCGTGCAGCCGGCGGGCGAAGTGCTGGGTGATCTCGCGGTTCTGCTCCGAGGAGCTGCGGCCGAAGTAGTCGAAGGACAGCTCGAAGCCCTCGTAGACGGCCTTCTGCGCGTCGTGCGCCTGGGCGCAGAAGTCGGCGACGGAGAGGCCGGCCTCCTTGGCGGCGAGCTCGGCGGGCGTGCCGTGCTCGTCGGTGGCGCAGATGTACAGGACGTCGTGGCCGCGCTGGCGGAGGTACCGGGAGTACACATCCGCCGGAAGCATCGACCCGACCATGTTGCCCAGGTGCTTGATCCCGTTGATGTAGGGAAGCGCGCTGGTGATCAGGTGACGAGCCATCCTCGGATGCTCCATTTCATTTGTGCGGTGTGTGACCGGTCGTGAAGGGGCTCATCGTATCGAACCGCCGGGGGCCGCTCGTCCGCGCCCGTCTCGGGCACCTGCTCGGACCCCCGTCGTCTCGCCCCTCGGGACGGCGGTCGGAAGTGATCCCAGAGTGCACAGCACCGAACTGATTGTCACCAGGTTTCTCCTCTGCACGTTCCGGGCTCCCCAAACGCTGAAAGCTGGGGGGCAGGTGCCCCCGTGCCGCGAGGGGAAGGTGCAACGTTGAGCGATGGCGGACCGGAGGAATCCGGAGGGGCGGTGGGGCTTCCCAGCCGGAGGCCGAGGCCCACGCCCATGAGCCAGTGGGATCCGAGCGCGCGCCTGTCGTACTGGGCGTTCCACGCGGACCGGCGTCCCTCGTACATGAGATTCGCGTACCTGCAGCTGGGCTCGGACGCGGACGCGGAGGACGCGGTCGACGCGACCTTCGAATCGATCATGAACGAGTGGCTCCGGATGCTCCACATGGACCGGCTGGAGGCCTACGCCTGGACGGTCCTCAAGCACCGGATAGTCGACCAGCAGCGCAAGCGGAACCGCCGGCCGGCGCCCATGGACATCACCGCCTTCGAGGCGGCGCTCAAGGACGCCGTGGTCGATCCGTACGAGGTGCTGACCGACACCATCCAGTTCTACTCGGCGGTCTCCCGGCTGGCCGAGCGCCAGCGGGACGCGGTGCTGCTGCGGTACGGGCTGCACTGCACGACCGGAGAGGCGGCCGCGGTCATGGGCGTCGAGGAGGCCACCGTGCGCTCCCACCTGAGCCAGGCGCACCGGCGGCTGGCCCGGCTGCTCGACACGCGCGGCTCCGGGGCGCGCGACGGGGAGGCCGGGGCATGAACGACCGGCACCACCCACCGCACCCGGGCGGCCGTTCCCGCTCGCTGGCGGAGTTCCTCGCCCGGGCCGGCGTCCGCGACCGCTACGCCCACTACGACGTCGCCGCCGCCGAGGCACGGCTCCTGGGCGCCCGCGCCGGGCACCACGGGCACGTGCCGCGTCCGGCGTTCCACGGCCGGCCCCCGGCGGCGGAGTCCGCCGCCGACCCCGCCCGGGACCGGCCCGTCGATGCCGAGCGGGCCTGGCGGGACCTGAAACGGGCCTGTACGGCCGCGGTGTGCGGGCCCGGCGCGGTGCACGCGCTCCGCGCATTCGCCGCGGACGGCCACGACCCCCGGGGTGCCCAGGTGTTCGGCTGCCTGCTGCACCTGGCGGGGCTGCGGGACGGGGCCCGGTTCTGGTGGCAGTTCACCGCCGGGGCCGGGAACGACCAGGGCGCGTACTGCCTGTTCCTCGACCACTCCCGGCGGGGCGAGCACCACGACGCCGCGATCTGGGCGCGGGAACTGGTCCGGCGCGGGTTCCGGCCGCCCTCGCACCCGGAGGTCATCGAGCCGCTGGTACTGGGGCGGGCCGCCGTCCTGCGGTACGTCGAGCAGCCCGAGGACGCCGACCTGGGCCCGGTGCCGCTGCCCCGGCCCGGCCTGGACCAGGCGCTGCGCGCCCTGCTGCCGCCCACCGCGGCGGCCCGGCGGGCGACCCGGCCCCGGCACTCCCCCGGCCCGCTGAGGCACCCGTCGCTGACCGCCGCCGCACAGCGGACCACGGTCGGCGGGGGCGGCGCCGAGCCGGCCGCGGCCGCCCGGCGCGCCCTGGAGGTCGTACGGGTGCTGCAGCGACATCCGCGGGGGGTCCGGGTGGACCGGCTCGCGCGCGAGGCGGGCCTCGCCGGGCCGGAGCTCCGCGGGGTCCTGGCGATGCTCTGCGAGGAGCAGTTCGCGCGCCGGCCCGCCCCCGGGGTGCTCGCCCCGGGACCCGCCCTGGACCGGCTGGCCGCCCCCGGCGGGCACGGGCTGGCGGCGCAGCTCCAGCACACCCTGGCCCTGGCCCGGGACAGCGCGGGGGCCGCCGTCTACCTGAGCCGGTACGTGGACGGCGAGGTCCGGATCACCCAGATGGCGGACGGCCCGGCCACGCCGCCGGTGGAGGAGTGGTTCGACTTCAAGCTGGCCGCGCACGCCAGCGCGGTCGGCAAGTGCCTGCTCACCCAGCTCGACCACGACGGCCGGGCCGACCACGTGGCCCGGCACAAACCGGCCAGGCTGACGCCGCGCACCATCACCGACAGCCGGGTGCTGTTCAGCGCGCTGGACTCGGTGGCTCCGGGCGATCCGGTGTTCGACCTGCTGGAGTACTCGCCGGGGGTCGTCTGCTCGGCCGTTCCGCTCGCCACCGGGCGGGAGGCGGGCAGTCTCGCGCTGTCCATGCCGGCCGCCGACGCCCACCGGCTGCGGGCGGCGACCGGCGCGCTGCGGCGGAAGACGGTTCCGGTGCTGCTGGCGCTGCTCCTGACCGGGACGCTGCCGCCGGACGCGCCGGGCGGGGCGAGCGCGTCGGAGACCCTGCGGCACCTGCACAGCGTCTTCCGCACCCCGCTGGTGGGGGCCGCGGTCACGGCGGGGCCGCACCTGGTGAGCGACGCGGCGTCGGCGACGGCGTACCTCTTCGCCGCCCCGGACCCGTCCGCCCCCCACCCCGCCCTGGCCCTGCCGCACACCTTCGCCCCGTTCCAGCACCCGGCCGCGGCCACCCCTGCGGGAGACGGGCTGGTGGTCCTGGGGATGTGACGCCCCGGCCGGCACGCTCCGGCCCCGCAGGACTGGTCCATCAGCGCTGACATGACGGATCTGACGGGCTGACGGATCCGGTCGCCCCGCGTAGTGCCGAGGAATTCCCCGGCACTACGCGGGGGCGCGGAATGGCGTATCTCAGGGGCGACGCCGCACGGGTTCGACCCTCTGCTGCCGGCCGAGCGGGTTGAGGTGCGCCAGTACCTTCCTTCCACTCCACGCGGATCTGCGCAGCCGGCGCTGCTGCTCCTGCGTGACGGGGTGGCGGTCCGGTCAGGGTGGGCCGGTGGTGGGGTGGGGGGCGGTGGGGTCCGGGGGGTGGGGTTGCGGAGGGGGTGGTGCCGTCGGGTGCTTCGGCGGAGGGGGTGTGGAGAGCCGTCGTACGAGTCCGAGGAGGGGCTGGGTGGCGAGGGTGGTGGCCAGGGCCATCAGGACGAACACGGTGTACAGGAGGCCGCCGACGAGGCCGGCCTGGCGGCCCGCGTCGAGTGCGATCAGCTCGGTGAGGCCGCGGGTGCTGAGCAGGACTCCGATGGTCCGGGCGTCGTCCCGGGCCACCCCGGACAGGCGCGCCGCGACGGTACCGCTCGCGACCTTGGTGGTGATGGCCAGGGCGGTGACCAACACGCAGACGGCGACGCCCCCCGCGTCGAGCGAACCGACAGCCACATGGCTGCCCGACACCACGAAGAAGAAGGGCAGCAGGACGCCCGACACCTCGTGGAGAGGACGCAGCAGCGCCTGATCCCGGGCTCCGCCGTCGCGCGGCATGACGACGCCGGCGAGGAAGGCGCCGAAGATCACGTGCAGGCCCAGGGTGTCGGTCACCCAGGCCGAGGCACCGGCGAAGGCGATCACCAGTCCGACGCGGTAGGGGCCGTTCGGCCGCCCGGGCCCGAACAGCCGCCGCAGCAACGGCCGTACGAACAGCACCATCGCGACCGTGAACAGCAGGAGCCACATCAGCCGGACCGCCCAGCCACCGCCGCCGGGGCCCCCGTCGAGCATCAGGGCGGTCAGTACGGACCAGCCGACCAGGTCGGTCAGGCCGGCCGCGGCGAGGGCGATCACGCCAGGGGAGGTTCCCGTCAGGCCGTTGTGCCGCAGCACCGCCGCCAGGACGGGTACGGCCGTCACCGATAACGCCACGCCGGCGAAGAGCACCGCGGGGGCCGGCATCCCGGCCGGGGCGCCCAGCTGTACGAAGGGGCCCTCCAGGAGCAGCGCCAGGCCGGCCCCGGCCGCCATGGGGACGAGGAAGGAGGCGGAGGAGACGCCCAGCACGGTGCGGGCGCGCCGCCGGAGGACGGTGAGGTCGAGTTCGCAGCCCACACAGAACAGGAAGGCGATCAGGGCCGTCTGGGAGAGGCCGCCGAGCACCGGCGCGATCCCTGGCGGGAACAGTTCCCGGGCCAGGCCGGGGGCGACGGCCCCGAGCACCGTCGGGCCGAGGGCGATGCCGCCGATCAGCTGGCCGATGACCACGGGCTGGCCCAGCCACCGGGCGGCGCCCGCCGCGGCGTGCGCCACGACGAGGATGACAGCCGTCGCGGCCGCCAGGTGGAAGACCATCGCGTCTGGGCTCATGGGGCCCCCAGCAGGAGGTGGTGTGGACCGGGTCCCGGGGAACCATCTCTACCGGAAGACACCCCCGGAGAAGCAGAAAACCCCACTTACGTGGGGTTCTCAGTGGTGTCCGAGGGGGACTTGAACTCTCCACTCGGGCACCAGCCCTTTATTCGTCTGACCTGGGCAAACGTACCCCAGGAGGCACCTTCATCGTAGCTGCGGTTGGGCACCTCTACCTGGCGTTTCCGTCCGTTCCCGCCCGCTGTTGGTCATGCGTTGGTCACGTGGCCAACCGGCTGAACGCAGGACGGGAGGTACGCCTACTCAGTCCAAGGAAGCGAGCGCACCTGCTATCAGGGAACGTGCCGCAGCGCCACGCGCGGCCACCTGTGACAGCCGATCGAAGGCTCGGGCGTATAGCTCGACCTGGCTGGGCTGGGTGAGTGTCGATGCGGCATCCAGCGTGTCCGCGTGAACCCTGCTGTCGTCGAAGATCGTGAAGGTTGGCATGGGCCACACTGTGCGCAGTGCTGAGAACGGGATGATTCCCACGGCGACGTTCTGTAGGTCCATGATGCCGAGCAGGTGGCCAAGCTGCGCCGCCATGGTCTCGGCGCTGCACAGCCGGTACCGCAACACCGACTCCTCCAGCACGAACGAGAACCGACGTGCGCCGTTGTTCAGGATTGCATTTCGCTTGATGCGGGCCGCCACGGCAGCGCTCACATCGTCTGGGGTCCCACGGAAGTCAGCGATGGACGACAGAAGAGCGGCGGCGTATCCAGGCGTCTGGAGGAACCCGGGGATCACATCGGATACGTAGACCCGGAACGTCTTAGTTTCTTGGTACAGGTCTCCTGTGGACTCTTGCAGGCGACGGAGGCCGGTCCGCTGGAGTTGCTTCCACTGCACATGAGCATCGGCCGATTGCCTGTTGACCGCGATCAAGTCAGGGGCCTGGTCATCGGCGCCGCAGGCTCGGCACCACGCACTGATGTCGCTGTCCGAGGGAGGTGTCTTGGCGTTCTCGATCCGGGACGACTTCGACTCCGACCAGCGGCACCTGATGGCCAGCTCCCGCCCGGTGATCCCCGCGTCCTTGCGGATCTCGCGCAAACGGCCGGCGAGCGCTTCACGGGCCTTCTGGACGCGCGAAGAGGGGTGTGGAGGCATGGAGCTGGCCTTCGTCAGATCTCGTACAGGTGGTGCGGGATCGCTCGCTCCCAGACCGCCTCGAAAGCGGCGGAGCACAGCTTCACGGCTTCCGGGTCGGCCGTGATCTCGTCCTCGACCACCACTCCTTCGCCGGAGAAGTGGTGTACACGGAGCAGAGCGCCATCGAACAGCCAGAAGTCATTCCCCGGCAGGGGGATGCTCGTGGCCCGTCGACGTGGCAACCACCTGACTTCTTCCCCGGCCGTGACGTTGGCGTGGGTGACGTAGTGCTCCCAGCGGATGTATTCCGATACGGGCTCGGAGACCACCCGGGCCCGGCGGATGGATATACCCCGGGCCACGGTGTCCTTGATCAACTGATCGTAGGGATGCCACCAGGATTCACAGTCCTCCCAGTTGATCCGCTCACCGCGCTTCCACGCCTTGAACCGATCGGTCGGAGCGTAGGAGTCGCGTAGCTCCAGGTGGACAGCGGACCGCTCACACTGGCCAAGCAGCTCAGCGAAGCTGGGCACGCTCGACGGCATCACACGCCTCCCTGATCATCGGGATCATCCGGGCCGGAATCCTGACGATGGCTTCACTGTCAGGTACCGGTCCGTTCGCGGGGCTGCTCGCCTCGCACTCCGCCTGAGTCTCGGCGCTCGGCTTCCATCCCTGCAACAAGATCTCCTGAGCTTCCGCGTCGGCCCACACGGTAGGGCAGTGGTCCCGGTCCGTGTTCGGGTCGATGCCTACGAACTCTACGGCCATGGCTGACTCCCTGGTCTAGGTGCTTTGCTCGGGCTTGCACGAGCTTCGCTGAACAGCAGATACAGCGTCAATACCGCTATCAGCCAGGCGAATTGGCGTGCAAGCTCATGCAAGTTTGTGGAGCCCGACGGCAGCCGCTTCCTACGGTCATCCCATCGACCTCGGAAGCGATCGGGAGGGCTCGATGGAGCCGAGACGGTGCCGTACAGCAACGGTGACGCTGTCCAGACCGGGAGAGCGTGACTCGTTCCCCACGTGGGCGGAGGTACCTGGCTGGGTTCCCCGGCGCGGTTACGCGGTAGCCACACCGGCCCTGCTGCGCGTGGTGCTTGCCGGTCTCAGGGGCCGGCTGTGAACGCGCGGGGGACGTCCAGACAGCCCGCGTTCCGCTTCACCGCCGAGGAGCGCGCGGTGTTGGACGAGGGGCTGGCCCGGATTTTGGCGGAACGCGAAGCGCAGGAGTGGGCGGCGGCCGTGGGGGCGGCCATTCCCGCCCTGGTGCGGGCTGCCGCTGAGGCGACCGAGAGGGAGACCCGGGCCGATGACGCGTGAGCGGCCGGAGCTGACCACCATTCCGGCCGATGCGTACTGGCCCAAGAACGGTGAGGTCGAGCCCCCTCCTACAGCTCGCGGGAACACCGCGAGGGCATTGCGGAACAGGATGTAAACGAAACCTGCTTTGACACTGCCTTGCTGCCGGAAACCTTCCGAATTAGATTGCCTCCGATTCTCGGGGACGATTTCCCATGGGATCAGGAAGTGAAGTGCACTCTTTGGGAGGGACATAAAGCCCCTCATATTGGCGACTTCGCCCCTTCGGATGACCACGAGAACGGTCGCGGATTTCTGTGGCTGACGTGGGGCGGCCCAAGAGGCACTGTGGTCAGGCATGTCAGCCTCTGCGGCCACAGCACGTGCGACCACCCGAGTGACTACTACTGCCTTGGCTGTCGACTTCCACGAGGCCATGAGGGCAGGCACTCCGGAAAGGGCTAGCAGTGCCCAGGCTCACCGCGCAGGAAATGAAGGAAAACCGGGACTACATAGCCGCTCATGAGGACAAGCTGAGGAAGCGGCTGGCTGGCGGGGAGACGTACGCCGACATTGCTGATCAGCTTGGTATCGGCGTGGGTGTGCTCCGCCGGATGCTGGAAATCGTCTTACCTGGAAGGAATGTGCATGTCCACGCCCCTTGTGAGTGTCAGGACCGAAAAGCCCGTGAGGTGCGGAGCGTGGGCAGAGCTGTATCCGCATCAGGTGTGGGCCGTCCGGCGCGGAATCCCTGGAACGGCACTCTATGAAGGTTGGGTCAACAATTCCGCGACGTGCGGCCTGCGCTATGGCCACTTCGGATGGCATGAAGCGGGAATGCGCCCGAACGAACCAAGGTACGGTGGCGGTGAAATCGGAATCCGCTGGAAGACGTCGAATGGGCGCGTGAACGGCTGCCAGGTGGTTCTACTCGAACCGCTCAAGTAGTCGAAGCAACAAATGGAGCCCCGGCCGACCGGCCGGGGCTTTCTGAGTTTGTTCGAGTGTTAGAGCAGAGCACGGAACGGGTTGGAATCGAGAACGGGAACGGTAGTCCGCTTCACCGAGGCGGGTTCCTGGTTTGCGCCGGGGTCGGGCGGTAGGTGTCCAGGCGGACGACGGTGGCCCGGTTCTCCTCACGCTCCGCGCTGGCCGGCTGCGGCACAGCGTCACCGGCGAGCGTGAAAACGGTGGCCGGTCGGCCCGTCTTCCCTGACCGTTCCACCGTGACGACGATGCCGGGCAGTGCCTTGACCTCTTCGGCGGTCGCTCCCACGTAGGGCAGGACCTGAGATGACGTGGCCCGGCCGCCGTGCAGCTCGATTCGGGCTCGGACCTTGTCCGTCAGCCTGAGCGGCTGCCGCTTCATCTTCGGTGCGTTGGCCCCCTTGGTGATCCGGACGGCGTCCTGGACAGAGCGACGTACGAGAGTGAAGGCGGCTGACAGGATCTCTTCCGTGACGGTCTCGGAACACTCGGACGTTGCCAGGCAGGCCGCTACCCGAAGGGTTTGCTCGGCCGTTCTCTCGATGAACACCGACTGCGCTTCGGGCAGGGTCTCACCCAGGATGCGGGCATAGCGGCGGACGGTCCGCCACAGCGGCCGTGCGTCCTCGGAGAGTGTGATCACCCGGGGTCGGGCGGTAGCCCAGCCGTAAGCGTCGGACAGCTCGGAACCGTCCAGCTTCGGCAGACTGATCCGGTCATCGTCGAGCATCGGAACCGACCCGAGCAGGAAGGGCAGGATGCGGTTGTACGAGCCTCCGGCCGCCTCCGACTCCCCAACGTACTTGGCCCAGTCAGACGGCGTGATGTGCGAATGGAGAACCATCGCAGGGTCGCGCACTTCCTGCGCTTCATCCTTGGTCGTGTTCCTGACCGTTGCACCGTCCCAGGCCGCGCGCAGCTTGGTGGTGAACGACGGATCGCGCTTGACCCGCTTCAAGACCTCCGTCCACTCCTCCTCCACCACCAGGGCTCGGACATCGCGCCCATGCTCCGTCTCAGAGGTCGCTTCCTGTTGCTCCCACAGGTGATTAACCAGACTTGCCCCGGACGTGATCCCTGATGTGGTGTGCGTGGCGAGGAACCGCCCCAGGGAACTGTCCAGGACCTGAATCGCCGCCCGCAGGGCAGTCCCCTTACCCCTTCCCGTTCCGGCAACCAGGGCCGACCACAGGAGCACGGGCCGGCTGCTGCCACGCGACGACACCTTGACCGTTCCACCAATCGCGGCCGACCACATCGACAGAGCCGCCACATACACCCCCAAGGGATCCGCCTCCAGGAACGGGGAGATCCTTCGGACCGCGCGACCGATGGGACCGTACAGAACGGGGATGCTCATGCTGCCTCTATCTCAAGGAGGGTTAGTTGGGTGGCCACTGGCCGGGGGTGCCGGGCGCACTCGGCGCCCGGCACAATGGGGGCGGCATTCAGGCCGCTACCGCTTTTCCCTGCGCAGGGGCCCGGTTGGCCAGCTCGTACGCGTGACGGACGTCCATCGGGACACGACCCTGAGCGGGAAGCTTCGGCCACCCGTTCTCGCGCGCCCATGCCCGGGTCAGGCGGTTCCGCTCCCGCGTGCTCATCCCGGAACGGTCCACCTTCACAGGCTGGGGAAGCGGGTCACCACCGACCAACTCACCTGCACAGACAGCCGCCTTGAACCGTCCCGGTGCACGGACGTCCATGCAGGGGATGCCACGCTCAGACGCGTCCCGCAGCTTCGTACCGTTGCGATCCCCACCATCACCCAGGATCAGCAGGACCGTGCTGTCATCGGCGCGGCCAACCACCTCGTAGCCCAGGTTCCGCACAGCCTCACGGGCCGTGTCCCAGTCGTAGCCCGGAACCTCCCCCGCGATCATCACGGACGGCACAGGCTCAGGCTCCGCCGCTTCCTCAGTCACGTCCGGCACGTCGTCGCACTCCGACTCGACAAGCACCACATCAGCCAACGCCACGGGGTCAGGGGCGGCCGCAACGCCGTCCGGCGTCCCCAGGGCATCCACCAGGTAGCGGCCGAACACCACGTCGTGTTCCAAGCACAGGTCCCAGGTGTGTCGACCCAAAGTGAGCGTGGACGTGGCCTCCTCCTCACTCCCATCCTTCGCCAGATGGGCGTCACAAAGCGTCTTGAGAACGGGAACGAGAACCGCCTTGCGCATGACGTGAGAATCCTTTGATTCGGGGCCGACAGGGCGAGTAGTCGATGGGCCGGAGCGTTGCTCCTACGGCCGCCACACTCAGTCGGTGCGACGTGATCAACTCTGCCAATCCCCTATCACGGAACGGTAACAGATAGATTTCGAGGTCATTACTCTGGTGAATGCAATTACCGGGGTAATGTCTAGTTAGAAACAAATGGGGACCGCCCGGGGCGCCTTCCTCTGGATGTGATCGCCAATCAAAGTATGGAGCCAAGGAGTCGAGAAGGTGCGGGAGGCGGATACCCCGCCCTGCGGGCCGCTAGCTCTTTTTCCCCTAGGATTTCTTTCCTCCATCGATCGATGAAAGCCCTATTCTCCGGAACGCCGAGCCAGGTGTTGTTGATGAACCATTTAATGCGCTTCTCGTTGGCTATCTCGGTACTCGCGGATTCCACTCGCGCAACAGCCCTATTTTGTTCCTCGTGGATTATCTCGCAGGCGTCTCGAATCGTCAGGTGTGTCCAGCCTTTAGGGTTGGCCTCAATTTCCATGAGCCAGCGGGGAAATAGCCGGTCTCCCTTGCTTTCGTTGCAAGGCGTACATGCTGGAACAAGGTTTTTCCAGTGATGTGGGCCCCCTTTGGCCAGAGGGATGACGTGATCCATTACCTCCGACTCTGCGTCTTCGCAGTAGACGCAGAGTCCCTCATTGGACATGAGCACCATCAGGTGCACCCAGAGCTGAAACCGATCCCGCCCCACTGACCCTCCCGACTCGCCTTTGGAGGGAAGGTAGTTGACTGCACCGACAGTCAGCCTTGTTGATCCGCCTGTCGGCAGACGAAGCAGCGTTCCGGGTCGTGCGTCAGGCTGTCGCCCCAGGGCCGTGTCTGGCCCGTCAGCGCCCAGCCCACGTGAACGCTGAGCTCCGCGAGGCAGGCGGAGCACTGCCGTTCCATCCAGGGGCACTCCATGCCGGGACGGTGAAGGCCATCATGGGCCCGTGCTGCCCCAGCCTTGGCCGCCCTCCTGCTCACTCGTCCCCCTCGAAAGCCCAGCCGAGGCGCTTCATTCCGTCCGCGGTGAGGCCCAGGGAAGTGGCTAGGTGCCGGAACTCCATTTGGTGCGTGGCGTTGGAAGTGCCGTCCAGGATCTTCCCGAGGTACGTCAACATCGCGGCCACGGTCGGGACATACGACTCGTCCCACCTTGCGGCCTGGGGCGATTCCCACCACTGTCGCCACTGTTCTTGTTCAGCCTGGGTCCACTGGCGGGCGGCGGGTAGATCGGGAACAGGCAGGCCGTGGTCAGTGGGCAGCACTTCGAGCCCCTTGTATCGGGAGTGGGGGGAATTGGGGTTACGCATCCTCGGCATGGGGTGACCTCCAGGAGTGATAGCCGGCTGAGCGGAGGGGACGTAACCGGGCCCCTGCCTGTCAGGCTGGGGCCCGGGACGGTTCGGGCAATCAGGCGGCGGTGGGCCACTCGACAGCCGCCTTGACGATCCCCTTCGTCGGCTTGGACTCATCGAACGTCGAATCCGCCTTCTTGGTGTCCAGCTCGGGGTAGCGGACGATCTTTCCGCCATAGAGGTGAAGGGTGTCGATGTAGTCGGCCCGGTACTTCTCCGACTGACCCTCACGGAAGCCCGAGAACTGGGAAGCGTAAGTGGCGAAGTCCTTGTGTCCGGCTACGATGTCCACGCCAGCGGGCATGGCCGTGGTGCTCAGGATCGTGAAGCCCGCCAGACGCGCCACAACACCGTTCGCGGTCACGCCACCCTCGCCGTAGGCAGCGGCGTTGGCGACGGCCGGAAGTTCCACGAGGTAGCGCTTGACGCGGGGCGAGACGACCACGTACCGGCCCGCCGGGATGTCGTTGTCGTCCAGGGCCAACATCATGTCCAGGATCGTGCTGTAGAGGCTATGAGGGATGCTGGCTGAGGTGGGCTTGACGTTGGGGAGAGCCGTGGCGCCGTTGGCGATGACGCCGCCCATGAACGTGTCAGCCTCCCGGGCGAGGGCCCGGATCATCTGTTGGTTGATCGGGGAGTCAAGGCCGGGAATGGTGAGCTGGACGCGCTCGGCGTCCTCCACGAGCACCTGTAGATACTTCGCCTCAGTTATCGGGAGCTTCTGATCCACGGTCTCCGGGCGCTGTGCTGTCATGCCATCGGGAACCTTGTAGTCCCCGACCGAGGGTCGTAGAAGCGAGTCGATGTGGACCACATCACCCTTCTTCCGGATCTCACCCTCGTACTTGTTATTCGAGACGATCGGGGAAGCCCAAACGAGCAGCGGGTCAAACTGAGTCAGCAGGTCGGCATCCCAGATTTCCGGGACGAAGGTATGAGTGGAAGCGTTCTGGTAGGCAAAGGTCATATAGGTACTCCTGGTTAGCGCTTACGGACATCAAGGGAAACGCGGCGGACCGCAGGCGGGTCATATCGGTTGTAGCCAGCTCCAGCGATCGGAGCGAACTTTGGCTCCTGGGCCGCAGCGAGCGGAGCCAGGGCCTTGCCGATAGCCTCGACCGATGGATTACCTTGCTCGTCAAGGAGCTTGGAAGCATCCAGATAATCGGTGAAACCGTCACCGAGCTTGATACCGGCCTGGGCGGCCTGGATCCTGACTTCGGCCTTGGCGAGCCTGGTTGCGTACTCGCGCTGCACCTCGGCCCGGACGGCTTCGGAACCGTCGGCCGGCACCTGGGCTGGAGAATGGGAATCGTTCTGTGGGTCGCTCACAGGCGACACCTCCTCAGAATCTAAACAACCAAAGAAGCAGAGACAGGAAAGGGCCGCTCTCAAGGCGGCCCCTAATCTCACAACAGGACAACGTAAGAGAAGACGGGCCCCAAACCCCCAGACAATCAACTTCTCAGGGGTTTGGGGCCCACTCTCCGGTTGTCTGCTGTGATCTCACAGGCAGGTATCCGCAGAGCCGCATTCGAGCATGGTTCATGCTCGGGACTTCGAACGGGCCCGGACTCTCGTCCGCGTCAGAGGACCGCCGCCCAGCGGCCTTGACTCCAAGGGGAAAGCTCCCCTCGCTTATAAGAAAAAACGGACGCACCCCATAGGACATGGGAAGCGTCCCGCTCTCAATCGCCCATCGTGAACGGCTCCAGCGGCTTACCCGGGCCCCGCGTACACATGACATCGGATGCCCACCACGGCCTAGCGGAGCCGATCACCGTCAGGGACCGGCGTGAGGTCCGCCCCGTTTCCGGGCCGACCTTCGGTTCCCTGGTGTCTGCAAACCACAGCGCCACCGCGAGACGGTCCTCACGGGTCGAATAATCAATGTCCGGATGAACACGCTTCTCCGCCCCCTGCCGAGTGCCGTTCTGCTCCGGCGGGCTCTGAAACCGTAGGACCTCCTCCACGTAGGCTCCGGCACGCCACGCAATATCGAGAGCGTCAGTCCTCTCCGGCTGCTTCTTCGCGGCCAGCCCGTTTCGCTGGCGATCCCGCGACATGGCCCGTCCCTGGTTCTCCCGCTTCCGCTTGCACTCTGGGTGGTCCGGATTCGTCGCCGGGTTTCGGCCCCTTCCCCACGGGCGTTCGTATGCGTATGGCTCGCGGCACGTAGCGCACACGAGGTCGACGAGCTTCACGGCGACTGCGGTCAAGAACTGCTCCTGGAAAAGAAAAAGCCCCCGGTTACCTCGGGGGCGTCGTTGGTCACTCGGTTCAGTTCTGCCGGTCTAGCCACTTCTCCAGGTCCGCTGGGCGGCACCGGAGGGACTGGCCCACCTTGCGGAAGGGCACGCCTTCCTTGCGCCAGTTCCCGTAGACCCATGACCGAGGCTTCCCCAGGTACGGGGCGACGTCGTCCAGCGTCATCAGCTTGTGCTCCATGTGTCCCCTCCAGAGCCGGCGCGGTTGGCGGTCGTTCCGCCTGTTGCTGTCGGGCTGGTCCCCAGACTGCCGGCATCCGAACATGTTGCGTCAAGTTCAATATGAGTGATCCACGCCATCTTGCCGAACTGCTTGCATCAAGTTCGGTTACCGCTATGGTGGTGGCATGAACACAGAAGACGCAGGCGCACTCAACGAGTGGCAGCGTGACGGCCAGGAGCTGGTGTGGCGACGCTACTACGGCCCCTGGGAGGTCTCGGCGCGAGCGAACGTGAACGCGCCGTTCACCGGCCCGTCCGAACTAAGAATCCGGCTGAGCGTCGGCGGGGGTGACGAGCGGATCGACCGGCTGATGGGCGAGGCCCTGGAGACGGACGGCATCCCGGCCAGCCTGCTCCGGCAGGTCCCGTTTGCGGAGATCAAGGCGCAGTTTCGGGCGGCGCTGAGTCGGCAGCAGGATCGACCCATGAACGAGCCGTGGCCCGTTCCGAACCGGTGCCGCACAGACGTTGACTACGCCCTGCTGGTGGCTGAGCTGGCCCGGATGAGGGCAACCGGTACAACCGCACCGCAAGGCGAGTTGGCGGCGCGCTTGGGTGTCGGCAAGGCGACGCTTTCGGAGCGGGTCAAGCGAGCCAAGGAACTGGGTCTGTGGGACGGCAAGCAGCCCACCGACAAGGCCGCGGCACTCCTCAGTGACTGGATGGACGAGCGGAAGGAGCAGTAGCCCCAGTGGCGAAGCGCGGTAACGGGCTCGGCGGCACCCCCGTGGAGATCAAGCGCACGGGCAGACCGAACACCTGGGGCGTACGAACGCCCCTTCACTTCAACAAGGCGACGGGGAAGAAGGAGCGCTACTGGATAGGTCGGGAGTACAAGACCAAGACCGAGGCTGAGAAGGCGCTCAGGAAGTGGATCACCGACCAGGAGGCGGGCAAGATCGCGGCCCGCTCGGACATGAAGCTCGGTGACTGGTTGGACAAGTGGCTGAGCAATCACAGGAAGGAGGGGACGACCGTGGCCGGGTACGAGACGAAGATCCGTCTGCACATCAAGCCGCACATCGGCGGAGTGAAGCTCTGCGAGGTCACGGATGACACCCTGGACGACCTCTACCGGCTTCTGGAGACCGCCCCGTGCCCCACCAACAAGGGGAAGTCTCTGGGGGCCAAGAGCGTCCGGCACGTTCACAACATCCTGTCCGGCGCCCTCGGGGCAGCAGTGCCGAAGTTGATCCCTGCGAATCCGGCGGCGACGGCACACCCGCCCACTGCTCGGCAGATCAAGGCGCAGGAGCAGAGCTATCCGACCGTGGACGACGGCCAGACGGCGAGGTTCCTGGGCTCTGTGTGGGAGCCGTGCGGCAACCGTGCCTGTGACGGCGGCCTGGCTCACCACTGCCTACGTGACGCTCCGCTGTGGACTGTCTATGCCGCGACTGGTGTCCGGCGCAGTGAGGCGCTCGGTATGAAGTGGTCCCTCGTGAACTGGGATGAGGGGTCCATCGAACTGGGCTGGGTCGTGGTCGAGGAGGGGAACACGTACCGGCTCCGGAAGCTGACCAAGGATGGTGACGCCAACGCGATCATCTACGTGGATCAGAGCGCCATGAATGTCCTCAAGTGGCAGAAGGGCCGACAGGACGCCGAGCGTGCCCGTATAGGCACCGCTTGGACCGATCATGACCTCGTGTTCGCCCGGGACGGCTTCAAGCTCTACCGAGGCGAGGCAGGCGGGCCCCAGGACCCTGAGAAGGTCTCCGCGCGGTGGCGGACCCTCCGAAGCCGGCTGCACCTGCCTGAGGACTTTCGGATTCACGACTGGAGGCACAGCAAGGTCACGAACGATCTGGAGGCGGGGGAGAACCCGGTAGAGGTCTCCGCGAACGTCCGGCACCACTCGCCGGGCTACACGATGGCCCGGTACGGGCACTCACGTAAGGACGGAGCGCGAAAGCTCGCCGCCTCCAGTGCGGGCCGACTCGGCCTGCATCCCTGGTCTGACCTGGGGATTCTCTGGGCCGTTGGTCACGTGGTTGGTCACGCCACTGCCCAGAAAAGCAAAAAACCCCAGATGAACTGGGGTCTTAGCTGGTGTCCGAGGGGGGACTTGAACCCCCACGCCCGATAAAGGGCACTAGCACCTCAAGCTAGCGCGTCTGCCATTCCGCCACCCGGACCGGTGGTCGGCCTGCGGTTTCCCGCGGCGACATGGACAACAATAGCAGGGGTTCGGGGTGGTCCTCGACCACATATCCCGTGGTCAGCTCGTTGCGGGCGTCCGGATGTGATCCGGATTGCGAGACCGGGTGGACAGCGGGGGTGCCGGGGCGGTCGGATGGTCTGGCCAATCGCGGACCCCGGGGGGAGTTGCCGATGGAGACCGAGCACCGCGTCAGCACGCTGGAGCTGTTCTTCGACCTCGTCTTCGTGTTCACCGTGACCCAGCTCACGGTTCTGCTCGCGGACGATCTGACCCTGCGGGGCGCCGCACAGGTGGTGTTGGTCTTCACCGTGCTGTTCTGGATGTACGGCGGGTACGCGCACCTGACCAACCAGGTGCCGCCGGACCGGAACGGCCGGCGGGTGGCGCTGATGGTCGCCATGGGTGCGTTCCTGGTGTGCGCGCTGGCCGTGCCGACCGCGTTCGGGCGGGGCGGGGTGGCGTTCGGGCTGGGGTACCTGCTGGTGGTGCTGGTGCACAGTGCGCTGTTCACGCAGGCCCACGGTCGGGGGGTGGTGTGGTTCGCCCTGCCGAACGTGCTGTGTGCGCTGGCGGTGATCGCCGCCGGTCTGATGGACGGGCGGGCGGCGTGGGGGTTGTGGCTGGTGGCGCTGCTGTTGCAGTTCGTCACGCCGCTGATCGTGCGGCGGGCCGCGGCCACCGGGGAGGAGGTCGTCGAGGAGACGGTCGGGGACCAGCTCGGCGGTATGGACGCGGGGCACCTGGTGGAGCGGCACGGCCTGCTGCTGATCATCGTGTTCGGCGAGTCGGTGATCGCCATCGGCATCGGGGTGGGGGCGCTGCCGCTGACGTTCGGGATCGCCGGGGGCGCGTTCCTGGCGCTCGCCGTGGCGTCGGCGCTGTGGTGGATGTACTTCGTGCACGACGAGGGCCGGGCCGAGGAGGTCTTCGCCCGGACGCCGCCGGACCGGCGTTTCAAGCTGGCGATGCGGGCGTACTACTACGCCTTCCTGCCGATGCTGATCGGCATCGCCGCGTTCGCGGCGGGGGTGAAGAAGACCATCGGGCACCTGGGCGATCAGCTGCCCGCCGGGCCGGCGGTGGCGCTGGCCGGCGGTGTGGCGCTCTACCTGACCGGGGACCTGCTGTTCCGCCGCGCCCTGGGCATCGGGCCGCTCCGGTTCCGGGCGGTCGCGCTCCCGCTGGTGGCGGCGACGGTGCCGGCCGGGATGCGGCTGGGCGGGGCCTGGCAGCTGGTGGCCCTGGTGGCCGTGCTGGTCGGCGTGCTGGCCGTGGAGGAGCGGTCGGTCCGGCGGGCGGTGCCGGTGGCGGGGCCGGCCCCGGCCGCGACCTCCTGACCGGGGCCGGTCAGGGGCAGCGGACGACCTGGCCGGCGTACGAGAGGTTGCCGCCGAACCCGAACAGCAGGACCGGGGCGCCGGAGGGGATCTCGCCGCGCTCGACCAGCTTGGACCAGGCCATCGGGATGCTGGCGGCGGAGGTGTTGCCGGAGTCCACGACGTCCTTGGCGACGACCGCGTTGACCGCTCCGATCCTGGCCGCGAGCGGCTCGATGATGCGCAGGTTGGCCTGGTGCAGGACGACCGCGGCGAGGTCCTCGGGGGACGTCCCGGCCTTCTCGCAGACCTTGCGGGCCAGGGCGGGGAGCCGGCTGGTCGTCCACCGGTAGACGGACTGGCCCTCCTGGGCGAAGACCGGCGGGCTGCCCTCGATGCGTACGGCGTGGCCCATGTCGGGGACGGAGCCCCACAGGACCGGACCGATGCCGGCCGGTTCGCCGGGGGCGCAGGCCTCGATCACGGCGGCACCGGCGCCGTCGCCGGTGAGGACGCAGGTGCTGCGGTCCGTCCAGTCGGTGATCTCGGTCATCTTGTCCGCGCCGATCACCAGGGCGCGGGTGGCGGAGCCGGCCCGGATGGCGTGGTCGGCGGTGGCCAGGGCGTGGGTGAAGCCGGAGCAGACCACGTTGAGGTCCATCACGGCGGGTGCGCCGCCCATGCCCAGCCTGGCGGCGACGCGGGCCGCCATGTTCGGGGAGCGGTCGATGGCGGTGGAGGTGGCGACGAGCACCAGGTCCACGTCGTCGGGGGTGAGGCCGGCGCCGGCCAGGGCCTTGCCGGCGGCCTGCGCGGCCAGGTCGTCGACCGGCTCGTCGGGGCCGGCGACGCGCCGGGTCCTGATGCCGACGCGGGAGCGGATCCACTCGTCGCTGGTGTCGACCATGGCCGCGAGGTCCTCGTTGGTGAGCTCCCGCGCGGGCTGGTAGTGCCCCAGCGCCACCACGCGTGAACCGGTCATCGTCGCGTTTTCCCCTCGTACGGCGGTCAGGATCACCCAGCTTCGTCTGCTACCGGCCGGTACGTGTGCGTGTGACCCGACAGGTTCCTCCGGCGGAATTTGGAGAGTTCTCAGGCGCGCGGTGACGTAAAGGAGAATGGGGACCCCAGGTCCCGGGGCGGATCGCGGGGCGAGCGGCTACGGACGGACGGTTGGAATGGGACGGGTCACCGAGCGCCGGCGGGTGGTACGCATCCGGGGCGGTGCGGCCGGGGTGCGCCCGGACACGCTGGTGGCGGAGGAGCCGCTGGAGATCCGGCTGGACGGGCGGCCGCTGGCCGTGACCATGCGGACGCCGGGGGACGACTTCGCGCTCGCGGTGGGCTTCCTGGTGAGCGAGGGCGTGCTCGGCTCGGCCGCCGAGGTGCGGGCCGTGACGTACTGCGAGGGCGCGGCCGAGGACGGTTCGAACACGTACAACGTGGTGAACGTGCGGCTTGCGGACGGGGTGGCGCTCCCCGACATCAGCCTGGAGCGGAACGTGTACACCACCTCGTCCTGCGGGCTGTGCGGCAAGGCCAGTCTGGACGCGGTGCGTACGTCGACGAGGTTCGGTGCGGTGGTCGCGGAGGACCCGGTACGGGTGCCGGCGGAGCTCCTCGGCCGGTTGCCGGACCGGCTGCGGGAGGCCCAGCGGGTCTTCGACCGGACCGGGGGCCTCCACGCGGCGGGCCTGTTCTCGGCGGAGGGCGAACTGCTGGACCTGCGGGAGGACGTGGGCCGGCACAACGCCGTGGACAAGGTGGTGGGCCGGGCCCTGCAGGCCGGACTGCTGCCGCTGACGGGTTCGGTGCTGCTGGTCTCCGGCCGGGCCTCGTTCGAACTGGCCCAGAAGGCGGTGATGGCCGGCATCCCGCTGCTGGCGGCGGTGTCGGCCCCCTCCTCGCTGGCGGTGGACCTGGCCGCCGAGGCAGGCCTCACCCTGGTGGGCTTCCTGCGGCACGGCGACATGAACGTCTACGCGGGCGGGGAACGCATCCTGCTGCCGGACGGCACCGGCGCGGTGTAGGCCGTTCCGGACGCCGCGGTCGCGGCGGGGCGGGATGCGGGCGTTGATCCCGCAGCCCGCCGGCCGGGGGGCACCGTTCAGGTCAGGTGCCGGCTTCGCAGTGCAGGGTGACCGTGAACACCGCGGAGGCCACACCCGTCTCCGACCCCTGCCTGGGCACGAGGAGTTGGGCCTTCACGGTGGGCCGCGGTTCGGCCGGGTTCGCGCGGCTGGGGGCGTTCACCACGAAGGCGGGGGTTTTGGAGCTCGGGCCGGTGAACTTCATCGTGGGTTCGGACCTCTTGCCGGTGTCCGGGCTCACCCACACGATCCTGATGTCGCCGGTGCCCGTGCCCGTGAGGGTGCCCTCGAACGTCACGGGAGTCACCTGGTTGCACTTGACCGTGGGCGTGTCGGGTTTGGTCGCGACCACGTCCGCGTCGGAGATGTTGACGGCCACGGGAGCGGGTGCCTTCGTGCAGGTGATGGTGCCGCCCCGGCCCTCGCGTGGACCGACCCTGTAGGTCCCACGGTCCAGGTTGTCGACCTCGAGGGCCCCTTGACCGTTGACCCGGGCGTTCGCCGAACTGCCACCGATTCGAGTGATCCGGATCCGCTGGTTCGCACCGAAGCCGGTGATCGACATGTCTACTTTCGGCGGGCTGCCGTCCGCGGGCTTCAGTTCGCACGCCGGCGCGGCAGGGGCCCGTAGGGCTGCGGGGGCGGCCTGGGCCCCCATGGTCGGGGGCAGTGCCACCGCGGAGGCGAGGAGTGGGGCGAGGAGTGCACAACGACGTTGCCGATTCATGCCGTTCCCTCCGTGGCAGGCGTCCTGCCGGGGTGTGTACGGAATCGGGGGCGGGCTCGCCATGGCGGGTGCGCGAGACGTGTCGCGTCAGGCGGCGCGGCCGGCGGCCGGTCCGGGCCCGGCACTCGAACACTGATGGTCCGGGGCCGGAACATCCTGACGAATCGTCATGGCCGACTGCCGCAGCCCTGCGCCATGGGGCTCCTTTTCGAGAGTAACCGGGAACGTCTGCGGCGGCCCGTCAGGAGCCCAGCCAGCCGGCGGCCGCCGCACGTCAGGGAAGACCCGGCCGATCGCCCCGGGGAACGCCTCCGGTCGTCAGTCGCGGTTGCGGCGGGTGCTGCGGGGGCGGTCGCGGCGGGTGGGGGTGGGTTTGTCCGAGGGCGGGTCGACACGGTGGAGCTCCAGGGCCTCGGGGAGCGGGGTGGTGCCGGGTCCGCCGGAGAGGGCCCAGTCGATGACGTCCTCGGTTGCGGTGCCGTCGAGGACGAAGCCGAACCAGGCCGCGCGGGCGCCGCGGCGGCGGGCCTCCGTGGAGGGCTGGACCACGATGACGTTGGCCTGTTCGCAGGGGCCGAGGCAGTCGACCGTACGGACGGCCAGCCGGCCTCCGGAGGCGTCGGCGGCTTCACGGAGGCGGTCGAGCTGGGCGGCGTGGTCGGTGCCGGGGTGCTTGCGCGGGGTGCCGCAGCAGCAGCCGCGGCAGACCACCAGGGTGCAGGGGCGCGGGCCGTGGGCGGCGAGGGGTCGTATCCAGGTCACTACCGAACGGTAGCCGCCGTGGCGTCCTCCCCGCTGCGGTGGGGCGGGAGTTGGGGCTGCGGCTCGCCCGCGTCTCCGGCGGCCCGCGAGGGGGCTCCGGCGTCCGCGGCGGCCTCGGGGTCCGCTGCCGGGGCGGCTTCGGGGTCCTGGGCGCGGCGGCGGGCGAGTACGGCGCAGACCATCAGCTGCATCTGGTGGAAGAGCATCAGCGGGAGCACGGCGAGGCCCGCGTGCGCACCGAACAGGACGCTGGCCATGGGGAGTCCGGCGGCCAGGCTCTTCTTGGAGCCAGCGAACTGGATGGCGATGCGGTCCTCGCGGCCGAAGCCGAGGCGGCCCGCCCCGTACCAGGTCAGCAGCAGCATGACGGTGAGCAGGGCGGCTTCGACGAGGAGCAGGGCGCCCAGCCGGGGGACGCTGACCTGGTGCCAGATGCCGGCGGCCATGCCGGCGCTGAACGCGGCGTACACGACGAGCAGGATGGAGCCGCGGTCGACGTAGCCGAGCACCTTCTTGTGGCGGGCCAGGAAGCCGCCCATCCAGGGGCGCAGGACCTGGCCGGCGAGGAACGGCAGGAGCAGCTGGAGGACGATCCTCAGGAAGGAGTCCAGCGAGAAGCCGCCCGCGGTGCCGCCGAGGAGGGCGGCGGCGAGCAGCGGGGTCAGGAGGATCCCGGCGAGGCTGGAGAACGAGCCGGCACAGATCGCGGCGGGCACGTTGCCGCGGGCGATGGAGGTGAAGGCGATGGAGGACTGCACGGTGGAGGGGACCAGGCAGAGGAAGAGCAGGCCGGAGTAGAGGGGCGCGGTGAGGACGTCGGGGACCAGCGCGCCGGCGGCCAGGCCGAGAGCGGGGAAGACGAGGAAGGTGCAGGTCAGGACGGTGAGGTGGAGCCGCCAGTGGCGCAGGCCGTCGAGGGCCTCGCGGGTCGAGAGCCGGGCCCCGTAGAGCAGGAAGAGCAGGGCGACGGCGCCGGTGGCGGCACCGCCGGCGACACCGGCCGCCGCGCCGCGGGCGGGCAGCAGGGCCGCGAACCCGACCGTCGCGAGCAGGGCCAGGATGTACGGGTCCAGGGGCAGCCGGGACGGCAGGCGCAGGCGGGGCATGGTGGGGGTGCTCTCTGCTCTCGGGCCGGGCGGGACGGCGGGTGGGGGCGGCTCCTCTCCATGCTCGCCGCTGGAGGGTGATCGGGAAACCCGCATACCGCTCTGACTGTCATCACGATCCGCGATGACCGGGCTAGGGTGGGGTCATGTACGACCCGGTCCAGCTGCGGACGTTCCTCACGGTGGCGCAGACGCTCAGCTTCACGCAGGCGGCGGCGCGGCTCGGGGTGCGCCAGTCCACGGTCAGCCAGCACGTGCGGCGGCTGGAGGAGGCGACCGGGCGGCCGCTGTTCGCTCGGGACACGCACAGCGTGGCGCTGACCGAGGACGGTGAGGCGCTGCTCGGCTTCGCGCGGACCATCCTGGCGGCGCACGAGCGGGCGGCCGCGTTCTTCACCGGGACCCGGTTGCGGGGGCGGCTGCGGTTCGGGGCCTCGGAGGACTTCGTGCTGACGCGGCTGCCGGAGGTGCTGGAGGGCTTCCGGCACGAGCACCCCGAGGTGGACCTGGAGTTGTCGGTCGAGCTGTCGGGCACCCTGCACCAGCGTCTGGACGAGGGCCGCCTGGACCTGGTCCTGGCGAAGCGGCGCGGCCCCTCGGACGAGCGGGGCCGACTGGTGTGGCGGGACCGGATGGTGTGGATCGGGGCGGAGGGCCTGCGGCTGGACGCGGAGCGGCCGGTTCCGCTGATCGTGTTCCCGCCGCCGGGCATCACCCGGGCCCGGGCCCTGGAAGTACTGGAGCGGGACGGCCGGCCGTGGCGGATCGCGTGTACCAGCGGCAGCCTGAACGGGTTGATCGCGGCGGCGCGCGCCGGGCTCGGGGTGATGGCGCACACCCGCGGCCTGATCCCGCCGGGCCTGGAGCGGGTGGCGGGGCTGCCGGATCTGGGGCAGGTGGAGTTCGCCCTGCTGCGCGGCCCCGCCGGGGCCGGCGGGGCCGCGGCGGAGGCGCTGGCCGCGGCGATCCTGTCGGGCGGCGACCGGCTGAGCCGCCCGGCCTGACCGCCCGGCCCGGGCGGCGGGCCTGGACGGCGAGGACGTGCGAGGGGGTCACGGGTGCGACTGCCGTCGGGCTGAGGGGAAGGGGGCGTTCCCCGGCCGGCGGGCCACGGCCCGCCGCGCGCCGTACGGGTCCCTCGCCGCGGGGCGTCCGGACGGCCGGGGCGGGTCGCCCGCGGCGGGGGCCCGCGTGCGCTGGGGAGGTCTTGTGGAGGATTCCGGCCACTGATCAACGGGCAGGTGAAGTGCCGGTAGCGTCACCGCCCCGACACGGAGAGGAGCCGGGCCCTTGCGGGAGTTCAGCGTTCCACCCCTGGTCACGGCCGCACCCGTGGGCGGTCTGGCCGACGCGGTGTTCCAGCACGCCCGGCAGGATCCGGACCGCGTGGTGCTCGGCCGGAAGAGCGGCGGTGTGTGGCGGGACGTGACCTCCGGCCAGTTGTGCGCGGAGGTGACGGCCCTCGCCAGGGGGCTGCTGGCGCAGGGGGTGCGGTTCGGGGACCGGGTCGCGATCATGGCCCGAACCCGGTACGAGTGGACGCTGTTCGACTTCGCGCTGTGGGCGGTCGGGGCGCAGCCGGTGCCGGTGTACCCGACGTCCTCCGCCGAGCAGGTGCACTGGATCCTGCGGGACTCCGGGTGCACCGCCTGCGTGGTGGAGGACGAGGACCAGGCGATGACGGTCGGCTCGGTGGTGGACCGGCTGCCGGAGCTGCGCCGGCTGTGGCAGCTGGACACCGGCGCGGTCGAGCAGCTCGTGGCGGACGGGGCGGGGGTCGGCGAGGACGTGGTTCACCGGCACCGCGGTGCGGTGACCCCGGATTCGGTGGCGACGGTCATCTACACCTCGGGGACCACCGGCCCGCCGAAGGGCTGCGTGCTCACCCACGCGAACTTCATGTACGAGACGGACACCATGGTCCGCCGCTGGGAGTCGGTGTTCGCGGGCGGTCCGGGCGAGGAGCCGTCCACGCTGCTGTTCCTGCCGCTCGCGCACGTCTTCGGACGGATGGTGCAGGTGGCGGCGGTACGGGCGCGGGTCAAGCTGGGGCACCAGCCGGCCGTGGCGGCCGGGGAACTCCTGCCGGACCTGGCGGCGTTCCGGCCGACGTTCGTGCTGGGCGTGCCGTACGTGTTCGAGAAGGTCTTCGCGGCGGCCCGGCGTGCGGCGGAGGCGGAGGGCAGGCTGGGCGCGTTCGAGCGGGCGGTGGAGACAGCCGTACGGTACGCGGAGGCGCGGGAGCAGAAGGCCTTCGGGACCGGGCCGGGGCCTTCGGCCGGGCTGCGGCTGGAGCACCAGCTGTTCGAACGGCTGGTGTACGGCAAGGTGCGGGAGGCGCTGGGCGGCCGGGTGCGGTACGCGATGTGCGGCGGTTCGGCGCTGTCGCGGCGGCTGGGTCTGTTCTTCGACGGGGCCGGCGTGACCGTCTTCGAGGGCTACGGGCTGACGGAGTCCTGCGCGGCGGCCACGGCGAACCCGCCGGGGGCGGTCAAGTACGGCACGGTCGGCCGGCCGATCCCGGGGACCGCGGTGCACATCGCCGAGGACGGGGAGGTGTGGCTGCACGGGGGGCACGTCTTCGCCGGGTACCTGGGGGACCCGGCGGCGACGGGAGCGGTGCTGCGCGGCGGCTGGCTGGCCACAGGGGACCTGGGGCGGCTGGACGGGGACGGCTATCTGACGATCACCGGGCGGAAGAAGGACGTCCTGGTGACCTCGAACGGCAAGAGCGTCGCCCCCGCGGCGCTGGAGGAGCGGGTGCGTTCGCATCCGCTGGTGTCGCAGTGCGTGCTGGTCGGGAACGACCGGCCGTACGTCGCCGCGCTGGTCACGCTGGACCTGGAGGGGGTGGCGCACTGGCTGGCCATGCGCGGACGGCCGCAGCTGGGCGCGGCGGAGCTGGTGCGGGACGAGGACCTGTCGGCGGAGGTCCGCCGGGCGGTGGTGGCGGCCAACGCGCTGGTCTCGCCGGCGGAGTCGATCCGTTCCTTCCGGGTGCTGGCGGAGCAGTTCACGGAGGAGCGGGGGCTGCTGACGCCCTCGCTGAAGCTGAAGCGGCGGGCGATCGAGAAGGCGTACGCGGCGGAGGTGGAGGAGCTGTACCGGAGGTGAGGGCGGGGCGCGGGGCCCCCGGGCCGGGTCGTGGCCGAGGACACATCACGATCTGACGATACGTCAACTATCCGCCGCGCTCATTCTTGACGGGTCGTCAGCTCGCGCCCAGAATGCGGGAATTCCGACCGCAGGAGGATTCCCCATGATGTCGCGACCGATCCGCGCCCTGGCCGCCGCGGCAGCCGCCCTGGCGCTCGTCTCCGCCTGCAACTCCGCCTCCACCAAAGGCACCGCGCCGGGGAAGGACGCCTCCACCGCGGCCCGGAACACCCGCGGCGTCACCGAGGACTCCATCAAGGTCGGCGGCATCGTCTCGATGACCACCAGCAGCGGCTACAGCAAGAAGGACACCGACCTCGGGGCCCGCGCCCGGTACCTCAGAGCGAACGCCGAGGGCGGCGTCCACGGCCGCAGGATCGACTACGTCGGCACCGAGGACGACGGCCAGGACCCCGGCAAGAACCTGGCCGCGGCCCGCAAACTGGTGCAGCAGGACGGCGTGTTCGCGGTGGCGCCGATGAGCTCGGTCACCTTCTCCGGCGCCGACTTCCTCCAGCAGGAGAAGGTGCCCACCTTCGGGTGGGGGACCCTCCCCTCCTTCTGCGGGCCCTCGTACCTCTACGGGTTCAACGGCTGCCTGGTCCCCTCCCCCGGCGGCACCATCAACCAGACGTGGCCCGAGGGCATGGCGCGCGTCCTCGGCGGCGCCCGCGGCAAGTCGGTCGCGATCATCGCCAACGACAGCGACGCCGGCAAGTTCGGCGTCCGCACCTTCCGGCAGGGCTTCGCCAGCGCCGGGTTCTCCGTCGCGTACGCCAAGCCGAGCGTCCCCGCGACCGCCGTACCCAGCGACTGGTCGGCGTACGTCAAGGAGATCCTCGGCAGTGACGCCGGCGGGGCCCCCGACGCCGTCGTGTCGGTGATGCAGACCCCCGCCAACATCGGCCTGTTCACCGCGCTCAAGCGGGCCAGCTACAAGGGGGTGCTCTCCGACCCGACCGACTACGACCCCGGGTTGCTCGCCAAGGACGCGACCCGGCAGGCCCTCGACGGGGTCCACGTCCTGCTGCAGTTCCAGCCCTTCGAGTCGAAGACCCCCGCGATGGAGCAGTTCAAGGCCGACATCAAGGCCGCGGCCGGCGGGCGGAACGTGCCGTTGAACATGCACATGCTCACCGGCTACATGTCGGCCGACCTCTTCCTGTCCATCGCCGCCAAGGTCGGCAGGGACCTGACCGTCGCCCACTTCCAGAACACGGCGCAGACGTTCTCCGACACCGGCACCCTCGTCGGCGACCGGGTCCTGCCCAAGGGGCAGAAGGACAGCTTCGGCTGCGGGGCGCTGGTGCAGCTGAAGAACGGGGCGTACGAGGTGTCGGTACCGTTCGAGTGCCACGAGCCCATCCCCTTCAAGTAGGGGCGGGGCCACGGGAATGGGGGATCTGCTCGTCTTCGTGCTGAGCGGCCTGGTCTCCGGCGCGCTGTACGCCCTGCTCGCCACCGGACTGGTGCTGTCGTACTCGGCGTCCGGACTGTTCAACTTCGCGCACGGGGCCACCGCCTACGTCTCCGCGCTCACCTTCTACGAGCTGCACTCCGGCCTCGGCTGGCCGGCCGTGCCGGCGGCGCTGCTCGTGGTGTTCGTGCTGGCCCCCGGCCTGGGCTGGGGGCTGGACCGGCTGATGTTCCGCAAGCTGGCGCGGGTCGGCGAGACCGCGCAGATCGTGGCCACCATCGGCCTGCTGGTCGCGCTGCCCGCCGCCGGGCTGTGGCTGGTGGAGCTGCTGGCCGGGGCCGGGGCGCCGGTGAAACCGGCGGAGAACCAGTTCGGGCTGCCCGGGGTGGGGCCCAGCCCCGCCAGGTCCTGGCAGCTCACCGAAGGGGTCGGCGTCGACTCCGACCAGCTGATCACCTGGGTGGTGACCGCCCTCGTCGCCGTGGGCCTGTGGGTACTGCTGCGGCACACCCGGGTGGGCCTGCGGCTGCGCGCCTCCGTGGACGACCGGTCGCTGACCGAGCTGCGCGGGATCAGCGCGGACCGCCTGTCCTCGCTGGCCTGGATGATCGCGTCCGGGCTGGCCGGGCTCGCCGGCGTGCTGGCCACGCCCCTGCTGGGGCTCTCCGCGCACGACTTCACCCTGTTCCTGTTCGTGTCGGCGACCGCCGCGGTCATCGGACGGTTCGCCTCGGTCCCGCTGGCGTTCGCGGGCGGGCTGGGGCTGGGCGTCCTGCAGAACCTCGTCGCCGGTTACGCGACCTTCGCCGAGCGGATCACCGGGTTCCGTACCGCCGTGCCCTTCCTGATCCTGTTCGGCGGGCTGCTGGTGCTGACCCGGCGGCAGCGGGCGGCCGGCGTGGCCGCGGTGGACCTGCCCGCGCCGGACCACCTCGCGGGGGCGTCCTGGCCGCGGCGGTGGGGGGTGTGGGCGGCGGGCGCGGTGCTGCTGGCCACGGCCTTCTACACCGTGACCACGCCGTTCTGGAGCGGGCTGCTCGCCCAGGGGCTGGCGATCTCGCTGGTGTTCATGTCGTTCAGCGTGGTCACCGGGCTGGGCGCCATGGTGTCGCTGGCCCAGGCCACGTTCGTGACGGGCGCTGCGCTGGTGGCCGGGCTGCTGATGAGCCGGGGCTGGCCGTTCGCCGCGGCACTGGCGGCGGGGACCTGCGCGGCGGCCCTGCTCGGGGCGCTGGTCGCGCTGCCCGCGCTGCGGCTGGGCGGGCGCACGCTGGCCCTGGCGACGCTCGCCCTGGCGTTCCTCGCCGACCAGGTGCTCTTCCAGCTGCGCTGGCTGCGGAACGGGGACACGGGCTGGCCCGTCCCCCGCCCGGTGGTGGGGCCGCTCGACCTCTCCGACGACCGGGCGATGGGCGTGGCCCTGGTGGTCGTCGTCACGGCGGTCGCCGCCGGGCTGAGCGCGCTGCGGAACTCGCCGGCGGGGCGCGCGATGCTGGCGGTGCGGTCCGCGCCGGTGGCGGCGATGGCCTCCGGGGTGTCGGTGCTGCGCACCAAGCTGCTGCTGTTCACGCTGTCGGCGGGGCTGGCGGGGTTCGGGGGCGTGCTCTACGCCTCGTACAACACGCGGATCACCGCGACCGACTTCACCGCGATGACGGGGCTGGTGTGGCTGGCGGTGGTGGTGGCCGCGGGGGTGCGGAGGCCGCAGTACGCGGTGGTGGCGGGGCTGGTGTTCGCGGTGATGCCGACGGTGTTCGCGGAGTACGTGACGGAGTCGGCGCACCTGCCGGTGATCCTGTTCGGGCTGGCGGGGCTGGCGCTGGCGAACGATCCGGACGGGTACTGCGCGGCGGTGCCGGTGCGGTGGGGGCGGCGGCGGGGGGCGGCGGGGTCGGGCCCCCCGGGCGGCCTCTCCCCCACCCCGCCCCTTCCCGGAACCGGGGCCCCGCCCCGGACCGCGGAACGGGCTGCGCCCGAACCCCCGGGGCTCCGCCCCGGACCCCGCGCCTCGAACGCCGGCGGGGCTGAGGTCCGGCCCCGCACCACCAGCGCCCCGCCGGGGCCCGGTGGGGCGCTGGTGTTGCGGGGGGTGGTCGCCGGGTACGGCGGGGGGTTCGTGTTGCACGGGGTGGACCTGAGCGTGCGGCGGGGCGAGATGCTCGCGCTGCTCGGCCCCAACGGCGCCGGCAAGAGCACCCTCTGCCGCGTGGCCGCCGGCGCCCTGGCGCCCGCCGCCGGCAGCGTGCACGTCGACGGCCGGGACGCCACCCGTGACGGCCCGGTGCGGCGGGCCCGCGCCGGGGTGCTGCTCGCGCCGGAGGGCCGCGGCACCTTCCCCTCGCTCACCATCGAGGAGAACCTAGCCCTGTACCTGCCTGAGGCCGACGCCCGCACCGCCGTCTACGACCGGTTCCCCCGGCTCGCCGAGCGCCGCGGGGTCCCCGCCGGCTCCCTGTCCGGCGGGGAACAGCAGATGCTGGCCCTCGCGCCGCTGCTCCAGCGGCCGCCCGCGGTGCTCGTCGCCGACGAGCCCTCGCTCGGCCTCGCGCCCCGCGTGGTGGACGAGGTGTACGCGCTGCTGACCGAGCTCCGCGCCGCCGGTACGGCGCTGCTGCTGGTGGAGGAGAAGGCCGCCGAGATCCTCGGCATCGCCGACACCGTCGCCTACCTCTCCCAGGGCCTCGTGTCGTGGTGCGGCCCCCGCGCCGAGGTGGAGGCGGACCGGCTGACCGAGGCCTACCTGGGGATGCGCCGATGAACGGTTACGTGGTGGAGGCGGTCGGGGTCGGGGTGCGGTTCGGCGGGGTGCGGGCCCTGCACGGGGTGTCCCTCGGGGTGCGGCCCGGTGAGGTGTGCGGGCTGATCGGGCCCAACGGGGCCGGGAAGACCACCCTCTTCGACGTGCTGTCGGGGATCCGGCGGCCCGACCAGGGCCGGATGCTGCTCGGCGGCGTGGACGTCACCCGCCGCTCGCCGGTCTGGCGGGCCCGGCACGGCATGCGGCGCACCTTCCAGCGGCAGCAGCTGTTCGGCCAGCTCAGCGTGGCCGAGAACCTGCTGGTCGCCCAGGAGTGGCGGGGCGGCGGCCCGCGGGGCCGGCGGCGCCGCGAACGGGAGCGGCGGGCCCGGGCCGAGGAGGTGCTGGCCGGGTGCGGGATCGCCGAGCTCGGCCCCTCGTGCGCGGGCGGGCTGCCGGTCGGCCGCGCCCGCATGGTGGAACTGGCGCGGGCGGTGGCGGATCCGCCCCGGGTACTGCTGCTGGACGAGCCGGCCTCGGGCATGTCGGCGCCGGAGCGGGAGCAGCTGGCGCGGGTGGTGCGGCGGCTCGCCGACGAGGAGGGCTGCGCGGTGCTGCTCGTCGAGCACAACGTGGCGTTCGTGATGGAGCTGTGCGCGCGGGTGGTGGTGCTGGACCTCGGCACGGTCCTCGCCGAGGGCACGGCGGCGGAGGTGCGGGCGGACCCGCTGGTCCGCGCGGCGTACCTGGGGACCGCCGGCTGAGCCGTGCGGGTGACCGGACCCGGCGGCGGGAATAGGCCCGCCCGGCCTCCGGTTGTCGGCGGTCGTACCCGTTCGGAAGCAGCACGCGACAGACTAGGGAACGGCCAGAAGTGAACCCCGCGCACCAGGTCCCCTCCATCACCCTCGGCAACGGCACGGCCATGCCGCAGCTCGGCTTCGGTGTCTGGCAGGTGCCGGACGGCGAGGCCGAACGGGCGGTCGGGACCGCCCTGGAGGCCGGCTACCGCTCCGTCGACACGGCGGCCGCGTACGGCAACGAGGAGGGCACCGGCCGGGCGCTGGCCGCGTCCGGGCTGCCGCGCGAGGAGCTGTTCGTCACCACCAAGCTGTGGAACCACGCCTCGGAGACGTGGAAGCGCGACAACGTGCTCCGCGAGTTCGACGCCTCCCTGGACCGCCTCGGCCTGGACTACCTCGACCTGTACCTGATCCACTGGCCGCGCCCGATGCGGGACGACTACCTGGCCATCTGGCACGCCTTCGAGGAGATCGCGGCCAGTGGGCGGGCCCGAGCCGTCGGCGTGTCCAACTTCCGCGCCGAGGACCTGCGCAGGCTCGGCGAGGTGAGCCCGCTGGTGCCGGCGGTGAACCAGGTCGAACTGCACCCGCTGTTCCCGCAGCGCGAACTGCGCGCGGTCCACGCCGAGCTGGGCGTCACCACGGAGGCCTGGTCACCGCTGGGGCAGGGCAAGGACCTTCTGTCGCTGCCCGAGGTGGCGGCGGTGGCCGCCAGGCACGGGCGGTCGCCGGCCCAGGTGGTGCTGCGCTGGCACCTGCAGCAGGGCATCGTCGCCATCCCCAAGTCGGTGACCCCGGCCCGGATCCGCGAGAACCTGGACGTGTTCGGCTTCGCGCTGGACGCGGAGGACATGGCCGCGCTGGACGCCCTCGGCGCGGGCCCGGCGGGCCGCCGGCTGGGCCCGGACCCGGCCGGCTTCGACCTGTAGGCGCGGGGTGTGGAGGGCGTGTACGTACTGAGGAACGCCGCGGACGGACGGGTACTGGAGGTCGAGGGGGACCGGACGGGAGGCGGCTCGCGGGTGCGGCTGGGCCCGGAGCGGGCGGAGCCGGCGGGCGCGCAGCACTGGCGGATCCTGCCGGTGCACGCGGGCGCCGGGATGCACCACGTGGAGCACGTGCGCAGCGGGAAGCGGCTGGACGTGGCGGGGGCCTCGACGGAGAGCGGCGCGCGCGTCCAGTTGTGGAAGGCGAACGGGTTCGGGGCCCAGGAGTGGCTGGTCGAGGAACACCTCGACCAGCCGGGGGTCGTGTCGCTGATCGCCTGCATCAGCGGCTTGCCGCTGGACGTGGACGAGCAGGGGCGCGCCCGCCAGTGGGAGGAGACGGACTCCCCGTCGCAGGGCTGGCGCCTCGAACCGGCCTGACGCGCGCCGTCGCCTCCGCTCATCCGCCGGGGGCGGTGGCCGCGGCCCGGTACCGGCCGGGGGTGGTGCCGAACTCGCGGCTGAAGGCGTGGGAGAGCGCGTACGGGGTGCCGTAGCCGACGCGGCGGGCGATGGCGGCGAGCGGGTCGGGGGTGTCGCGGAGCAGTCCGGCGGCCAGGGTCAGCCGCCACCAGGTGAGGTAGGCCATCGGCGGGCGGCCGACGAGGGCGGTGAACCGGCGGGCCAGCGTGGGGCGGGAGACGCCGGCTTCGGCGGCGAGGCGGTCGTTGGTCCAGGGCGCGGCCGGCTCGGCATGCACGGCGCGTACGGCGGCGGCGACCACCGGGTCGCCGAGGACGGCGGGCCACACCCAGGAGCCGGTGCCGGTGCGGGACGGGGTGCCGGTGCCGGGTCGGGGTCGGGGTCCGGGTCCCGTACCGGACGCGGCGGCGGCCGCGGTCCCGGCCTCGTGCATCCAGGAGCGGATCATGTACACGAGGAGCAGGTCGAGCAGGCTGGGCACGGCGATCGACGAGCCGGGCCGGCCTTCATCCAGCTCACGGCCCAGCAGGTCGATGGCGGACCGGAGTTCGGGATGGCCCCCGACCCGGTGCGGGAGGTGGACCAGCGCCGGCAGCTCCGCCATCAGCGGGTGCTGCCTGCTGCGGTCGAAGCGGTACTTGCCGCACAGCATCTCCGTGGCCCCGGCGCGCCCGGCGGGGACGGGCGGCGGGCCCGGTTCCCGGCCCCGCTGCCACGACTCGAAGGGCACGGCCCCGGCCACGGTGGCGGCGTCGGCCACGGAGTCGGCGATCACGTGCCCGGTCCCGTGGGGCAGCAGCACGGCGTCGCCCGGGCCGAGCGCGACCGGCTCCCCGCCGTCGGGCAGCAGCCAGCATCCGCCCGCCAGGACCACGTGGAAGCCGGCGCCCTCGTACGGGGCGAGCCGGGTGCACCAGCTGCCGCCCACCCGCACCCGGTTGGAGGCGGGCCGGCCCGTACGTACGGCGGAGATCGCGTCGCTCACCACGTCCATGCGGCCAGGGTAGCCGCGCGGCACACGTCGGCGTCGCGCCGCTGAGACGGAGGCGTATTCCCCTGATCCGGGCACGCATTGAGGGACTCACCGGGCGTCCCTAGGGTCGGAGACATGAGCACTGAGGGCGCGCAGCGCGCGGTATGGGGCGAGGTCGAGGTCATCCGGGTCGTCGAGTGGCAGGGCGCGTTCGCGCCGGCCCGGACGCTTGTCCCGGACTCCACCGAGGAGCTGTGGAAGGACAACGGGGACTGGCTGGTGCCGGACCACTGGGAGCCCGGCGCCGACGTGGCGGTGATGGCCCTGCAGACCTGGGTGCTGCGCAGCGGCGGCCGGACCGTACTGGTCGACACCGGTGTGGGCAACGGGCGCGAGCGGCCCGGCTCCCCGGCGTTCCACCACTGGCAGGGTGACTTCCTCGGCCCGCTGGAGCGGGCCGGGGTGCGCCCGGAGGACGTGGACCTGGTCGTCAACACCCACCTCCACGCCGACCACGTCGGCTGGAACACCAGGGCCGTGGACGGTGAGTGGGTGCCCACCTTCCCCAACGCCCGTTACCTGCTGCCGGCCGCCGACGCGTTCCACTTCGGGCCGGACAACGCGTACGGCGGCGGCCTGAGCGAGGACGACCGGCTGGTCTGGGAGGACAGCGTCGCGCCGGTCCTGCGGGCGGGGCAGGCCCAGCTGTGGGACGGCGAGCACCGCGTCGACGAGCACCTGGTACTGGAGTCCGCGCCCGGCCACACCCCCGGCTCCTCGGTGCTGCGGCTCGCGTCGGGGGACGACCGGGCGGTGTTCGTCGGGGACCTCCTGCACAGCCCGGTCCAGATCCTGGAGCCCGGCTGCAACAGCTGCTTCTGCCTCGACGCCCGGGGTGCGGCGGCCAGCCGGCGCCGCATCCTGGGCCGGGCCGCCGCCGAGCGGGAGCTGGTCGTGCCCGCGCACTTCGGCGGTACGGGGGCCGTACGGGTCCGCCCGGCGGGCGGGGGTTTCGCCGTGGAGGGGTGGGCGGCGGCCTGACCGGTGTCAGCAGGCGGTGTCAGCCGGCGGTGTCAGCCGGCGCCGTGGGCGGGGGCGATGCCCTCGATCCGCTGGGCGAGCTCGAAGTCGGTCTCGGTGACGGCGTCGCCCGCGCTGTGCGTGTTCACGGCGAGCCGTACGGTGTCGTAGCCGAGGGTGACGTCGGCATGGTGGTTCAACTCGTCCTGGACGGCGACGATGTGGGCGACGAGCGCACCGGCGGCGACGTGCGTGCCCAGCCGGTAGGTGCGGAGGATGCGGTCGTCCTCGAAGGCCCAGCCCGGGAGTTCCCGCAACCGGTCCTCGATCTCCTTCTGCGAAAGCGGCTCACTCGGCATGTGCCGGCTCCTTCCCCGGTCCCACTGATGGTGACGTGTTGTCAAGGTTCCCACAGCACGGCGGCGGGGGAAGGTTTCGCGCCATAGTGCGCGCGGGTTCTCCTGTGCCTTCCGCGGCCCGCGGGGCGCCCCTATGCTCCTGCGCCGGACATGCTGTTACCGCCGGTAATGAGGGGGCGTCCCATGACAGGCACGGACCGTACGGAACGCACGGACGGCACGGAACGTTCGGACGGCGGCGCGGCGGTCCGGGCCCCGGGTTCCCGGCGCGCCTTCCTCGCGGGCACGGCGGCCGCCGGCGCCGCCGCGGCCCTGACCGCCGCCGGGCCGGCGGCCTCCCCCGCGGCCGCCGCGACCGCCGCCTCCGGGGCGCCGGCCGGGGCGACGGCCGGGCCGGCTGCCGCCCGCCGGGTCGCGGTCCTCGGCGGCGGCGTCGCCGGGCTGACCGCCGCCCACGAACTCGCCGAGCGGGGGTACGCGGTCACCGTGTACGAACGCCGGGCCCTCGGCGGCAAGGCCCGCAGCATGGGCGTACCCGGCAGTGCCCGCGGCGCGCGCCGCCCGCTCCCCGCCGAACACGGCTTCCGCTTCATCCCCGGCATCTACCACAACCTGCCGGACACCATGAGGCGCATCCCCTTCCCCGGCAACGCCGACGGCGTCTGGGGCAACCTGGTCGCACCCCCCGAGATGATGTTCGCGCGGGCGGGCGGCCGGGAGGACCTGCGGGCACCGATCCCCTGGCCCGGGCACTCCCCCGCCCCGCTCACCCTGGACGAGATCCGCCGGATGCTGACCGGGTTCGTGCAGACCTTCGTCCGGCTGCCGCTGCACGAGACGGCGTACTTCGTGGACCGGGCCCTGGTCTTCCTCACCAGCTGCGACGAACGGCGCGACGAGGTGTGGGAGCGCACACCGTGGTGGGAGTTCACGCGTGCCGCACGGATGTCGAACGAGTACCAGCGGATCCTCGCCGTGGGCGTCACCCGCAACATCGTGGCCACCAAGGCGGAGGAGGCGTCCACCCGCACCGTCGGCACCCTCGGCGAGGCCTTCGTCTTCAACGCGCTCGGCCGCGGCGCGGACGGCCCGCCCGACCGGATCCTGAACCTCCCCACCAACGAGGCCTGGATCGACCCCTGGGAGGCCCATCTGCGTTCCCTGGGAGTCGAGTTCCGGATCGGCTGGACCGTACGGGAGGTCCGGTACGGCGACGGCCGGGTCAGCGGTGTCATCGTCGAGGGCCCGGACGGAGCAAGGGAGACGGTCACCGCCGACCACTACGTGTCGGCGATGCCGGTGGAGCACGCCCGCCGGACCTGGGGGGCCCAGCTCCGCGCCGCCGACCCGATGCTGGTCCGCTGCGACCGGCTGCAGACGGACTGGATGACCGGCATCCAGTTCTACCTGACCGAACGGGCCCCGCTGGTCCACGGCCACCTCAACTGCATCGACTCGCCCTGGTCCCTGACCGCCATCCAGCAGGCCGAGCACTGGCCGGCCCGGGACTTCGCCGCCGACTACGGCGACGGCAGCGTGGTGGACGTCCTGTCGGTGGACATCTCGGAATGGGACAAACCCGGGATCCTGTACGGGAAGACGGCCAAGCAGTGCACCCGCGAGGAGGTCGCCCGCGAGGTGTGGGCGCAGCTGAAGGCCTCCCTCAACGACACCGGCCGGACGCTGCTGCGGGACGGCGCCCTGCACTCCTGGTTCCTGGACCCGGGCGTGGACGGGCTCGGCACCCCGAACCCGGTGAACGAGGACGAGCTGCTGATCCACCCCGTGGGCACCCTCTACGACCGGCCGACGGCCGCCACCCGGATCCCCAACTTCTTCCTCAGCGGCGACTACGTGGCGGTCGACATCGACCTGGCCACGATGGAGGGCGCCAACGCCTCGGCCCGAGCCGCGGTCAACGCGCTGCTGGACCGCGACGGTTCGGAAGCCGCCCGCTGCACGATCCACCGGCTGTACCGGTCGCCGGAGGTCGAGGCGCTCAAGCGGCACGACCGGTGGCGGTACCGGCTCGGCCTGCGGAACGTACTCGACGTGGGCTGAAGACCCGGTGGGCTACCGTCGTGCGCATGACGACTGCTGCCCGTGTCACCGTAGGGTCCCTGCTCCGCACGTGGCGGGAGCGGCGCGGCATCAGCCAGCTGGAACTGGCCGGCCGCGCCGAATCCTCCTCCCGGCACATCAGCTTCATCGAGACCGGGCGGTCCCGGCCCAGCGAGGACATGGTGCTCAAGCTCGCCGACCACCTCGACGTGCCGATGCGGGACCGCAACGCCCTGCTGCTGGCCGCGGGTTACGCGCCGCGCTACGCGCACACCCCGCTCGACGACCCGTCGATGGGGACGCTGCGCGAGGGGCTGGAGCGGCTGCTGACGGGCTACGAGCCGTACCCGGCCCTGGTCGTGGACGCCGCGTACCACGTGGTCGCCGCCAACCGGGGCGTCCTCATGCTGCTCGACGGGCTCCCGGAGCACCTGCTGGCCCCGCCGCTGAACGCGATGCGGATCACGCTGCACCCCGAGGGCCTGGCGCCGCGGATCGTCAACATCAGGGAGTGGCGCGGGCACCTGCTCGCCCAGATGGAACGGCAGATCGCCCTGGCCCGCTCCGAACCGCTGCGCGCGCTGTACGAGGAGGTGTCGGCGTACCCCGTCCCGCACCGCACGGGCGACGCGGAACCGGCCGAGCCCGTCCCGTACTTCGCCCTTCCGCTGGTCATCGAACACGACGACCGGGTGCTGTCGTTCGTGTCGTCCATCTCCACCTTCAACACCCCGATGGACGTGACCGTCGCCGAGCTGGCCATCGAGACGATGCTCCCGGCCGACCCGGCGACGGCGAAGTACCTCCGCTCACTGGGCGGTTGAGGCGCGCAGGGCGATCTGCTGGAGCACGGCGAACGTGGCGACGGTGAGGGCCTGCGCGGGGATCCACACGGCGCCGGCGGCGGTCGGGGTGAACCAGAGGAGGACCGCGACGACGCTGAGCGCGGCCCAGGCGTAGTTCGTCTCGACCACGGCCTTCACCGCGAAGGGGGCCGGCTGCCGCCGGGAGGCCAGCCGTCCCACGGCGGCGCCGTACGCCACGAGCAGCAGCCCGAGCCCCAGCAGCAGCCCCTCCCCGACGCCGAGCAGCCGTCCCAGCGGCCCGGAGAAGGCCGCGTACGCCAGGCCGTTGGCGCCGGTGACGACCGCGTCGAGGGCCAGGAACCGGCGCAGCGCCAGCCGCGGCTCGGCGGTGCGGGCGATACCGGTGAGCAGGGTCGCGGACATGGGAACCATCCTCCTTGGGCGGGCCGAACACGCTGGTCACAGCCGGGCCCGGACCGGAACGCCCCCAGCCACCGCCAGGAGGTCCCCCGTCCCCGGAACCCGACACGACCACCATGCCGGGCCCCCGCGGGAGGGTCGATTACCTGCCGGGTAATGCAGGTCGCGGGGCGGGCGGGCCCGCCGTGGGCCTGGCAGGCCCGCCCGCACGGCGGCGGCGGGTCAGCCGTCGAGGTCGGTGAGGGGGATGCCCGCCTGGGCGGCGGCGGCCTCCACGGTCTGTTCCAGCAGGACCGCGATGGTCATCGGGCCCACGCCGCCCGGGACCGGGGTGATCAGGGAGGCGCGCTCGGCGGCGGAGGGGAAGTGGACGTCGCCGACGTTGCCCTCGTTGTAGCCGGCGTCGAGGACGACCGCGCCCGGCTTGATGTCCTCGCCGCGGATGAACTCCGCCTTGCCGACCGCCGCGACCAGGACGTCGGCCTGCCGGACGAGGGCGGAGAGGTCCCGCGTGCGGGAGTGGCAGTAGGTGACGGTGGCGTTGCGCTCCAGCAGGAGCATGCCGGCCGGCTTGCCCAGGATGGCGCTGCGGCCGACGACCACGGCGTGCTTGCCGGTCAGGTCGACGTCGTACTCCTCCAGGAGCCGCATGATGCCGCCCGGGGTGCAGGAGACGAAACCCGGCAGGCCGAAGCCCATGGCGGCGAAGGAGTGCATGGTGACGCCGTCGACGTCCTTGGCGGGGGCGATCGCCTCGAACGCGGCGCGCTCGTCGATGTGGTGCGGCACCGGGTGCTGGAGCAGGATGCCGCTGATCTCCGGGTCCTCCGAAAGGGCGGTGATGACGGCCACCAGCTCCTCCGTGGTGGTGCCGGCGGGCAGCGCCACGTGGCGGGAGGTGATGCCGGCCTTGGCGCAACGGTTCTGCTTCATGCGGACGTACGTCACGGAGGCGGGGTCCTCGCCGACCAGCACGGTGGCCAGGCAGGGCGCGGTGCCGGTGCGGGCGGTGAGCGCGGCGGCCCGGGCGGCGGTCCGCTCGGTGACGCGGCGGGCGAGGGCGGTGCCGTCCATCAGGCGGGCGGTGGCAGTCGTCATAGGGGTCTCCTGAACGTCGCTGCGGGATCGCGGTTCGCCCAGGCGCGCGGCATCGGCGCACGGCACCCCCCGTGGGGTGTGCGCCGGGCCGCTCCCCGGTGGTGATCCACCCGAACGCCAGTCACGGCCCGCCGCCCACTGTAGTCGACGGGCCGGCGATGCCTTATCGGGTGGAACGGCCACGCCCGAACTGGGACGATCAACGCATGACACGCACTTTCGACCATCTCGTGGCCGAGGCCGAGTCGGTCTCGGTGGACGGCTGGGACTTCTCCTGGCTGGACGGACGGGCGACCGAGCAGCGGCCGTCCTGGGGTTACCAGCGCCTCCTGCGGGAGCGGCTGGGCTCCGTCCGGTCGGCCCTCGACATCCAGACCGGCGGCGGGGAGGTGCTGGCCGGCGCGGCGCCGCTGCCGCAGCTGACGGCGGCCACCGAGTCCTGGCCGCCGAACGTCGACCGGGCCACCCGGCTGCTGCACCCGCTGGGCGCGGTGGTCGTCGCCGACTCCGACGAGCCGCCGCTGCCGTTCGGCGACGAGGCCTTCGACCTCGTGGCCAGCCGCCACCCGGTGACCATCTGGTGGGACGAGATCGCCCGGGTGCTGAGACCCGGCGGGATCTACCTCTCCCAGCAGGTCGGACCGGCGAGCGTCTTCGAGCTGGTCGAGTACTTCCTCGGCCCGCAGCCGGAGGAGGTCCGCCGGGCCCGGCACCCCGACGACGCGGTCAAGGACGCGGAGAAGGCGGGTCTGGAAGTGGTCGACCTCCGCTCGGAACGCCTGCGCACCGAGTTCCACGACATCGGGGCGGTGATCTACTTCCTGCGCAAGGTGATCTGGATGGTGCCGGGCTTCACGGTGGGCCATCACCGGGACCGGTTGCGGGAGCTCCACGAGCGGATCGAGCGCGACGGGCCGTTCGTCGCCCACACCGCCCGGTTCCTGATCGAGGCGCGGAAACCGGGCTCCGGCCGCTGACCGTTTCGCGGGAGCGTGGCGCAGGTCACTCAATTCAGCGCGTAACGAATCCTGTCGGGCGCGCGATGAACCGACAGGTGTCCTCGCGCGGCGCCGGAATACCGACCCCCTCGGGGGCGTTCTCGCAGGGCCGCGCGATGATGTCCCGCCCGTCCTTTATCTGTTCGCAATCGAGAGGCTCCTTGTGTCGCTCAGCCCGTCCCGTACGTTCCCTCCGGAGATCGCCGAATCCGAGGCCCTGGTCGCTCTCGTCGAGCGCGGCCGCGAGCAGGGTCACATCAACGGTGACGACGTGCGCCAGGCCTTCGAGACCGGCCGCATCCCGGTGGACCAGTGGAAGCGGGTCCTGCGCAGCCTGAACCAGGTCCTGGACGAGGAGGGCGTCGCGCTGCACGTGAGCGCCGCCCCTGCCACGAAGACCGCCGCGAAGAAGCCCCGCAAGGCCGCGGCGGCACCCGCCCGCACCACCGTGAAGAAGGCCGCGGCCCCTCCCCGGCCCATCGGCGCGCGCAAGACGGCCGCAGCGGCCCCCGCCGCCGCGGCGGCGATATCCGCTCAGCCCGAGGCGGCCTCCTCCGAGGACGGTGCCGCGGCCGTGGCCGCGCCCGCCGCCGAGCCGAAGAAGCGGGCCGTCAAGAAGACCGCCACCGCCAAGAAGGCCACCGCCACCAAGAAGACGGCGGCCAAGAAGACCACCGCCAAGGACGCCGACGCCGACACCCCGGACCTCGAGAACGAGGAGCTCTTCGAGAACCTCGAGGACGAGACCGAGGAGGACCCCAAGGCCGGGCAGGGCTTCGTGCTGTCCGACGAGGACGACGACGACGCCCCGGCCCAGACCGTCATGGTGGCCGGCGCCACCGCCGACCCGGTCAAGGACTACCTCAAGCTCATCGGAAAGGTGCCGCTCCTCAACGCCGAGCAGGAGGTCGAGCTCGCCAAGCGCATCGAGGCGGGCCTGTTCTCCGAGTACAAGCTCGAAGAGGAGGAGGACCTCAAGCCCGCGTACCGCCGTGAGCTGGAGATCCTCGTCGAGGACGGCCGCCGGGCCAAGAACCACCTGCTGGAGGCCAACCTCCGCCTCGTGGTCTCCCTCGCCAAGCGCTACACCGGCCGCGGCATGCTCTTCCTGGACCTCATCCAGGAGGGCAACGTCGGCCTGATCCGCGCCGTGGAGAAGTTCGACTACACCAAGGGCTTCAAGTTCTCCACCTACGCGACCTGGTGGATCCGGCAGGCGATCACCCGTGCCATGGCCGACCAGTCGCGCACCATCCGCATCCCGGTGCACATGGTGGAGATCATCAATAAGCTGGCGCGCGTCCAGCGCCAGATGCTCCAGGACCTCGGCCGCGAGCCCACCCCGGAGGAGCTGGGCAAGGAGCTCGACATGACCCCCGAGAAGGTCATCGAGGTCCAGAAGTACGGCCGCGAGCCGATCTCCCTGCACACCCCGCTGGGTGAGGAGGGCGACAGCGAGTTCGGTGACCTCATCGAGGACTCCGAGGCGGTCGTGCCGGCCGACGCGGTCTCCTTCACCTTCCTCCAGGAGCAGCTCCAGTCCATCCTGGGCACGCTGTCCGAGCGCGAGGCGGGCGTGGTCTCCATGCGGTACGGCCTGAACGACGGCCAGCCGAAGACCCTGGACGAGATCGGCCGCGTGTACGGGGTCACCCGTGAGCGCATCCGCCAGATCGAGTCCAAGACCATGTCGAAGCTGCGCCACCCGTCGCGTTCCCAGGTGCTGCGCGACTACCTGGACTGATCGGGCCGTAGCCCGCGAGGACACGGAAGCCCGCGCCGTCACGGCGCGGGCTTCCGCTCGTCCGGGCCGGTTCAGCCCGCGGCGCGCTGCCTCCGGGCCGCCATCAGCGCGTACACCGCGACGCCCGCGAACAGGAACAGGACGCCCTGGTAGACCGCGGCGTAGCCGGAGCCGGCCACCAGCCACATCGAGAAGGCGAAGGCCAGTCCGGCGAGGACCGCGTCCCGCACCAGGCGGCCCCGGTGCACCCGGTCCGCCCGGCCCGAGGCCAGGAAGTACAGCTGGGCCGCGGTGGACAGCAGGTAGGGCACGGTGGCGGTGAAGGTGGTGACCAGCACCAGCACCTCGAACACGCCTTCGGATCCGGCGGTGTAGTTGTAGACGGTCAGCGCGGACGCCAGGGTCACGGTGACGACCACGCCGGCCACCGGGACGCCCCGCCGCCGGGTCTCGAACACCTTCGGGAAGAGCCCGTCCCGCGCGGCCGCGTACGGGGTCTGCGCGCTCAGCAGGGTCCAGCCGTTGAGGGCGCCCAGCATCGACACCACCGCGGCACCGGCCACCAGCGTGCCGCCCCAGCCGCCGCCGAACATGGCGTCGACGGCGTCGCTGAACGGGGCCTCGGAGCCGACCAGCCGGTCGTGCGGGACCAGACCGAACACGGAGACGGTGCCCAGCAGGTACACCACGGCCGCGCCCAGGGTGCCCAGCACCGTGGCCCGGCCCACGTTGCGCCGCGGGTCGCGGACCTCGCCGGCGCTGACCGCGGCCGACTCCACGCCCAGGTAGCCGAACAGCAGGATCGCCGCGGACGCCGAGACCGCGCCGACCGCGCTCTGCTCCCCCGCCCGGAACGGGCCCAGGTTGGCCGGGTCGAAGAAGAAGAGCCCGCCCACGGCGACCAGCAGCAGCGGGACGAACTTCAGCACCGTGGCCACCAGCTGCACCGCGCCCACGTACCGGGTGCCGGCCAGGTTCGAGACGGCCGGCAGCCACTGCACGGCCAGCGCGGCCAGGCACATCGACCAGCGGTGCTCGCCCACGGCCGGGAAGAGCACCGAGAGGTAGCCGACCGCGGCGACGGCCAGGGCCGCGTTCGACACCCACGCGGTGATCCAGTAGCTGTACGCCGCGAGGAAGCCGGCGAAGTCGCCGAACGCGGCGCGGGCGTACACGTAGGGTCCGCCGGTGTGCGGGAGCCGGCCGGCGAGGCGGCCGAAGACCAGCGCCAGGGCGATCGCGCCCAGCGTGAGGATCCCGAAGGCGAGCAGGCTGATGGTGCCGAAGGGGGCCACGGAGGCGGGCAGCAGGAAGATGCCTCCACCCACGATGTTGCCCATGACCAGGCATATCGCGACGGGGAGGCCGAAACGGCGGGCGTGCGGGCCGGCGTCCGGGGCGGTGGCCCCCACGCTCCCGGCACCGGGGCTGGTGGCCTCCGGGCCGGCGGCCCCGCGAAGGGTGGTGCTCACGGGTAGTGCGCCTTACGGTGTTTCACATCGTGGACAGGTCGCCACATGCTCCGGTATCGCCGGGGCGGCTCCAAATCATCGGTTTTCGTCCTGCGCGAGCACCTGTCCGGACGGAAAGGTTGCGTCCGCGACGCGTTCCGGCCGTGGATCCTCCACCACCGCGGAAGGAGCCGTTCCGGCGGGCCGGGCCGTTTCCGCCAGCCAGCCGCGCAGCACCCGGTGCACCTGCTCCGCCCCCACCAGCCCGGGCTCCGGGTCCCGCAGGCCGGCCGGCCACATCAGGAAGGCGGTGCCCTGCTCGCCGCCCAGCCCGCCGTGCGAGCCGATCTGCTCCTCGAAGGCGTGGACCGTGCCGGTCGCCGGGTCGTACGCCGAGTTGACCATGATGTCGGCCACGTGCGGGAAGGAGTCCGTCCGGCGGACCGCCTCGGCCGCGCCCGGCCCGTACGCCGCCAGCAGTTCCTCCGCCTCCCCCGGCACCGACAGCCTGGCCGAGGCCCCGCCCGGACCCAGCACCACCCCGTCCACCAGCAGGAACCCGATGCCGGGATGGTTGGCCAGGGTGGGCAGCAGCGCCGGGTGCGCCCGGTCGATCCACTCCCGGCCGGCCCGGCCCGGTACGTCCGGGAACGACACCAGCCCCAGGTTCCCCGAGGCCAGCACCACCGGGTCCGACGCCGGCTGTTCCCGCGCCTCCTCCTGCGGCTCCTCCTCCACCGGCCGGTGCAGCGCCGCGCGCACCGCCGCCCGGGCCTCCGCCCCGCTGTGGGTGCGGCCGGCCCGGCGCGACACCGGCAGCCCGCAGCCCGCCCGCACCAGGTCCTTCAGCCGCAGCCCGTACCGGCCCAGGAACGTCTCGCCGGGGCTCTGCCCGTGGTCGGAGAGCAGCACGATCCGGTACGGACGCGGGGCGTGCTCGGCGACCCGGGCGAGCAGGGCCAGGCTCCGGTCCAGCCGGGCCAGGACCTGGTCGGTGTCCCGGCCGCGCGGGCCGGAATGGTGGGCGACCTCGTCGTAGGCGACCAGGTCCGCGTAGACGGCGGCGCGGCCGGCGAGCATGTCGCCGATCACGGCCGCCACCACCACGTCCCGTTCGACGACGGTGGCGAAGGCCCGGATGAACGGGTACGGCAGGCCGCGCGCCACCCGCGGGCCGGTGCCGCCGCGCCTGCGCGCCCGCAGCGCCTGGACGGTCTCCCGGACCACCTCGGCGACGAAGGACAGGGCGGTGCGGACCGCGTTGGCCGGGTCGGAGAAGTACGCGAAGTAGCCCGCCCGCGACCGGTTGCCCCGGCCGCGCCGGGCCGAGACCGACAGCACCAGCGCCAGCTGGTCGGCACCGCCGCTGAACAGGTTGCCGCGGCTGGCGCCGTCGCGGGTCAGCAGCCCGCCGTGGCCGGCGCGTTTGACCGCCCGGCGCTGGAGGCGTTCGGCGCTGGCGGGCCGGTTGCAGACCATGACCTCGCCGGTCTCCTTCTCGTACCAGCGGAAGGCGGGCACGTCGAAGTTGGAGCCGTGCAGCAGGCCGAGCTGGCTGGCACCGGTCTGGCTGGACCAGTCCGTCCGCCAGGGGGCGATCCGGTGGGTGCGGTCGAGCCAGTCGGCGACGGTGGGCATGACACCGGCGGCGGCCGCCTCCCGCAGCACCCCGTACCCGACCCCGTCGAGCTGGAGGAAGAGCAGCCCGGGGGTGACCTCGACGCCCGCCTCCGCGGCGGTGCGGCCGCGGAGGCGCCGGCGACGGCGGTCGGCCAGCCGGTACAGGCGCCGGCCGTACGCCTCGTCGTCGCGCACGGCGAGGGCGGTGGAGGTCGCGGAGGCGACGGCGGACATCACGGCGGCGACCACCACGGCCGTCTCCGGGGCGGCCTCGCCGCGGCCGTCGGGGATCAGGTCCATGGCGAGGAGCAGCAGGGAGCCGTTGAGGAAGAACACCAGCAGGCCCAGCACCAGCGCGGGCACCAGCAGCAGGGCCCGGACCACCACGGGCCAGACCAGTGCGGTCAGCACGCCGAAGGCGCCGGCGCCCCAGGCCGCGGTGAGGGCGATCCGGGTGAAGCTGTCACCGTCGCCGGACTGCAAGCGGAAGTCCGGCAGGATCCCGGCCAGCACCAGCATCGTCAGGGTGGACACCGCCCAGACGAGGATCACCCGCAGCAGGGCCCCGCCCGCCGTACGCCAACGCCCCCACCACCCCTGGACCACGCCGCACCCGCCTCACGTCCGTCACCCCGCCGGCCGGGGCCGCCCCGGGCACGCCCGGACCGCGAGCCCCTTCACCAGCCTCGCACAGGGCGGGTGACCGGGCGTTTCGACACGGACGGCGCACGGGGACGCGGGGCGGCGCGTGCGGGGCCGGCGGTGTCGGGTGCGGCGGGTACCAGGCCGGGCGGGTCCCGGACGCGGCGGGTGCCAGGTCCGGCGGGTACCAGGCCCGGCGGGCGCCAGGTACGCCGTTTTCGGTTCGCGGTCGTCAGGTGCCGTCGTAGCCCGCCGTCGGCATGGACAGCCGGCGGTGCACCTCGGCCTTCATCTCCGAGGTGTAGCTGGGCTCGCTCAGCCCGGCGGTCTCCAGCCGGACCCCGCGGCGGGCGCACTCGGCGGTGAACTCGTCCACCGAACGCAGCGCGCGTTCCAGCACCCGCCGGTTCGGGGCGACGAAGAGGTCCACCTGCCCGGCGTCGACGTCGGCCCACAGGCCGCAGTGGTCGGCGCGCATGCCGTAGCCGAGCAGTTGGCGCGTGACGACGTAGCCCTGGTCGGCGGCCCAGCGGGCGCACATGGCCTGCTGGCTCCGGGTGTCGACCACGAAGGGGTCGGCGTCCAGGTGTTCGAGCGGGACCAGGCTGGCGATCGCGGCCACCCGCAGCTCATCCATGCCGCCCGACCCTACTCCGATCGGGGCCCGGGGAGGAGGGGGTCGTCGGCCTGCTCGTACGGGCGAACCGGCCGGGCAGGCCCTACGCTCGTGGTGGACGAAGCGAAGGGAGGGGGGCGCCGTGCCGGTGGAGGTCACCTGGTGGGGGCACGCCACCTGTACGGTCGAGGACTCGGGGGTCCGGCTGCTGACCGATCCCCTGTTCGCCCGGCGGCTCGCGCACCTGCGGCGCAGGCGCGGCGCGTTGCCGCCGCCCGAGGCGGCCGTTGCCGACGTGGTGCTGGTCTCGCACCTGCACGCCGACCACCTGCACCTGCCGTCGCTGGCCCGGCTGGCGCCCGGCACCCGCCTGGTGGTGCCGCGCGGCACGTGCCGGGCGCTGCCCGCGCTGGCCCGGGTCGCCGTGGTGCGGGGGCTGCGGGTCACGGAGGTGGTACCGGGCGAGGTGGTGCGGGTGTCGGACGGGGTCCGGGTCCGGGCGGTCAGCGCGCGGCACGACGGCCGCCGGCTGCCGTTCGGCCCGCGGTCGTCGCCGGCGCTCGGGTACGTCGTCGAGGGCTCGGCCCTGACGTACTTCGCCGGGGACACCGGGCCGTTCGACGCGATGGCCGACGAGGTCGGGCCGGTGGACGTGGCGCTGCTGCCGGTGGGCGGCTGGGGCCCGTACCTGGGGCCGGGGCACCTGGACGCGGCGCGGGCGGCCGCCGTGGTGGCCGCGTTGGCGCCGGCGGCGGCGGTTCCGGTGCACTACGGCACGTACTGGCCGGTGGGCATGGACGCGGTGCGGCCGCACGAGTTCCACGCGCCGGGCGTCGAGTTCGAGCGGCTGGCGGGCCGCGCGGCGCCGAAGGTGGCGGTACGGGTGCCGGACCACGGCGAACGGGTGCGGCTGCCGTGATGCTGGTGCAGGCGGAGTCCACGCAGCAGGCGGTCGGCTACCCCGCGCTGTTCCTGCTGGTCGCGCTGGGGGCGCTGGTGCCGGTCATCCCGACCGGGGCGCTGGTGAGTTCGGCGGCGGTGGTGGCCGTGCACCAGCGGGAGTCGCTGCCGTTCGGGGTGCTGCTGGTGTTCGTGGTGGGCGCGGTGGCGGCGTTCACCGGTGACCTCGCCCTGTACTGGCTGGGCCTGCGCGGGGTCCGCTCCCCCGGCGGCTCGCGCCGGCTGGCGCGGCTGCGGGAACGGGCCGACCCGGAACGGCTGGCCCAGGCGCAGGGCCGGCTGCACCGGCACGGGATGCTGGTGCTGGTGCTGTCCCGGCTGGTGCCGGCGGGGCGGATCCCGGTGATGGTGGCGTGCCTGATGGCGGAGATGCCGCTGCGGAGGTTCGCGCGGGGGGATGCGGCGGCGTGCGTGGCGTGGGCGGCGGCGTACGGGGTGATCGGGATCCTGGGGGGTTCGCTGTTCTCCGAACCGTGGGAGGGCGTGGTGGTCGCGGTGGCCCTGGCGCTCCTGGTGAGCGCCGCCCCCGCGGCCTGGCGCCACCTCCGCCCCACCTGACCCCGCCCGCCCTTGCCGGCCCCGCGCAGCACGCCTCCGCCCGGGCCCGCTCGAACCCCGCCCTGGCCGGACGGTCCGGCTCCGCCGGTACGCGGGCGGCACCCCGGCCGGCCGCCGGCCGCCGGCACGCCACTCCAGCCCCGCCGGCGATTGAGGCGCGGCGGGTGGGGCGAAGCCCCACGTGCCCCAGCACACCCCCGCTCCGCCACGCAACCCGCGCCTCCGGCCGGGCCCGCTCAAACGCCGCTCGGGCTGCATGGCCCACCCCCGCCGGTACGCGGGCGGCGCCCCCGCCGGGGCAGCGAGCGCCGGGGCGGCATGTGCGGCCTCGCCCGCGCTAGAGCGTGGCGGAGGCGCCGATCGGGAGGTCCCAGAGGTGGTCGCGGGGCAGGCCCGCGCGGGTCCACGCGTCGCGGACGCGGAGCAGCGGCTCCAGTACCGGCTCGGCCGACAGCGCGAACGTCCCCCAGTGCATCGGCGCCATCCGCCGCGCGCCGACGTCCAGGCAGGCCTGGACCGCCTCCTCCGGGTCGGTGTGGACGTCCCGCAGCCACCACCGCGGCGCGTACGCGCCGACCGGCAGCAGGGCCAGGTCGATGCCCGGGTACCGCCGCCCGATCTCGGCGAACCAGTGCCCGTAGCCGGTGTCGCCGGCGAAGTACACCCTGCGGTCCGCGGCCCCGTCCGTCAGGACCCAGCCGCCCCACAGCGACCGGCACGTGTCCAGCAGGGTCCGCTTGGACCAGTGGTGCGCGGGGACGAAGTCGAAGCGGACGCCGTCCAGTTCGGCCGCCTCCCACCAGTCGAGCTCGGTGACGCGGGTGAAGCCGCGGCGCCGGCACCAGTGGCCCAGGCCGGCCGGGACGAACAGCGGGGTGGTGCGGGGCAGCAGCCGCAGGGTGGGGGCGTCGAGGTGGTCGTAGTGGTTGTGGCTGATGACGACCGCGTCGACCGGCGGCAGGTCCTCCCAGCGCACCCCGACCGGCGTCATCCGCGCCGGGGTGCCGAGGATCCGCCGCGACCAGACGGGGTCGGTGAGCACGGTCAGCCCGCCGACGCGCAGCACCCAGCTGGCGTGGCCGGCCCAGGTGGCGGCCAGGGTGCCGGGGCGGGCCTCGGGCAGCGGGCCCGGCTCGTACGGCAGGTCGGGGATGCCGCTCAGGGCTTCGGGGCGGGGCCGGAAGGCGCCTTCGCGGGCCAGCCGGGCGAAGGCCCGCAGGCCGGGCAGGGGCGTGGTCAGCCGGTCCGCGAACGACCTGGGCCACCTGCGGACCTCGCCCAGCGGCCGGAGCGCGCCGGGCGGCTGCCCGGCAACGGGGGGCGCGGCCGGGGCCGGCGTGCCGCCGAGGACCGGAGGCCGGCGGCCCGCCCCGGCGGGCGGCGGCGCGGCGGGCGCGGCGCGCGGCGCCGTGCGCGGGGCCGGTTCGAGCCGGTCGGTCTGGTCCCTCATCAGCATGGCTCCGTTCTGCGGACGGTCGGTCGGGTCACGTCAGTTCGGCCAGGACCGCCGCGAGCGTGTCCAGCGCCTCCCGGACCCGCGGCAGCGCGAGCGGGTCGGGTGCGGTCAGCGCGGCTCCGCGTTCCTCCGGCTCGGAGCCCAGCAGCGGTGCGGTGGAGAGCCGGACCCGGGGCGCGCCGAGGTCGTCCGCGAAGCGCTGTCCGCCGGGGGTGGGGGTGCCGAGGCGGGCGCCGAGCCAGTCCTCCAGTTCCATGGCGTCGCCGACCCCGCGCCGGGCCAGCCCGCCGCGCAGGGGGGTGAGGTCGGCGTACAGGTGCCGGCCGGCTTCCGGGGGCCGGCTCAGCGCCCCGGCGTCGAGCAGCCGGCGGTGCGCGGCGGCCGCGACGGTCCCGTGGAGGGCGGCCGCGGCCCGGGCCCGCGCGGCCACGGCCCCCGGTTCGGCCAGCGCGTGCGCGGCGGCCGCGGCGACCGGTCCGGCCACCACCGCGCCGGTGGCGGTGAGCACGTCCAGGGTGCGGGCGCGCAGCCAGGTGCCCTGCGGGGTGTCGGGGAAGCGGAGGGCTGCGGCGGGCAGGCCCGCGGGCAGCAGGGATCCGGCCAGGTCCAGCAGGACGGCGGCGCGCTCGGGCAGCATCTCGGCGGGGCTGACGAAGAGGGTGTCGTGCGGGTGGTGCAGGGTGTCCCGCCAGGTCTCGTCGCTGACGACGAACAGCCCCTCGGTCTCGGCGGCCTCGCAGGCCTCGCGGATCAGCTCGGGCGGCGCGACCGTGCCGGTGGGGTCGTCGGCCGGGCAGAGCAGCAGGACGCGGGGGTCGCCGCCCTCGGCCCGGACCCGGCGTACGGTCTCCATCAGCGCCCAGGGGTCGGGCACGCCGCCGCATTCGGCGGGGGTGGGCACGTGGAAGGCGCGCCGGCCGAGGAGCCGGATCTGCGGGGTCCACCAGGCCGGGCAGGGCCGGGGCAGCATCACGTCGCCGCCGTACGCGCCGAGCAGGGCCAGCAGGAGCCCTGGCCCGCCGGGGCCGGCGGCCACGTCGTCGGGGGCGGTGGCCAGTCCGCGCCGGCCCCAGTACCGGCAGGCGGCGGCGCGTACGGCGGGCCCGCCGCCGGCGGGTTCGGGGGCGGCGTGGCCGGCTTCCGCGGCGAGGGCGGCGGCGAGTTCGGGCAGTACGGGGAAGCCCGGCTCGGGCGGGGGCGGGCCGTAGCGCACCGGGCCCCGGCCCTCCGGCACCGTGCGCTGCATCCCCTCCACCGCCTCTGTCTCCTCTGCGGGTCCCGTCCGACCGTCCCGTTGCCGCTTGCCCCGTTCCCTCTACCCGACCCCTGCCCTTTATAAGGTGGATTGCTCCCGTGCGCCCCTTCAGGCAGCCCGGCCGAGCAGCGCGAGCAGCCGGGTCTGGGCGTCGGCGCCGGCCGGTGCCTCCAGGGGCGGGGCGTACATCCCGCTGGCGGCGAGGCCGTCCGCATAGGGCATGACCTCCTTGAGGGAGAACTCGACGAGCCCGTCCGGCAGGCGGTCCTCCGCGCCTATGGCGCGGGACAGGTCCCAGGCGTGCACCACGCAGTCCGCGGTCAGTTCGGAGCAGTACGCGGACGCGCGGGTGTCGCCGTAGGAGAGCTTGACGGTGCGCTCCAGCGCGCCGGGGGCGGTGAACGCGCCGCGCGCGGCCTCCGCCGCGCGGTCCCAGGCGGCGACCGGGTCGTCGCCGAGCAGGTCGCCGGAGAGTTCGTCGCCGACGTCGGCGACCGTACGGCCGTCGGTGACCAGCGGCGGGACCCACAGCTGCTCTCCGGTGACGTGGTTGACCAGGTCCCGGACGGTCCACTCGGTGCAGGGGGTGGAGCCGGTCCACTGGTCCTCGCGCACGGAGCGGACGCGGTCGCCGAAGAGGCGGAGCGCGTCGGCGTGCGCGGCGAGCAGGGTGTCCCCCTGTCCGGGCCGGTCCGGGCCGGCGGACCCGCCCGCCGTGCCGGTTTCGCTGGTTCCGGTTCCCATGGAGCTCACCGTCCTCTCGGCCCCCGCGACCCCGATGCCCACTGTCCTCGCAGCGGGACTGCCCTGCCAGCCAGGGCCTCAATCCCCTTTACCCGCACGGGTGACGTCCACATTTCAAAACGCCTATCTCATATCCCGACATGATCCTCTACGGTTGCGGCAACGCTTCGAACCGCTGGACGACGAGGAGTGACACGATGAGCCGCGCCCGGGACACCGCCGTCTACACCCATGGCCACCACGAGTCGGTGCTGCGCTCGCACCGGTGGCGCACCGCGGAGAACTCCGCCGCCTACCTGATCGGCGAGCTGCGCCCGGGCCTGTCCGTACTGGACGTGGGCTGCGGGCCGGGGACCATCACGGCCGACCTGGCCGAGCTGGTCGGCCCGGACGGGCGGGTGGTGGCGGTGGACGCCGCCGCAGACGTCGTCGCGCAGGCGCGGGCGTACGCGGAGGGCCGCGGCCTGGACGGACGGATCGAGTTCGGCACGGCCGACGTGCACGCGCTGGACTTCCCCGACGACACCTTCGACGTGGTCCACGCCCACCAGGTGCTCCAGCACGTCGGCGACCCGGTGCTTGCGCTGCGCGAGATGCGGCGGGTCTGCCGGCCGGGCGGGGTGGTGGCGGCCCGGGACGCCGACTACCAGGCGATGGCCTGGTACCCGCAGACGCCCGGCCTGGACGCCTGGCTTTCCCTGTACCGGCGGGTGGCCCGCGCCAACGGCGGGGAGCCGGACGCGGGACGGCGGCTGCTGTCCTGGGCGAGGGCGGCGGGCTTCGGAGAGGTCCGGGCCTCGGCGTCGGTGTGGTGCTTCGCCTCCGCGGAGGAGGTGGCGTGGTGGTCGGAGCTGTGGGCGGACCGTACGACGGCCTCGGCGTACGCCGGCCTCGCCACGGCCGGCGGCCTGGCGACGCCGGCGACGCTGGCGGAGGCGGCGGCCGCGTGGCGCGAGTGGGCCGCGGCGGCGGGCGAGGCGTGGTTCTCCGTACCCCACGGCGAGATCCTCTGCCGCGCCTGAACCGCGCCCCGGAACCCGCCCGTCCCGCCATCCCGCCCATCCCGCCTCCGGGGCTTCGCGCCGGGGGTCAGGCCGGGCGCATGCGGAAGTCGTAGTGGGCGGGGAGGGGCTGGGGCGAGAGGGCGGACCAGAGTTCGGCCAGGGACTCGTCGCCCTCGCGCAGGTCCGGGACCGTTATCCCGTCCTCGAAGAGCCGCCGTGCCGCGACCACGTGTCCCTCCGCCACCAGCAGCCTCGCCGCCAGCAGGCGGAACCGGCCGCGCTCCCGCAGCCCGGGGCGGACCCGGTCCCACACGGCCCGGGCCTCGCGGACCCGGCCGGCGTCCAGCTGGGCGGCGAGCGCCTCCCGCCCGAGGGCCGATTCGGCGGCGTCCCAGGCCGCGCCCCCGCGGCCGTCGCGCGCTTCGGCCAGGGCCCGGAACGCCTCCGCGTAGCGCTCGGCGGCCCGGCCGGTCTCGCCGGCCACCGCGTCGGCCGCCGCCAGGCAGCGCAGCAGGGGCCAGCGGGACGGGGCCGGGGTCAGGCCGCGCTCCCAGCTGCGTACGGCCTGGGCGCGGTCCCCGGCGTGCCACTGGGCCACCCCGAGGTGGTACTCGGTCAGCGGATCGGCGGGGGCCGTCTCCAGCATGTCCCGCCAGTGCGGGGCGACCGGGCCCGGTCCGGGCGGCGCGGCGGGGTCCGGGCCGCCCGGCAGGGCGCCGGTGCGCCACAACTCCAGCCAGGGCCGCTCCTGTTCGCCGATGTCCGGCTCGGCGAACGGGGTGCCCGGCAGCTTGTGGCCGCCGCACAGCACCTCCAGCGCGCCCCAGCCGGAGCCGGAGGCCAGCCGCTCTCCCGGCTCGGTGTCGGCGTGTTCACGCCAGGCTGCGTACGCCGCGTCCACCGCGCCGCGGGGCAGCGCCGCGTCCAGGGCCCGGGCGGCCTCGGCCCGGGCGGCGGCCCAGTCGGTGCCGTGCACGGCCGCGGGGTCCGCCGCCAGCGGCCCGTACGCCTCCAGCCAGCTGATCTCGGCGCCGGGGTCGAGCCGCACGTGTTCCAGCTGGGTGCGGGCCAGCCCGGCCTGGATCTCGGCGTAGCCGGGGGTGCCCGGTTCGGTCAGCCATTCCTGCCAGCGCCGCCCGCCGGGGCCCGATCCCCAGACGAAGAGCTTGCGGCCGCCCAGCCGGTCGGTGGAGGTCTGCACGAGGCCGTGGCCGGAGTGGTCGAGGGCGGCGATCCAGGGCCGGCCGCCGTCCTCCGCCGGCTCGTAGAACCAGTCCGCCGGGTACTCGCTGCCCAGCGGGTAGGTGCGGTCGGCGCCCTCCCAGCGGGGTACCGGCACCTTGCGCAGGGATCGCTCGTAGCCGAAGTGCCAGGCCTCGTCGGCGGGGGCGAGGACGCGGGTGCCGGGGTCCTCGGGGACGGCGGTGTTCGACCACCAGTAGACGGGCGCGGGCCGTTCGTGCGGGTTGCGCACGCGGACCCCCACGTACAGGTACGGGGAGTCGGCGGGCAGCCAGAGGTCGACCTGGAACGGCAGGTCCCGCAGCCGCTCCCACTCCCACAGCCGGACCATGGTCCCGCCGTCGGGCGCGGGCACCAGGGCGGCGTGCAGCGGGGCGCAGGACAGGGTGGTGTGCCCGGTGGCGCCGATGTTCCATTCGATGCCGCCGGAGAACCAGGCCCCGTTGAGGGCGAAGGCGGCGGGCTGGAACACCGGGTTGCGGTAGAGGAGTTCACGGCCGGTGGGCAGGTGCAGCAGCGACTGCACCCGCCCGCCCAGGCCGGGCAGCACGGTGGCCCGCAGGTGTTCGTTCTCCAGGACCACCGCGTCGAGGGCGGTCTCGGACCGGTCGCGGCCGTATCCGTCGCGGAGGCGTACGGGCAGCAGCGAGCGCAGCGGCTGATAGCCGATCTGGCGGGCCATCCGGCGGGGCAGGGCCTCGCGGGACCGTTCGTCGAGGACGTGCGGCTCGTCGAGGGGGCTGAGCGGTGGCAGGGGGTTCTCGGGCCCCAGCGGGGCGGCGGGCAGGGTGACGACGGCGCGCCGGACGGTAGTGGCCATGGGGGAATGGAACACGCCGCGGGGGCCCGGTGACAGGGTTTTGCCGGATCGTCCCACCCGCGGGGGGATGCGGGGGCGGTACGGGGGGACGACCCGGCCGTGGCAGGGCGGACCGGGGCAGCCGGGCGGCCCGGGGCAGCCGGGCGGTGAGTCCGGCCGGGCGCGCCGGGGGCCCGGGGGCGGTCAGCCCCGGAAACCGAGCAGTCCGTGCAGGGCGGCCCCGCCGGCGTTGGCGGGTACGGCCCGGGTGGCCGGGACGGGGGTCGGCTCGGCGGCGGCCGGGCAGGCGGCGTCGGTCGCGCGGCCGGTCCGGAGGTAGGCCGCCACCTTCTCGTCGAGGCACTTGTTGCCGGCCAGCGACACCCCGTGGTTGCCGCCGCCCTCCTCGACCAGCAGGGCGGAGCCGGCCAGCTTCCGGCGCATGCTGACCGCTCCCGAGTAGGGGGTCGCGGCGTCCTCGGTGGCCTGCACCAGGAGGGCGGGGGGCAGGGCGCTGTTGGTGACGTCGGGCGCGGTCAGCGGCTGGGTGGGCCAGAACGCGCACGGGGCGTTGTACCAGGCGTTGTTCCAGGTCATGAAGGGGGCCTTGGCGTGGGTGGCCCACATGTCGCGACGCCACACCGCCCAGTCGCGGGGCCAGGCGGAGTCCCGGCACTGCACGGCGCTGTAGACGCTGTAGCTGTTGCCCGCGGCCGGGTCGACGGCGCCGAACCGCTCGTAGGCGGCGACCAGCGGTGCGGTGTCGTGCCGGAGGACGTACGCGGCGAAGGCTTCGGCGAGGTGGGGCCAGTAGCCGTTGAAGTAGCCGCCGGGGAGGTAGGTGTCCTCCAGTTCGGACGGGCCGACCTTGCCGCCGGCCGGGGTGCCGCGCAGCGCGTCCCGCATGGCGTACCAGCGCTCTTCGACGGCGGCCGGGTCCTTGCCGAGTCCGTACTTGTCGTCGTACTTGGCCACCCAGGCGAGGAAGGCCTTGTGGCGGGCGTCGAAGGCGAGGTCCTGGGCGATGTTGTCCTGGTACCAGACGCCGGAGGGGTCGACGACGGAGTCGAGGACCAGCCGGTGGACGCGGCCGGGGTGGAGCTTGGCGTACACGGCGCCGAGGTAGGTGCCGTAGGAGTAGCCGTAGTAGCTGATCTTCGGGGCGCCGAGGGCGGCGCGGAGGAGTTCGATGTCGCGGGCGGCGGCGACGGTGCCGATGTGCGGGAGGACGTCGGCGTGCCGGTCCGCGCAGGACTCGGCGAAGGCGCGGACCCGCTGGAGGTTGGCGAGCTCGTCGGCGGCGCGGTAGGGGACGGAGTCGGGGCGTACGGGCGCGAAGTGGCCGGGGCCGCAGTCCAGCGCGGGTTCGCTCTTGCCGACGCCGCGCGGGTCGAATCCGATGACGTCGTACTGGGCGGCGACGTCCTTGGGCAGCGCGGAGGCGATGAACCCGGCGAGGTTGCGTCCGCTGCCGCCGGGACCGCCGGGGTTGACCAGCAGCGGGCCCATGGAGCGGGCGGCGGTGTGCGGGACCCGGGTGAGCGCGAGTCTGATCTTCCGGCCGGTGGGCGCCTCGTGGTCGAGGGGGACGTCGAGGGTGGCGCACTGGAGGGTGGGGAAGCGGGTGGTGGCGCAGCCGGTCCAGTGCAGCGTGTCGGCGGCGGCGCGCGGCGCGGGCGCCGGCGCGGCGGCGGTGCTGGTGGCGGCGGGTCCGGACAGGGCGGTGGCCGCGGTGGCGGTGGCGAGCAGGACGGCGGCGCGCCTGCGGAACCGCACGGGCGGTGCGGTCCGGGCCGGCGCGCCCGGACGGGGCGACGCGGAAGGCGCGGGCCCGGACGGCGCGCACGGCGCGGGCTGCGCCGACGACGCGGGCGAGGGGGACGACGGGGACGGGGTCATGGGGCCTCCCGGCAGAGGGTTCTGGGCGGAATCGTCCCGGAACCGTGCGCGGGAGGGGCGCATTGGGCCGCGCGTTGGCCCGATCTGATGATGCCGAGGCGGGCCGGGCGGGTCAGAGCAGGCTGAGCTGGACGGGTCCGGCGGGCCGCGGTCCGTCCGGGCGTTCGGGGAGCACGGGTCGGCGGTGGGTTCCGGGGCTGCTCGGTCCGATCCCGAATTCGTCGGCGAAGCCGTGGACTTGGCGGGTGATCCGGCGCTGGTACCAGGTCGGCGCGTACGCCCCGCCCGCGTACATGCGTTCGTACCGCTCGACGAGCCGGGGGTGGTGTGCGGCGAGCCAGGCCGTGAACCACTCGCGGGCGCCCGGCCGCAGATGGAGTACCAGGGGTGTCACGGAGGTGGCGCCGGCCTCGGCGATCGCCCGGACGGTCGCGCGCAGCTGCTCCGGCGAGTCCCCGAGGAAGGGGATGACCGGGGCCATCAGCACGCCGCAGCCGATGCCGTGCTCGGCGAGCGTCCGTACGGCGTCCAGCCGGCGGGCGGGCGAGGGGGTGCCGGGCTCCACGGTCCGCCACAGGGCGGTGTCGGTGAAGCCGACGGAGACGGAGACGCCGACCTCGGTGACCTCGGCGGCCTGCCGGAGCAGTTCCAGGTCGCGGAGGATCAGCGTGCCCTTGGTGAGGATGGAGAAGGGGTTGGCGTGGTCGCGGAGCGCCTCGATGATCCCGGGCATGAGCCGGTAGCGGCCTTCGGCGCGCTGGTAGCAGTCGACGTTGGTGCCCATGGCGATGTGGGCGCCGGTCCAGCGGCGGGAGCCGAGCTCACGGCGCAGCAGTTCGGGGGCGTTGGTCTTGACGACGATCTGGGAGTCGAAGCCGAGACCGGTGTCGAGGTCGAGGTAGCTGTGGGTGTTGCGGGCGAAGCAGTAGACGCAGGCGTGCGAACAGCCCCGGTAGGGGTTGACCGTCCATTCGAACGGCATCCGTGAGGCTCCGGGCACCCGGTTGACGATCGACCTGGCCCGCACCTCGTGGAAGGTGATCCCGCGGAACTCGGGGGTATCGAAGGTCCGGGTGACCACGGCGTCGGCGCCGAACAGGGCGGCGGGTCCGCCTCCGGTCGCGGTGAGATCGTCCCAGCGCATGGCTCCTCCTCGATGGCTCCGACCCGAGAATAGAACAAACGTTCCCATGATCGTGCGGGGCCGCGCCCCCACCCCGCCGGGCCGCCGCCGCCCGGGCGCCAGAACCCCGGCCCCGGGCCGGATTTGGGCCGCCGCCCCGGAAGTGGTTGGCTTGCCGCCGCACAACGTTCACTACTGCTGGAGGAACAGGTATGGCGCAGGTCGAAGCCACCACGGAGCGGATCATCGCGGCCGACGCGGAGACCGTTTTCGACACGCTGGCGGACTACGCCGGCGCCCGCCGCAAGCTCCTCCCGGAGCACTTCAGCGAGTACGAGGTGCTGGAGGGCGGCGACGGCGAGGGCACCCTGGTGCACTGGAAGCTGCAGGCCACCAGCAAGCGCGTCCGCGACTGCATGCTGGAGGTCACCGAGCCGTCCGACGGCCGCCTCGTCGAGAAGGACCGCAACTCCTCCATGGTCACCACCTGGACGGTCACCCCGGCCGGCGAGGGCAAGTCCAAGGCCGTCGTCACCACCGTCTGGAACGGCGCAGGCGGCATCGGCGGCTTCTTCGAGCGCACCTTCGCCCCCAAGGGCCTCGGCCGCATCTACGACACCGTCCTCGCCAACCTCGCCCGCGAGACCGAGGCCTGAGCCGGCCCTCCCCGGGGTCCGGCCGGGACTCACCGGTTCGAGTGGATTTCGCGGCCCGCCCCGCCCGGGCCGCGGTCCGCGCGAGCCGCACCCTGGGCCGCGCCCGGCCCCCTGGCTAGTGTGGGACGTCAGCTCCGTACCGCACCGAACCCGCCGGGGGGCCGATGAAGATCCTCATCTCCGCAGACATGGAAGGCGCCACCGGGGTCACCTGGCCCGCCGACGTCCTCCCCGGAACGCCCCAGTGGGAGCGCTGCCGGTCCATGTTCACCTCCGACGTCGACGCCGCCGCCCGGGGGTTCTTCGACGGCGGCGCCGACCGGGTCCTGATCAACGAGGCCCACTGGACCATGCGCAACCTGCTGCTGGAACGGCTCGACCCGCGGGTCGAGATGCTCACCGGCCGGCACAAGTCCCTCTCCATGGTCGAGGGCGTACAGCACGGGGACGTCGACGGCATCGCCTTCGTCGGCTACCACACCGGCGCCGGCGCCGAGGGCGTCCTCGCCCACACCTACCTCGCCAACTCCATCACCGGCGTCTGGGTCGACGGGACCCGCGCCAGCGAGGGCCTGCTCAACGCGCACGCGGTCGCCGAGTACGGCGTGCCCGTCATCCTGGTCACCGGAGACGACCTGACCTGCGCCGACGCCGCCGGATACGCGCCGCGCGCCCGTACCGTGGCCGTCAAGGACCACGTCTCCCGCTACGCGGCCGTCTGCCGCACCCCGGAACGCACCTCCGCCGACATCCGGGCGGCCGCCAAGGAAGCCACCGCCCTCGCCGTCCGCCACGACCCCGTGACCGGCGGCCCGTTCACCGTCGAGGTCGAGTTCGACGCCGAACACCTGTCGATGGCGGCGACCGTCGTCCCCGGGGTCGACCGGAGCGGCGAACGCCGGATCTCCTACCGCAGCGACACCATGTACGAGGGCATCCGGACCTTCAAGGCGGTCACGACGATCGTCTCCGCGGCCGTGGAGGAGCAGTATGGCTGACATGGGACCCGGCACGGCCGGGGAGGCCGTCGACGCGGCGGCACTGGACGAGGCCGTCGAGTTCACCTCCGGCCTCATCCGCATCGACACCACCAACCGGGGCGGCGGCGACTGCCGCGAACGGCCCGCCGCCGAGTACGTGGCCGAACGCCTGGCCGCCGCCGGACTGGAACCCGTCCTGCTGGAACGCACCCCCGGCCGCACCAACGTGGTCGCCCGCGTCGAGGGCACCGACCCCGGCGCCGACGCCCTGCTCGTCCACGGCCACCTGGACGTCGTCCCGGCCGAGGCCGCCGACTGGACCGTGGACCCCTTCTCCGGCGAGGTCCGCGACGGGGTGGTGTGGGGCCGCGGCGCCGTCGACATGAAGAACACGGACGCGATGGTGCTGGCCCTCGTCCGGGCCTGGGCCCGCCACGGAGTCCGCCCCCGCCGCGACATCGTCCTCGCCTTCACCGCCGACGAGGAGGACAGCGCCGTCGACGGCTCCGGCTTCCTCGCCGACCAGCACCCCCACCTGTTCGAGGGCTGCACCGAGGGCATCAGCGAATCCGGCGCCTTCACCCTGCACACCGGGCCCGGCCGGGCCCTCTACCCCATCGCCGCCGGCGAACGCGGCACCGCCTGGCTCAAGCTCACCGCGCACGGCACCACCGGCCACGGCTCCAAGCCCAACCCGGCCAACGCGGTGAGCCGGCTGGCCGCCGCCGTCGCCCGGATCGGCGAACACGAGTGGCCGGTCCGGCTCACCGCCACCGTCGCCGCCTGCGTCCGCGAACTCGCCGCCCGCGAAGGCCTGTCCGTGGAACCCCGCTCCCCCGGCTTCGACCTCGACGGACTGCTGCCCAAGCTCGGCCCGGCCGCCGCCCTCGTCGAAGCCACCGTGCGCAACAGCACCAACCCGACCATGCTCAGCGCCGGATACAAACTGAACGTCGTCCCCGGCCACGCCACCGCCTACGTGGACGGCCGGATCCTGCCCGGCGGGGAACGCGAGTTCACCGACACCCTGGACGAACTCACCGGCCCCGACGTGCACTGGGAGTTCCACCACCGCGAAGTGGCGCTCGAAGCACCCGTCGACGGCCACACCTACGCCGTCCTGCGGGAAGCCGTGGAGCACTTCGACCCCGACGGACACGTGGTCCCGTTCTGCATGGCCGGCGGCACCGACGCCAAACAGTTCTCCCGGCTCGGCATCACCGGCTACGGCTACTCCCCGCTCAAGCTGCCCCCCGGCTTCGACTACTGGGCCCTCTTCCACGGCGTCGACGAGCGGGTCCCGGTCGACGCCCTCCACTTCGGGGTCCGCGTCCTCGACCGCGCCCTGCGGGCCCTGTGATGCTGCCGGCCGGGCCCTACGGCAGCTGGCCCTCCCCCATCGACGCGGCCCTCGCCGCCGCCGTCGACGGCCGCCCCGAGTACCTCGGCACGGTCGGCGACGAGGTGTGGTGGACCGAACCCCGCCCCGCCGAGGGCGGCCGCCGCACCCTGGTGCGCCGGCCCGCCGGCGGCCCCGAGCGGTCGGTCCTGCCCGCGCCGTGGAACGTCCGCAGCCGGGTCGTCGAGTACGGCGGCCGGCCCTGGACCGGCGCCCTGCGCGACGGCGGCCCGCTCGTGGTGTTCGTCCACCACACCGACCAGCGGATGTACGCCTACCGGCCGGACGCGGCCGGCGCCGCGCCCGTGCCCCTCACCCCCCTGTCCGGGGTGGGCGGCGGCCTGCGGTGGGCCGATCCGGTGCTCCGCGGCGACGAGGTGTGGTGCGTACTGGAGGAGTTCACCGGCCCCGCGCCCACCGACGTCCGCAGGGTGCTGGCCGCCGTACCACTGGACGGCTCCGCCGCCGGGGACCGCGACCGCGTCCGCGAACTCACCGACGACCGGCACCGGTTCACCACCGGACCCCGGCTCTCCCCGGACGGCCGGCGAGCCGCCTGGCTGGTCTGGGACCACCCGCGGATGCCGTGGGACGGCACCGAACTGAAACTCGCCGACGTCACCGAAGACGGGACGCTCACCGCGGTGCGCACCGTCCTCGGCGGCCCCGGCGAAGCCGTCGCCCAGACCGAATGGGCCGCCGACGGGACCCTCCTGGCGGTCAGCGACCGCAGCGGCTGGTGGAACCCGTACCTGGTGGACCCGGCCACCGGCGCCGCCACCAACCTCTGCCCCCGCGAGGAGGAGTTCGGCGGACCGCTGTGGAAGACCGGCCTGACCTGGCTGGCACCCCTGCCGGCCGGCCCCGTGGCCGTGCTGCACGGCCTGGGCTCCTCGGTGCTGGGGACACTCGACCCCGGGACCGGCGACCTCGTCGACGCCGCCGGCCCCTGGACGGCCTGGCAGCCGACGCTCGCCGTACACGGCTCCCGCGTGTACGGGGTCGCCGCCAGCCCCCGCAGCGGCTACGAGGTGGTCGAGCTGGACACGGCCACCGGCCGCACCCGGGTCGTCGGCGCGGCCTCCCGGCACCCCGTCGACCCGGCCTACTACCCCGAACCGCAGAGCCGCACCTTCCTCGGCCCCGACGACCGGGAGATCCACGCCCACGTCTACCCGCCGCACCACCCGGCCCGCAGCGCCCCCGCCGACGAACTCCCCCCGTACGTCGTGTGGGCGCACGGGGGACCCACCGACCACGTGCCGCCCGTGCTCGACCTGCACATCGCCTACTTCACCTCGCGCGGCATCGGCGTGGTCGAGGTCAACTACGGCGGCTCCACCGGCTACGGCCGCGCCTACCGGGAACGGCTGCGCGAGCAGTGGGGCGTGGTCGACGTCGAGGACTGCGCGGCGGTGGCCCGCGCCCTGGCCGCCGAGGGCACCGCCGACCCGGAACGGCTCGCGATCCGCGGCGGCAGCGCCGGCGGCTGGACGGCCGCCGCCTCCCTGGCCTCGACCGACCTCTACGCCTGCGGCACCATCATCTACCCCGTGCTGGAACTCCGCGGCTTCGCCGCCGAGACCCACGACCTGGAGTCCCGCTACATCGAGGGCCTGGCAGGCCCGGCGGAGACCCTCGCGGTCCGCTGCCGCGAACGCTCACCGGTCGCCCGGGCCGACCGCATCACCGCCCCGTTCCTGCTGCTCCAGGGGCTGGCGGACGTGGTGTGCCCGCCGGCCCAGGCCGAACGCCTGCTCACGGCGCTCCGCGGCCGCCCCGTGCCCCACGCGTACCTCGCCTTCGAGGGCGAGGGCCACGGGTTCCGCCGGGCGGACACGATGGTCCGCGCCCTGGAAGCGGAACTCTCCCTCTACGTCCAGGTCTTCGGCCTCGACCGCACCGACGTCCCGCACCTCCCCCTGATCCCCCCACCCGCGAAGCCAAGCCCCTGAGCCGGCCCGTCCTCACACCGGCCCGTCCTCACCCCCGACGCCACCGGCGTGGAGCCACACCCGGAGAGGACCTACAGGGCTGAAGCCGTTCCGGACGGCCGCGTCGAGGTCGTCCCCGGCCTCGTACCCGACGATCGGCAGGTCCGGCCAGAGACGGGCGACCTGGGCGGTGCTCCCGGCCCAGGCGCCGTCGAGGTACTCGTCCTCACGGGCGAACACGTTGGACAGGCCCACGGCGTCTCCGGAACGGTTCGCGACCGCTCCGGCCACGATCCGGCCCCCGTCCGTGCCGGCGAGGAAGACGACGTCCTCGCGCAGCAGGGACGGGCGGAACAACCCGGCCGACTCGCCGTCGGACCAGGCCTCCTCCCAGTCGGCCAGCTCCCCGGCGGTCCGGACCACCCGCCACCGGAGGCCGGAGGCGGGCCGCCGGCCGTCTTCCGGAAGCGCGGTGCGGTGGATCCACCGCGCCTCGAACAGCACCTCGAACCCGGCCCCGGCCAGGTCCAGGGTCGCGAAGCTGTCCTTCACCGCGCCTCCGGGGCTCCGCGTGTCGACGGCGTGCAGCACCTCCTCCGCCGTGGTCCGGGGGTCGAGGGTGACGGCGTCCGGATACAGCGTCGGGGTGCGCACACCGGAAGCCCACAGGCGGTCGTCCATGCGCCCCGGCAGGTCGTGCGCGGCGCAGACGGCGTGGCACCAGGCGGCGTTGTTGCGCGCCGCCAGGCCACTGAGGGAGTAGTCGTCGAAGATCACACCGGATCGTCGCACAGCCGCTAGCCTGGCTCGATGCCGTTTTCCGCCTCACCCACCGCGTACACCGTCGCCGGGGGCCGGGTGGCCCTGCGCCCCTTCCGTCACGCGGACGGCCCCGAGTTCACCGCCCGGGTACGCGAGAGCCGGGAACTCCACCGCCCGTGGCTGTTCCCGCCCGAGACCGTCGAGGAGTACGAGCCGTACGCGCGACGGCTGATCGAGGAGGAGGGCCGGGCCGGGTTCCTGGTGTGCGAACTCGCCGCCCACGGACGGATCGCCGGCTTCGTCAACATCAACAACATCGTGCACGGCGCGTTCCGGTGCGGCGCCCTCGGCTACGGCGCGTTCGCGCACGCGGCCGGCCGCGGCCTGCTCGGCGAGGCCCTCGACCTGGTGGTCGGCCACGCCTTCGGCGCGCTCGGCCTCCACCGCCTGGAGGCGAACGTCCAGCCCGGCAACACCGCCTCGATGGCGCTGGTGCGCCGACACGGCTTCCGCCTGGAGGGCCTGTCGCCCGACTTCCTGTACGTCGACGGCGCGTGGCGCGACCACGAACGCTGGGCGATCACCCAGGAGATGCGCCTGCCCCGCTGAGGGCGCGGAGCGCCCCCGTTGCCGCCACGGCCAAGCGGGGGTGGGCCTGGGCCCGGGTGAGCACGTCCCGCGCCCGCGGGTCGGCGAGGACGCCGAGCCCTTCGACGCAGGCGACCGCGACCCTCCAGTACGGGTCGTGGGGGGACAGCAGCCGGCCCAGCGTGGCGATCAGGGCGGGCGCCGACTCCGGGGCGCGGAGCGCGGTCAGCAGCCGGACCGGCTCCAGCGCGTAGGCGGTCCGCAGCGGATTGGTGGCCAGCGCCGCGGCAGCCCGCGCGGTGCGCGGATCCCCCAGCGCCAGGAGGGCTTCGGCGGCGGCGGCGCAGCGCGGCGGGTCCCGGTGGTTGAGCAGCAGCACCAGCGGCTCGAACGCGCGCGGGTCCCGCGCGAGCCCGAGCCGGTACGCGGCGAGCTCACGCGCCCACAGCGGCTGCCCGGGCTCGGTCAGCGCCCCGGCCAACTCGTCGACCCCGGCCCCGAGCAACCGCGGGTACGCCTCAGCCGCCCCCGCCTCACCGCGCAGCCGCTCCAGCACAGTCACACGCCCACGATAGGCCTTCGGCCTATGGGAGGGGGGCCACTTGGGGAGGGTGCTGCGGTGGGGGGCGGGGGTGGGGGTGGGGGTGGGCCGGCTCGGGCGGGGCGCGGATCCGGGGCGGGGGTGGGGCGGGTGGGCCCACTGGACCGGTGGCGTGGGACGCCGACGGGGGTGGGGGCGACCGGACCCACCGGACCGGGGGCGTTGGTTGCGTCGGGGTGGTTGCCCGTCCGTCCCATCGTCCTTCCGGGGCCGTCCGCCCTGTCAAGGGCGCTCCTTCGTCGCGTCGCTTCGCGATGGCCTTCGGCCACCCTTGACAGGGCGGCCGTCCCCGGAAAAACGACAGACGAACGGACAACCCAAAACAAGGGCAAGGGGTGTGCCCAGGGATGCGGCTCTTCCCGGCTGCCCGGCCGGGCCGGGGGCGGCGGCCGATTCCGCCCTCCGGGCGGAAGCCCCACCTTCACCCACCCGGAAGGTGCATCAGACGGGCCGCCCCAGGGCACCCCACACCGCTACGCGCTCCACTCGGCAAAGTGTCCCCGTGTGGTCGGTGGCCGGACATAGACCGCCATCGATCGCTACGCGCTCCGGCCGCCCCGGCGGCCGAAAGGCCGTCTGGGGCCGATGTCCGCAAGGAAAGACCGTCTGGCGCGTCGTGGATTGCAGTCAGGCACCCCTCGGGGCGACGGGAGGGGCGGCAAAGCCCCTCAAATGAGACATATTGCGGGCCTTTTGGGCTCGCTCATTCCCCTTGCGTCATTCCAGGACCGTCTGGCGCTCACTAACGACCCCATACCGCCGTAACCGGCCCCACGCGGCTCCGGAGGCCGCCAATACAGCCGATGACCCTCCGCCCTGGGGCGGCTTTTGTCCAGCCAGCGACCAGACGGGGACACTGAGACGGCCGAAGCGCGTAGCGATCCGGGGTGCCCTCCCGGCAGGCCCGTCTCTGGCACCTTCCGGGTGGGTGAAGGCTGAGCTTTCCGCCCGGAGGGCGGGTTGGGCCGCCGCCCCCGGCTCCGCCGGGCAGCCGGGAAGGGCCGCAGGACAGGTGCACCCCTTGCCCTTGTTTTGGGTTGTCCGTTCGTCTGTCGTTTTTCCGGGGCGGGCGGCGGGGTCAAGGGTGGCCGAAGGCCATCGCGCAGCGA